>NC_003317.1:1088357-1431286 GCF_000007125.1 Brucella melitensis bv. 1 str. 16M | reverse complement strand
ACACGATGGAGGCGGTGACAGGTGCACCGCATAGTATCGATCATTGCGGTACGGACGGCTGCTCCATCCCGACCTATGCCATTCCGCTGTCAAATCTCGCACATGGTTTTGCAAAGATGGCGACCGGCGCCGGGCTTGGTGACAAGCGGGCCAAGGCGGCACAGCGCCTCATCCATGCCTGCATGGCCGAACCCTTTTACGTGGCGGGCACCAAGCGTGCGTGCACCGAACTGATGCGCATGGCGCCGGGGCGCATTTTCGTGAAAACGGGCGCGGAAGGCGTGTTCTGCGGTTCCGTGCCGGAACTGGGCTTTGGCTTTGCGATGAAATGCGATGATGGTGCGACGCGGGCTTCGGAGGCGATGGTCGCGGCGGTTCTGTCACGCCTTTTCCGCAAGGATGAGGCCTTGTCCGCAAAGCTTGCGGATTTTGCCAGCCCCGAGATGAAGAACTGGAACGGCATTCCCCTTGGCAGCGTTACACCCGCAGCCGTGTTGGGTACGGCGCAGATTGGCTGACCCGCAGGCTTGTAAGCCGGAATGGCCTCCCTTACATTTTTTGTATGAGCAGAGCTTTTACCAAAGAACAGGACGACGCACCGACCGATCTGGGCGAGCGTCCCATCAGTCCGCATCGCAACCTTGTCACGCCTGCCGGGCTGAAGCAGATCGATGATGAACTTGCACGCCTTCAGCACGATCTGGCAGAGGCCAATATAGCGGGCGAACGCTCTGCGGTTGCGCGCATTTCACGAGATCTTCGCTACTGGATGGCGCGGCGTGAAACGGCGGAACTTTCCGTGCCAGCCCCGGACAGCGATGTCGTGCGCTTCGGCATGACAGTGGAACTGGAAAATCTCGATGACGGCAGCACCCGCCGCTGGACCATCGTGGGCGAAGACGAAGCCGACCCGTCCAGGGGCAAGATTTCCCACGTAGCGCCGGTTTCCATCCTGCTGTTCGGCAAGCCGGTTGGCGATGTGGTGAAAATCAACGGCACGGAATGGGAAATCGTGTCGCTGAAGGTAAATTAGTCTTCGTTTATAACAACGGCATGATCGCGGAAGAATGCCGCAGCGCCGGTTTCATCTATTTCGCTGGTTGTAACCATCAGGACGAGCTGGATCACATCTTCCTGCTCAGCTTCAAGACTGTAGCCATTGAAATAAAGAAACAAGTCGGCGGCAGCCAGTCCAGTCCTCTTATTACCATCTATGAAAGGATGGTTTTTCAGGATTCCGAATAGATAAGCCGCCGCGAGATCGAAAATATCGGGATTGCCATAGGCTTCCTTATGCTGGGCGCGCGCCAGTGCGGAGTCCAGCAAACTGGAATCACGAATGCCTGTCGCGCCACCGTGCAAGCGCAGTTGTTCCTGATGCAGAGCTTCTATGAAAACCCGCGAATGAAAGTCGATCATTGAGCGAGTACGCGATAAGCGGTCTCGTATTTCTTCATCCGCTCACGCGCGATTTGCATCTTCTTTTCAAGAACTTCGGCATCCTCAGTGCTGCGGGCCAACCGCAAACCGTTTTCATCGGTTGTAAGTGTGAGAGTGTCGCCGGTCTGCAGGTTCAGCCGTTCCAGCACTTCCTTCGGGATGATTACCCCATAGGAATCACCGATCTTGCGCAGGGTTATGTTCATGGCTTTCTCCCATGTTATAACAGATGATATAACATGGGAGGGGAAGCCTGTCGAGAATTGTCAGAGCCACCCCTTGCTGCGGAAATAAAGCAGCGGCAGCAGGGCCGAGGCGACCATGAATATCAGCGCCATCGGATAACCCCAGGGCGAGTGCAGTTCCGGCATGAAGGAAAAATTCATGCCATAGATGGATGCAACAAGTGTTGGCGGCATGAAGCCGACGGCAGCCACGGAAAATATCTTGATGATGGCGTTCTGTTCAACCGAGATGAGCCCTACGATCGTATCGAGCAGGAATGTCACTTTATTGGCCAGAAAATCCACATAGGCCGTGAGGGATTGGGCGTCGCGCTCCAGCGATTTGATCCAGGAGCGCGTGTCTTTCTTGGCTGAAACGGGACTGTTGTTGGCCGAGAGATAGACGAGCATGCGGCTCAAGCCGGCAAGGCTTTCCCGTGTTCGCGACAGGAATGTTCCCTGTCCGCCGATCTGGGTGAGGACATGTCTGAAATCCTCTGTCGTCATCGGGTGGGCCTTGGGCTGGCGGCGATAGATCGAATGGGAGGCCGCATCGATCTTGCCTGCCACGCCTTCCAGAATATCGGCCAGCCGGTTTGTCGTGGCCTCGATGATGCCCAGCATGATCGATATGCCGGTGCATTTGGCGGGTATGAGCCCGTTGCCGGGCTTGGTTACGCGCGAAATATAGATGCTGAATGATTTGGGATTGGCATAGCGAACCGTGATGAGCCGCGCGCCATGCGTGATGAAGGTGACGGGTGCGAGTTCACGATGGTCGAGATCGACCGCATGGAGGATAGGCACCGTCAGATATTGCGCTCCGGATTCCATATAAAAACGGCTCGATTCCTCAATCTCCGTCATGTCTTCGCGTGTCGGGATGGAGATGCCTGTCCAGGCCTCGACAATATGGTCTTCGCTGACGCCAGGCGTGAAAATATCGATCCAGATCACATTGTCGGGCAGGGGTGTCCCCGGCTCGACGTCAATTTGCTCTAGATGGTCCCCGGAAAGACAGTAAAGCGTAATCATGCTGGCACCTGACTGCGAAGCTGCGAAATGAAACGCAGATTGCGCGAAAATTGTTAACGGAATACGGCATAGGCCATCGCCTCGGCAAAAGGGGGCGTTGACAGGCAATATATTGGGATATGACTCATCAAGTCATCTGATGATTTTGGAAGACGATGAAAACTATATCCAGAACCAATCTGACGGAATCGGCCATGCAGGCGATCCGGGCCGAAATTACTTCAGGCCGCTGGGTGGTGGGCGAGAAATTGCCCAACGAAGCAGATCTCTCCGCGCGGCTTGGCTTCAGCCGGGGCACGGTGCGTGAGGCTGTGCGCGCGCTGGTGGCGCAGGGAATGCTGGAAACGCGGCAGGGATCGGGCACCTATGTGCGCTCTGCCGCCGATACTGCGCGCAGTCTGGATCGGATTCGCCATACGAGCTTGCGCGACCGTTTTGAAACGCGCGCGCTTCTGGAAACGGAAGCCGCGCGCCTTGCTGCACAGCGCGCGACCCCCAAAATTATTGCACGCTTGAACAAGCTTCTGGATGAGAGGACGGGGCGCGCCGATATGGACCGGGCAACGTTTGTCGCGCGTGATTTCGCCTTCCATGAAGCAATCGTCGCGGCCTCCGGCAACAGTGCGCTTGCTGAAATTTATGCTTTTTTCTCGGCCTCGATTCGCGAATCCATTGAAGCCACGCTCGATGGCGGCCTGCCGGAACCGAGCGATGAAGCACACCGCAGGATCGTCGAAGCCATTGCCACGGGCGATCCCGACAAGGCTGGCGCGACGGTGCGCAGCTTCATGGCCCCCCTTATTGCAGAACTTGAAAGGTTGTTGGCATCATGAGCCACGCAAGCGCCCTACCGCTGGACGGCCCGGCGGGAGACGATATTCTGGTGCGGTCACAGCCGCCTCTGATCGATGCCGAGGCGGACAGTGTTCCCGCGCCCGATGCTCAGCGCCCGCCGAGCAAAGCTTTGCGCATTCTGCTGGGGGCAAGCCTCGTGCTGATCGCGGCCAATCTGCGCCCGGTTTTTTCCAGCGTGTCGGTGCTTTTGCCGGAAATCATTCAGGCGACTGGCATGTCGTCCGTATCGGCGGGCGTGCTTACAACGCTGCCCGTCGTGTGCCTTGGCGCTTTCGCGCCTTTCGCACCGCGCCTTGCACAGCGTTTTGGCGCTGAACGCACGCTGCTTTTCGTGTTGATCGTGCTGACCGTCGGTACGGCTATTCGCGGTTTGGGCACACAGTCTTTCCTTTATATGGGGGCGGCGCTTGCAAGGGCTGCCATCGCGGTCGGCAATGTGCTGCTGCCGGGTGTGGTGAAGCGCGATTTTCCGAAGACGGCGGCCATCATGACCGGCCTTTATACGATGGCGCTTTGTGCGGCTGCGGGCTTCACCATTCCAATCAAGAATATGCTGGGCGGTTCGTGGAATCTGGCACTGGCCTTCTGGGCTGTTCCGGCTGCGCTGGTCTTTGTGCTCTGGCTGCCGCAGGCGCTGCGCGCCAAGCACCATGTGGCCCATTCCGGTTTCAAGGTTGCCGGCCTTTGGCGCGACAGGCTTGCCTGGCAGGTCACGCTTTTCATGGGACTGCAATCGTCCACCGCCTATATCGTGTTTGGATGGCTGGCGCCGATCCTGCGTGAAAGGGGCATGAGTGCAGGCACAGCGGGCGGTCTTGTTTCCTTCTCGATCATGGCGCAGGTCATTACCTGTCTTCTGATCCCGTCGATTGCCGTGCGCCAGAAAAACCAGAGCTTCATCAATGTGTTTCTCTGCGGCTGTGCGGTTCTGGCACTGATTGGCTTTCTTTATCTGCCAGGCTGGGCCTTCCTGCCGCTCGCCATCATTCAGGGCATAGGGCAGGGCGGGCTCATTGCCGCCGCCATGATGGTAATCGTCCTGCGCTCTCCGGATTCACATACGGCTGCACATCTTTCCGGCATGGCGCAATGTGTGGGCTATATTCTTGCCGCCATCGGCCCCTTGCTGGTCGGCATGATCCATAGCGCGACAGGCAGCTTCGCCGCCTGCGGTGTGCTGTTCGTCCTGCTTGGCCTTGGCGCCTCCATCAATGGCTGGGGGGCAGGGCGCGCCGGGCATGTCGGTGTGCAGGTGTCGAAAGACAGCGCATAAAAACAAAACCCGCCGGAATGATCGGCGGGTTTTTATTTTGTCCGGTCGGGCCTGGATCAGACGAACTGGCCAAGGCCGGGAATAGCGCCGACAACGGCGTCCACAGGCTCATCGCCTGCCTTTTCCTTGGCAAAACGGATGGTTTCCTTGGCAACGCCGGAGATTTCCCCCATGCCAAGGCCCGCGCCCATAAGCTGGGTGCCGAGACCCATCACACCGCCAACGAGGTTCGACAGGAAGCCGCCGCCCTTGACCTGCGATACGGCTTCTTCCGCACCCGGAATTGCTGCCAGCAGTTGCTGCACCTTATCGGCCGGGCCTTCCTTTTGCAGGAAGGCGAGGATCATGCCGACTGCCTTTTCTGCCGTTGCCGCATCAATGCCAACGTTCGAGGTGATGCGCGCGATCAGTTCTTCCATGAGACTCTCCCAAAAAATCTTACGTTTACGTAATATGCACTCCAGCAGGCGCTTTGCAAGTATTCCCGACAATAAATATAGGGAAATTTTCTGTGGCGACTATGACATGGATTAGCGGCGCGGACCTTGCCTGTTGCGGCTTTAATCATTGTCGCGGGATAGGGCTGCGGTTATACCTTTAGAGCATAATCCGACCGGGGTGAGACGAGGATCGATAAGATTATGCTTCAAATAGAAGATTTTAGAGCGCCGATCTGATTGAATCGGATCGAAACGCGCTCTAAAAACCCTGCCTTATGGCATGGTTCGCTTGAATAGAGGGAGCAAGCCGCCTGATGACTGCTGAAGATGCTATTTTTCTTGGCGCAAGCCGCAAGCCGGACGATACCTACCAGCAGCCGGAATATCTGGCGCTGCAATATGGCAACCGGCATGGTCTTGTTACCGGTGCGACGGGTACGGGCAAGACGGTTTCTCTCCAGGTGCTGGCGGAGAGCTTTTCTGCGGCTGGTGTTCCTGTGTTCTGCGCGGATATCAAGGGCGATCTCTCCGGCATTGCTGCTGCGGGTGTTCTCAATGACGGTCTGAAAAAGCGTGCCGCCGAAGTGAAGCTCGACCCATACGAGATGCGGGCTGCTCCGGTGATTTTCTGGGATATTTTTGGCGAGAAGGGCCACCCCGTGCGCGCCACCATTTCAGAAATGGGGCCGCTTCTGCTGTCGCGCCTGATGAACCTGACCGATGCGCAGGAAGGGGTGCTGAATATCGCCTTCCGTCTTGCTGATGAAGAAGGGCTTCTCCTGCTCGACCTGAAGGATTTGCAGGCGATCCTTACAGAAATGGCGGGCCGCTCCGATGAGCTTTCGGCAAAATACGGCAACGTCAACAAGGCGTCTGTTGGGGCGATCCAGCGTTCGCTTCTGGTACTCGATCAGCAGGGCGGTTCCAAATTCTTCGGCGAACCAGCCTTGCGCATTGCCGACCTCATGCGCACAACGACGGATGGGCGCGGCGTGGTGAGTGTGCTTGCCGCCGACAAGCTGATGATGAATCCGCGCCTTTATTCCACTTTCCTGCTCTGGCTGATGTCGGAGCTTTTCGAGGAATTGCCGGAAGTGGGCGACCCCGACAAGCCGAAGATGGTGTTCTTCTTCGATGAAGCCCATCTTCTGTTCGATGAGGCACCGAAGGCTCTGATCGACCGTGTGGAACAGGTGGTGCGCCTGATCCGCTCCAAGGGCGTCGGCATCTATTTCGTCACGCAGAACCCGCTTGATGTGCCGGAAACCGTTCTGGCGCAGCTTGGCAATCGTGTGCAACATGCACTTCGTGCCTATACGCCGCGCGAAACCAACGCGGTGAAGACGGCGGCGGATACATTCCGCCCCAACCCGGATTTCAATACGTTTCAGGCAATCACCAGCCTTGGAACCGGCGAGGCGCTCGTTTCTACGCTTCAGGCCAAGGGTGTACCATCCATGGTGCAGCGCACGCTGATGCGCCCGCCATCCTCGCGCATCGGGCCGCTGACGCCGGAAGAACGCGCGCAGATCATCGCTGCAAGCCCCGTTGCCGGGCAGTATGACCAGCCTCTGGACCGTGATTCTGCTTTTGAAATGCTGGCGCGCAAGGCTGCCGATGCTGCGGCCGCGCAGCAGAAGACCGGACAGGAAGAAGAAGGCGGCGGCGGTTTGCTGGGCGATATCATCGGCACGGCACTTGGAACGGGTCGCCGTTCAGGTCGCCAGACGGTTGCGGAAGCTGCGATGAAATCCGTCGTTCGCTCGGTCGGCAGCTCGCTCGGTCGCGCGCTGGTGCGCGGTATTCTGGGAGGTTTCCGGCGATAATGGGCAGGGGAATAAGGGAATAGGGGAATAGGGGAGTATGTTTGGTTGCGGACGGCTTTTCCGCCCGCGATATTCTAGAGCGCATCCCGAAAAGTGTGAAACGGTTTTCGGAAAAGATGCGCGTTAAAACAAAGGATTAGAGCGCCGATCTGATTCAATCAGATCGAAACGCGCCCTACAGCCCTACAGCCCTAAACTCACATGACGAGGATAGGCGTCTTCGCAGGCACGCGATCGTAGAGATCGATGATATCCTGATTGAGGAAGCGCACGCAGCCCGACGAGACAGCCTTGCCGATCGACCACCATTCCGGGTTGCCGTGCAGGCGGTAGAGCGTGTCCTTGCCGTCCTTGAAAATATAGAGCGCACGAGCACCGAGCGGGTTCTTGAGGCCCGGAGCCATGCCGCCATTCTTGGCGCTGTACTGCACCAGTTCCGGCTGGCGGGCCACCATTTCATCCGGCGGGGTCCAGCGCGGCCACTGGCGCTTGTACTGGATGACGGCGCGGCCGGACCAGGCAAAGCCTTCGCGACCGATACCGACGCCATAACGCAGCGCCTGCCCATTATCGAGCACCAGATAGCAGAAGCGATTGGCCGTATCGATGACGATCGTGCCGGGCATTTCGCCTGTCGGATCCGGCACGACCTGGCGCAGATAGCGCGTGTCCATCTTCTGAATGGGAATAGCCGGGAGCTGATATCCGTTATCTTCTACCGCAGCATACATTTGCACCCAGCCGCCGTAGGAGGAATCCACATTGGCTTGTGGTACACGGTTGGCGGGATTGCCGAAAGCATCGACATCGATGATCGGAACGGTCTGCCCCAACTGAGCGCAACCGGCGAGGCCGGTCGCCGCAGTTGCTGTCATTGCCGTCAGGAAGGAACGGCGGGTAAGGGTCGTTTGCATATGAAAACCAGATTGATGATGGGAGAGGGATAGAGATACAACGTTTAAGGTTAACGAAATGCGACCAGACCGGGGGTGGTCGGTGCGCGGTGAACAGTTGAATTTGCATGGGCCGCTGCTTGATGCACGGCTGGGTTCGACGTTTGTGAGCAAGAAACGCCCCACAAATGTGGCGTCGAGCCGGTCTTATTACGGCCTAAATGAGGCGAGCAGGCTCCTCCATGGCGCGTGTTGCCCCGGCGACACGATTTTGGCGGATATCAGGGGTATCCCGATAAAAGTCGGGTTCAAATTTTTGTGATTCAATCCAGAAGATGCAGGCTTGGCAGAATGAGGGCCGGGGGAAACTGCTTGTATTCATCCGGCTCGTTGGAACGGTTGATCCACACGCCGCGCATTCCAAAACGCACCGCGCCCGCCACATCCCAGCGGTTTGATGACTGGAACGAGATGGCGGAAGGGTAGAGCGCCATTGCACGGCAATAAGCTCATAGACCGCAAGCGAGGTCTTGTATTTCTTCACCATATCGACCGAGATGACATCATCGAGCAGCACGTCGAGGGCAGCGGACCTGACCGCCGCCTCCAGCATGGCGGGCGAGCCGTTGGATAGAATGGCAAGCCGTGCGCCACGATCCTTCAGGGCCTTCAGCGCCGCGGGCACTTCCGGGTAGCAATCGAGTTTCCAATAGGCATCGAGAAGGTCGTTGCGCAGCGCCGGATCGACGGAAGGATAGTGCGCAAGGGCATAATCGAGCGATTCTTCTGTCAGTTTCCAGAAATCGCTATAAGCACCCATCAGGCTCAGAACCCACGAATATTCCAGTTGTTTTGCGCGCCACAATTCGGACAGGGCCCGCCCGTCCGGCCCCGCCTTGTCCGCATGTCGCCGCACCGCCGAATGGACATCGAACAATGTGCCATAGGCATCGAAGGCATAGGAACTGTAGGACACCGTTTCCTCCGTGGAGCATGAATGTCAGCAAAAGACTATCTGCCCCATCTTGCTGGGATTTCAATAATATTTCATTGCCTTGAAGCTGAATTGCGCCATTGCGCCATTGCCGCCCGCATTGTTGCGGCTTATGTAGATTGCGCACGCAAGTTTTGCTCTTGCATCCGGGCATCATCTATTTGCTTTGCCCGCCGCAAGCTTAAAGAAAAGAGGAGAGTTTCCATGGCTTTCGAACTGCCCGCCCTTCCGTATGACTATGATGCGCTTGCGCCTTTCATGTCGCGCGAAACGCTTGAATATCATCACGACAAGCATCATCAGGCCTATGTCACCAACGGTAACAAGCTTCTCGAAGGTTCCGGCCTGGAAGGCAAGAGCCTCGAAGAAATCGTCAAGGAAAGCTTCGGCAAGAATCAGGCCCTCTTCAACAATGCCGGCCAGCACTACAACCATATCCTTTTCTGGAAATGGATGAAGAAGGATGGCGGCGGCAAGAAACTGCCGGGCAAGCTGGAAAAGGCCTTTGATTCCGATCTTGGCGGTTATGACAAGTTCCGCGCTGATTTCATCGCTGCCGGTGCCGGCCAGTTCGGTTCGGGCTGGGCCTGGCTTTCCGTCAAGGACGGCAAGCTTGAAATTTCCAAGACCCCGAACGGTGAAAACCCGCTCGTGCACGGTGCGGCGCCGATCCTCGGCGTGGATGTGTGGGAACACTCCTATTACATCGATTACCGCAACGCGCGTCCGAAATATCTCGAAGCTTTCGTCGATAGCCTCGTGAACTGGGATTACGTGCTGGAAATGTACGAAAAGGCGGCATAAGCCTGCCGATTGTTTGAAAAGCGCCTGCTCTCAGGGGCTTATATATTGAGGCCGGGCATCGGTTATGATGCTCCGGCCTCATTTATTATCAGGGTCTTGCACGCTTGGCGGATGGATGGCCAATTGGCACATCGTCTGCGACGCTGCGTATTCTTCTTCGCGATAATCGGATTATCGCTTGATACAGCGCGCCAGCGTTGCCGCGCCTGCATTGGTGTATTTGCTCTGCATCGTATAGAGCCAGCCCTTGCATTCGGACATCGTGGTAAAGCAGCGATAGCGGTCAATTGCGACGAGCGCGTCGCCATCGCTGATAAAGGGCGAATCGTCCACGCCGCTGAACTGGCCGACGATGATGCCGCTGCCGCGCGGCGGCGTGTTGCAGCGTCGCCCCGCATATTCGCTCACATCCTTGCGGACCTGCGCCTCGGCGCTGGTCACTGTGGGAATAACGGCCGGAAGAGCCAGGGCAAGGCTGGTCAGAAAAGCCAGGGAATTGATCTTCATGGCCGTGCACTCCAGATTGTAGAGTATTTTCAGGATAATGCGGCAAAACAAATACTTAGAGTGGCTCCGGCGATTCCGTTAAAACGGAACCGCCCTCGCAGGATAAAGGCTTGATAATCAGTTTTTGAAGCTTGGAACCTTACCCACCACCTTCAATGCGAAAGCGAAACTATAGGCGACTTCCTCAAGGCGCGAAAAGCGGCCGGAAGCGCCTGCATGTCCAGCATCCATATTGATGCGGAACAGGACCGGATGGCTGTCGGTCTTCAATTCACGCAGTTTCGCCACCCACTTGGCGGGTTCCCAATAGGTAACGCGTGGATCGGTGAGCCCCGCAACCGCCAGAATGGCCGGATAGGCCTGCGCCGTTACATTGTCATAGGGTGAATAGCTGGCAATGGTGCGATAATCTGCTTCGGAAGCAATCGGATTACCCCATTCGGGCCATTCCGGTGGGGTGAGCGGCAGGGTGTCGTCCAGCATTGTATTCAGCACATCGACGAAGGGTACTTCGGCAATGATGCCGCCAAAGGCTTGCGGCGCCATATTGGCGATGGCGCCCATCAGCATCCCGCCCGCCGAGCCGCCATGGGCGACGATGCGGTCATGGCTGGTGAAGCCTTCCTTGACGAGATGCTGCGCTGCGGCAATGAAGTCCTTGAACGTATTGGTCTTCTTGTCGCGCTTTCCGTTTTCGTACCAGGCGAACCCCTTGTCCTTGCCGCCGCGAATATGCGCGATTGCATAAACGAAGCCACGATCGACAAGCGAAAGGCGCGATGTGCTGAAGCTTGCCGGAATGGTGATGCCATAGGAGCCATAGCCGTAGAGAAGGCAAGGCGCGGAGCCGTCCAGCTTCGTGTCCTTGTGATAGAGCAGCGAAACCGGCACGAGTTCACCATCGAAGGCGGGGGCCAGAATGCGGCGCGTCACATAGTCCTGCGGATTGTGGCCCGAGGGCACTTCCTGCGTCTTCAGGAGCGTGCGTTCGCGCGTGCGCATATTATAATCGAAGAGCTGTTCCGGCGTCGTCATCGACGAATAGGAAAAACGGATGACATCCGTATCATATTCGGCGCTGCCATGCAGTCCCAGCGAATAGGCCTCCTCATCGAAAGCGATGGCGTGTTCCTCGCCGGTCTTGCGATCATGGATGACGATGCGCGGCAGACCGTTGTCGCGTTCGATCCAGACAAGATGGTGCTTATAGGCTGAATGGGAGAGAATCAGTCGGCCCGGCTTTTCGGCGACGATTTCCTGCCAGTTTTCAGGCTGTGGCGCGGAAGCTGGCGCCTGGCAGATCTTGAAGTCCTTGGCTCCGTCCGCATTGGTGAGAATATAGAAAACATCGCCGCCCGGCGCGATATCATATTCAGTGCCGGCCTTGCGCGCCATGACGAGCTTCGGTTCGGCTGACGGATCGTCTGCGGGCAAAAGCCAGCATTCGGATGTTTCGTGGTCGTGAATGTCGATGAAGATATAATCGTCGAGCGCGGAGCCGCCCACACCGAGGAAAAAGCCCGGATCGGTTTCCTCATAAATCAGCTTGTCGTCTGCCTGCTGTGTGCCGATCTTGTGGTAGAAAACCTTTGACGGGCGGTGGTTTTCATCAAGCCGTGTGTAGAAGAAGCCTTCGCTTTTCGCATCCCACGCGCCGCCGCCATTGGTATCGGTAACGATATCTTCAAGGTCGGCCATGGTGGTGAGATCGCGCACCTTCAGCTTGTAAAATTCCGATCCCTTGTCGTCATACCCCCAGATGAGGAGATTGTGGTTTGGGGCATGATCGGCGGAGGCGAGGCGGAAATAGGCCTTGCCTTCGCCTTCCCTGTCGCCGTCGAGCAGGATGGTTTCCGGCCCGCCATCGCGCGGCGTGCGGATGAAATAGGGCTGTTCGCCGCCAGTGCGATAGGAGACGCCATAGGCATAGGGGCCGTCCTTGGCCGGAACGGAAGAATCGTCTTCCTTGATGCGCCCGCGCATCTCGGCAAAAAGCACCTTTTGCAGGTTTTCCGTATCTTTCATCAAGGCGGCTTGATAGGCGTTTTCCGCGTCCAGGTGCGCGCGGATTTCCGGCGCCAGAACAGAAGGATCGCGGAACACTTCCTGCCAGTTTTCAGCGCGCAGCCACGCATAGTCATCCGTGCGGGTGATGCCGTGCCGTGTGTCGCTTGCGGGGTGCTTGGGAGCGTGCGGAGGAAGAGGGCGTAGGAAATCCTGGGGCATTCAAAATTCCAGTGAACCGGTTTCAATTTGCTTCAAAAGCGCCAAAGGGACGCATTTTCAGCTGTGACATGCATCTCTATATAGTTGCCGGAAATGTCCGATGCGAGTTGTTTTCCATGAATTATAGTTAAGCGTTGCCCCTTTAAGGCCCGATTCCGAAGGCACGATCTTTTTCTATAAATCATATTTGTCTTGGCACACGTACAACAAAACTTGAGGGAAAAAACAGTTGCTAACGCAGGCTATACAAAATAAGGGGATCGCCTGCGAGAACAATGTTATCGCCCACCATCACCAATAACCGGCTTGCGCCTTAATCGGAAGTTGCGCTGTCTGTAAGTCTCAATTTTCTTGCGGTGCCCTGTTTAATATCATTTTATTTGTCGATCTAAGAAGAGTTGCCTATTATTAATGTAATATGGTTTGACAATTCTATTGCAAATGGCATCGTCAATTGATATTTCCATAAGGGATCGAGTTGGGCCGGATTATGAAATACGCAGCGGCGGCAAGGGGTGGGTTGCCATTGTCAGCCGCTGCGCGGACAACAAAAAATTAAAAAAGGAAAACTTATGGAAAATCTGGAAACGAACGACGAAAGCACCGAGCTGCTTTTGAGTTTGACCGCCGATGTCGTTGCAGCCTATGTCGGCAATAATTCCATTCGTGCAGGCGAACTCCCGGTTCTGATTGCTGAAGTTCATGCTGCTTTCAAGCGCCACGTCGAACGCGAAGAGGCCCCGGTCGTTGTTGAAAAGCCGAAGCCAGCGGTGAACCCGAAGAAGTCTGTTCATGACGACTATATTGTCTGCCTTGAAGACGGCAAGAAGTTCAAGTCGCTGAAGCGTCACCTGGTGACCCATTACAACATGACGCCTGAGCAGTACCGCGAAAAGTGGGATCTCGATCCGAACTATCCTATGGTTGCTCCGAACTATGCTGCAGCGCGCTCGCGCCTTGCCAAGAAGATGGGCCTCGGCCGCAAGCCGAAGGACGCCTGATTCTTCAGCGCGTGAATCACGAAGCGCCTATGCGGGGAAATCAGTCCACTGAACTGATTTCCGGTCCCGCTTCGATGCATCGGATAATGCGTAAAAAGCACAGAAATAGAGCGGTTCCAACGACTCCCTTTTAACCGGAACCGCTCTAAACTTTTGTTTTCGTGTATATCTTTACCCCAACCAGGCTCCCATTCCTGGGGACATGTTTTAGCAATAATGGCGCATCTGCCTTCTCCTGACAGTCCTGCCTTCCAGCACGTCGAGTGCCTGTTTTAGCGCGATATGCCGGTTGAGATCATAGCTCCAGTGGCCATTTGTGCCTTTCAGCCGCTCCCGCTCGATCAAGCGGCAGAGGCGGCGGGATGCCTGCTGTTTTTCCTCCTTTGAGGCTTTCATCAATAGATCCATGTCTATGCCCGCAATAATTTGAAGGGCAGCGCGCTGCATGGCGTTCATCCGCTCCTGCGCGCGGTTGGCGAGAAATGCATTCCTGTCGATTTTCAGTGTGGCCTGCATCATGTGATTCCCGTTTGTCCTGTTGTTGATGGAAACAGGATCGCCCCGTTCGGGAGGATGGGGATAATATTCCTATATCTTGGGATAAAATCTTTTTTAGCACCTTTTTAGAAAACTTATCCACGCTTGCAATTTCCAGCCTATAAGAAGATATTCCTATTCTGGTGAGGAAAGATGGATATCTTTGGAACTGTTGGATGTCATTCATACACGGGCGCAGGCTTTCGAGGCTTTGAAGCGTATTGCGGCGCGCCATGGGCGGCCTCTCAATCCCGATGCTCTCGTGCGTCTTACACACCGCGCCGACAAGAAGCGGCGCGAGCGATGCATCGAATTATGCGAGGCACTGATCGATCTTCTGGCTGCCTCTTTTGGTGCCAGCGGTGCGGAAATCCGCTCACCGCTTCGCGGACGGCAGGAAGTCTCACGTATCCGTCAGATCGGCATGTATGTGGCCCATACATCGCTGGGAATGGCTATGAACGAAGTGGCGCTGGGCTTTGCGCGTGATCGCACGACCGTCATGCACGCCTGCCATACGGTGGAGGATTTGCGTGATGACGTAGAGTTCGATGCCCTCGTTTCCCTGTTTGAAAAAATCGTTAATTCGGCTTTTACGGCGTGGAGGATGGCAGCATGACGAGGCAGATTTCGGCAGCGGAAACGCGCATTATCCGTTTTTTGAAGCAGGGCGGTTGCGAGCTTCAGGATTCGGTTCGCGAAACGCACGCTTTGCTGGTTGGCGAACAGGGGACTATTGCGGCTTCGCGCCTTGAAATCGAACGGATGCGCAAGGCTGGAACCATACAATGTGACGGGCAGCGCATCGCGCTTTCTGCAATGGGACGCAAGCGTCCTAAAGAGCAGAAAAAGCCCACGCTAACCGCCGCCTCTGTCCGTGAGACATACGAGATAGAGCCGGGCGAAAAGGTGGAGATCAATCCGGCGGAATCCCCACTTGCCATGCTTTATCGGCGCCGGAACGCCGATGGCCGCGCCTTTATTTCGGAGGATGAATTCCGTGCGGGCGAGCGCCTGCGCGCTGATTTCACGCGGGGGTCGCTCATGCCTTCCGTTACGTCGCGCTGGGATGTCCAGGCCGGGTCGGGCGGGCATTATGGGGCAGGCGGCATGGCTGAACTGACCGATATCGCCCTTGCAAGCCGGATAAGGGTGGAGCGTGCGCTGGAAGCTGTCGGGCCGGAACTGAGCGGCATTTTGATAGACGTTTGCTGCTTTTTGAAAGGACTGGAAACAGTCGAGCGTGAGCGTCAATGGCCGGTTCGTTCTGCCAAGGTGCTGCTGAAAGCGGGGCTTGCCATGCTGCATCGCCATTATAATCCTCCGCGCGAAGGCGAAAGGCGAAGGGGGGCAGTCCTGCATTGGGGGGGCGGAGGATTATCGCCCTGAGATTCGACCGCGGAGTGTGTGAAGAGGGTCGCGATTGACACTCTTCAGGCGTGATTATATCGCTCGGGCAGCAATATCTGAGCCATATGGCGGTTTGCGGGGAGAAAAATCAATGGTCGGGGTTCGGGATCGGTTGGAAGCCACCCTCGCACGGCTTGCGGCGCGGGCGGGTGAGGAGCACGTCTTCAGCAAGATCTATGCGGAGCGTGCACGGGCGGAGGCCGATGCAGCAGATACGCGGCTGCGCGCAGGGCGGCCGCTTGGTCCGCTTGATGGCCGCATCGTTTCGATCAAGGATCTGTTCGATGTGGCGGGCGAGCCGACGCTTGCGGGTTCGGTGGTTCGCCACGATGCCCCGCCTGCGGGCTGCGATGCTCTCATCGTGCAGCGCCTGCGCAATGCCGGAGCGGTTATTATCGGCAAAACCCACATGACCGAGTTTGCCTTCACGCCGGTCGGCCTCAATCCGCATTACGGTGAGCCGGGCAATGCGATTGACCCGGCGCGCATTCCCGGTGGCTCATCGTCGGGTGCCGCCGTTTCGGTTGCCGAAGGCACGAGCGAGATCGCCATCGGTTCGGATACTGGCGGTTCGGTGCGCATTCCGGCGGCACTGAACGGGCTGGTCGGTTTCAAGCCCACCGCGCGGCGCATTCCGCTGGAAGGCGCCTTTCCGCTGGCGCCGTCGCTTGATTCGGTCGGGCCGCTCACCAGAACCGTGGCTGATGCTATCCTGGCTGATGCGGTGATGGCCGGGGAAAAGCCCATTCTGCCGGAGGTCTTGCCGGTGAATGGGCTGCGTATCGCCTTGCCGAAAGACTATCTGCTCGCGGACATGGAGCCAGATGTCGCAGCTCATTTTGAAGCGTCTCTGGCCGCACTTGAAAAGGCCGGAGCAATCATTGCCGATCTTGCGGTGGACGACCTCATCGGGCGGCTGAAAGAGGCAACCCGCATAGGTTCGATTGCCGGTATAGAGGCAAGCCATATTCATGCTTCCACATGGCTCGCCGATCTGGACGCCAATGTCGATATTCGGGTCAAGCGCCCGCTTTCGGTACGCATAAAGGTGCCGCTTGAGGCCTATCATGCGCTCATGGAAACGCGAAAGGCACTGGCGCGTGAAATGGATGAACGCCTGAGTGGTTTCGATATGTTCGCAACGCCTGCAACACCTATTGTTGCGCCGACAATTGCTTCCGTCAGCCACGACGAGGAGGAATATGACCGGGTGGAGAACCTGCTTTTGCGCGATACGCAGGTCGCAAACCAGTTCGACCTATGCAGCATCACCCTGCCCATGCCGGGCATGAAATTGCCGACTGGCCTCATGCTGACCGCACGCAATGACTCGGACAAGAGGCTGCTTGCTGCAGCCTTGTCGATTGAAAAATTATTAGAGCATGATCCCGAAAAGTGTGAGCGGTTTTCGGAAAAAGACCATGCTTAAACAAAGGCCTAGAGACGGCCTGACTTAAAGTCGCCGTGCTCTAGGTTGATTCTTTCGCCAGCTCGGCTTCGCGGTGGATGCGCGCCACCATGGCGCGCAGGCCATTGGAGCGTTGTGGCGTGAGATGCTCGTCGAGCCCAAGCTTTTTCAGCACTTCTTCCGGCTCGGTCGCCAGAATTTCGGAAGCGCGTCGGCCCGAATAAAGCGCCAGCACGATGGCGACGAGGCCGCGCACGATATGCGCATCGGAATCGCCCAGAAATTCGATGACCGGATCATTGCCATCCTGCGGCAGGGTTTTCAGCCAGACCTGGCTCACGCAGCCCTGCACCTTATGCGCGGCATCGCGCGCATCGTCGGGATAGGGCGGCAATTCCTTGCCGAGGTCGATTACGTAGCGATAGCGGTCTTCCCAATCGTCGAGAAACTCGAAATCGGACATGATGCTATCGATGGTGGTCGTCATGATACTCGCCTGAAATAGGTCATTGCAGAACTTCTGCCGCATATATAGTGGCGAAAGCCCGCAAGGTCACGGAAAACTGTCAGCGGTTTGGCGTGATGGAGCCTGTCACACGATGGTCGAGCGCCCGCAGGGCTTCCTCGCGCGGGGTTGGAACCGGAATTTGGCTCTTTACAGAAATGGTTTCGGCGGCGGCAGGCCGCTCTTGCACGGGCGTTTCTTTTTTGGCGCCAAAACGCGCGCTCAGATATTCGAGCATGACGCGGCTTCCTTCCAGAAATCCGCTGCCCGCGCTTGAAACCAGCGAGGTGCCGCTTTTGCAGAAAGACGGATTATCCATGCACAGCTTGCCTATTTCGACAGCGGTTTTGCCATTGGCGAGAATCTGTTCGATGGAGCTTGGTTCCTGC
Organism: Brucella melitensis bv. 1 str. 16M; assembly: GCF_000007125.1. Classification (NCBI taxonomy): domain Bacteria; kingdom Pseudomonadati; phylum Pseudomonadota; class Alphaproteobacteria; order Hyphomicrobiales; family Brucellaceae; genus Brucella; species Brucella melitensis. The sequence goes on along the minus strand of NC_003317.1, from coordinate 1,413,519 downwards.
TTCGCCTGCTCATGGGCCGGCTTTTCATGGGGCTTGTTTTCCTGGGCCTTGTTTTCCTGATCCGCAGGAAAGAAGTGCGGCACTGCGATGAATGCCAGCGACAGCCAGAATGCGGATTTGAGAAGAAAACGGATCATGCCCTGTCTGTACAAGCTTTCGGTTTTTGAAACTGCGGTCCACTTTCCAATGAATTCTAAAAGATTCCGTAACCAGCCAATTCCATGGCCTGTAGTTTGCGCGGCGATGGGATCGCTACCTTCTGTTTACCATAGGTGAAAAAGCGGCCCCCCAAAGCGAGATAAGTGCTTGGGCTGGGCTGACCTTATCGTTTCTTTAAAGCCTCATCTGCAATCTGGAGCCAACCGGAGGGCTGTTTTTCAAAATCGGCTTTCATGGGCAAGAATATTGCGAGAGTGAGTAGGACACGTTGAACGTCATTCATTTGAAAGCAGCGCAGATCGTTCGCAACAGCCTGCATGGGCTGGCCTGCTTTCACGACCGTTTTTGCCGGCGCTGGGTCGCAACGCCCGATGCGGCGTCGATACGCGTCATCGGTGCGGTTTTCACCTTGCCCTTCCTGCTTTGTGCCGCTGTTGCGGCTTCGGGCGTCGCCGCTGGCCTGACGGATTTTGCTATTCTCGCTGGCAGTTTTACAGGCGTGGCGATGATTTTCTGTGCCCTGTCGCTCATGGGCCTGCGCGCGGGAATTCTGGGTGCGCTCAATTTTGCAGCCTATGGCGCGGGGCTTGCCACAATTGGCGCTTTCTCGAACGGCAATGCGGCGCTGTGGCTGATGGCTGCGGGCCTGCCGCTTGAAATCTGGTTTGCAAGCCGCAAGCCCGGCAGCACCATCGCAGGCTCCCTTGCAGCCATGGCGATCCTTGCTTTCCTCGCGGTGAAAACCGGCGGGACTATATCGGGCGGCTCGCTCATTTCTGGTGCGATATTGTTGCTTTACGCGGCAAGTCTTGTTCTGCGGGGCGTTGCCGTGGCGCGCAAGCCCGTGCAAATTTCTGTCGCCGCGCCACAGGTTGCCGTCGCTGCTGGCGATATGCAGTTCGGCCTCGATATTGAAGGTATTGTTTCTTCGGTCGATGGCGAGACGGCAAAGCTGCTTGGTGTGCAGCCGAAAATGCTGGAAGGCACGGCGCTGATCGACCGCGTACATGTGGCTGACCGCGTACAGTATCTTTCGCTTCTGGCCGATCTTCGCGCAGGCATGGCCACCCGCAAGGTGGATGTGCGTCTGCGTTCAATCGAAAATGGCAATCCGGTTTTTCGCGCCTATCGCTTTGAGGGGGCGGGCAGCGACCGGGCCATTACCCTGATTGGCCGTTCGCTGGAAGGCGAACAGAAGCTTCTCGATGAAATCGCGATGCTGAAAGCGGAACTGGAATCCGAACGAATCGGCAAGGGCCGCCTTCTGGCTACCGTTAGCCACGAGTTGCGCACGCCGCTCAATTCCATCATCGGTTTTTCCGACATGCTGACGCATGAAATCGGTGGCAAGCTCGCCAGTGACAGGCAGCGTGAATATGCGGGCCTCATCCATCAGTCCGGCCATTATCTGCTTGAGCTGGTCAATGCTGTCCTCGACAATTCGCGGCTGGAAACCGGCACTTATTCCATCGCGCCGCAGAGCTTCGTCTTCCGCGATGCCGTAGAAATGTGCACGGCGGTCATGCTGCCGCAGGCAGAAAAGAAGGGCGTTGACTTCTGTCACCGGGTTGGCAATGGTGTGGGTGAACTCGTGGCTGATCGCCGCGCGGTGCAGCAGATTCTGCTCAACCTTGCCACCAATGCGGTGAAGTTTACCCAATCGGGCGGTTGTGTCACCATTGATGCCGCGCGCGTCATGGCAGATGGGTGCCCGATGCTGGAATTCAGCGTTTCGGATACCGGCATTGGCATCGAGCCGGAAGACCTCCAGCGGATCGGAACGCCTTTTGTGCGCGCCGGCAACAGCTATACGCAGGCGCAGGAAGGAAGCGGTCTCGGTCTTTCGGTCGTCAAGGGATTGGTGGAACGGCATCAAGGCTCGATGCAGCTCAAGAGCCGCCCCGGCGAAGGCACGGTCGTCATGATCCGCCTGCCGCTGGCTGGCCCGCAATATCGCGCAGGAGAAGAACAACAGGAACTTGGCACGGTGATCGATATGTACCGTCACCAGGGAGAAAGGCGTAATGACTGGCAGAAAGACGAAATCCGGGACCAAAGCCCAGAGCAGCCACATGCGCAAACCCGCAAAACGGCGTAGCCTCGCAGCACGGCTCCTTCATTTCTTTTTCACGTCGGCTTCGGTGCTTGCGATAGCTGCCGGGGATTTTGTCGTGCGCAATCCTGTCCTGACCGGGGGTGCGACTGCCTTTCTCGTGGTGATGGGCTTTGTGTCCGCCAATGCGCTCTGGTATCAGCCGGAAGCGCATGACGCCGTTTTCTTCCGTACGCGCCCCGATTTCGTATTCAAGCCGACGCCGCGCGCAGCACTGCCGGGAACGGCGGCGATAAATAGTGAGGGCAAGCCTGCCGCTCAGTCCGTTCGGCAGCCCGCAAATAATGGGCCAACCCCTTCGGTAGCAACGGCTGATCTGTCGCCGGATCGCCTCCAGTTGAGCGGCTCTGTTGACGATATGCTGCCAGCCCTTGCGCCGAATGCCGATCTGGAGATTGCGCGGCTGCAACAGCGTCTTTCCATGCTGGGCATTTATAAGGGGCCAGTCGATGGCTTTACCGGCCCGCAGACCCGCGAGGCGGTTGAACATTGGCGCGCCTTGCAGCAGAAGCTTGGTGTGAAACAGGCAAGCCTTCCCGCACAACTGGAAAACAACGCGCCCGCGCAGGACGACGTGGCCGGGATAATTGAGGTGGCAGTGCCTTCGCCGCGCCCGCAACCGGCCGTTTTGAAGGATGCTGCGCCGATCAAGCCGAAAGCCGACCTTGCGTCCTATGAAAAGCCGGCACACAGGAAACAGCCTGCCGCCGCTGCCGCGCAACCCTCGAAGATCAGTTCGCAGGATATTGTCCGGGTACAGGCCGGCCTGAAAGCGTTCGGAAATGACACGGTTCCAGTCAATGGCCAGCCGGGCAAGGCAACGCAGGAGGCTGTGCGCGAATTCCAGAAACTGTTCGGCCTGCACGTCACCGGCGAGATCGATTCCGCTCTCATCAGCAAGATGCGCGAAATAGGGCTGATAAGCTGATCCGGAGCCCGTCATGCGCCTGACTTCTGATTTCTGGGTTTCGGCCCTTATCCGCAAAGTGCGCGGCGGGGGCGGTTTCGCCTATCTTGCCCGGCGTGGCTCGCCCGAAGCCGGTGCAATTTTCATCAAGGTCAGTTCCCGGCTTGGCGCCTGCGACCTCTATTCGCCTGCGCCGCAGACCTCTTATGAAGAAGATAGCGACGGTGAGCGCATGTTCCTGCGTATCCTGCACAATGCGGATGACATGGCCGCAAACACGCGCATGGAGCGCGAAATCCGCTTCGATTCTGATCTCTGGCTGGTCGAACTGGAAGATATTGCCGATGCAACGGAATTTTTCCGCATATCGGTGGATGAGTAAAGCCTAGCTTCTATTTGACCGACCTGGTGGGCTTCGGCGCATCCGTATTGGCGGCATCGTCCAGCGGCTCATTTTCTGCTGATACGGCCATTTCGCGCAGCTTGTTTCGCAGCATCGCGGGCATATCGTCCGATTTCCAGCGCCGAACGAGGGACATGGCCTTTGCCCGGTCGATGGAACGGTAGATATGCACAAAATCGCGCAGGCCATCGCGCGTCGTCTCGATGGAGCCGAGAACGGCGGTCATCACCAGATAGCATTCAGGCGCGGAGAGGCCGAGCGCCTTCAGCGCGATGGGCAAATATGAATCGGGCCATTTGCCGATAATCGCATCGGCGCGATCGAAGGAAATATCGAGCGCATCGGCAAGTGCGGTGCGAAAAAGCTGCGAATCGATCAGATGTTCACATCCCGGCAGCGCGCCCGCAGTAAAAAAAGGCTGTTGCAGCGCACGCACCAGCCGCTCGGAATGGTTTTCCCTCATCAATGGTCCGCTGGCCACGGAGAGGTCCGGTATTTCCGGTTTTTCCAGTGGTTCGGCATCAATATTGGCAAGGTTTTCCTGAAGCGCCAACGTGCGGTCGATTGCAGCGTCGGCGAAACTGCGCAGCACGCCGCGCAGCAAAACATCGTCCGACTGTCGCCGGGCTATGGCGCGCGCATGGGCGATGCCGTTTCTGGCGATAATATCGACAAGGTCGCTGGGGCGCAAAAGGGGAGAACGCAACAGAAGCGGCGCGGAAATTTCTACCGGCTCGTTGGCAAGTGCGAGAACAAGACGCCGCGGCGCTTCTTCCAGATGTGCCAGCGCATTGGCGGCATGGCGCTTGCCGCGCGTGGAGGCGCATTGCAAAAGCGGCATGGCAAGGTCTTCAAGCTGCTGCATATCCTGCCGGCCGGGACGCATGATGGTCGCAAACGCCGATAATGCAGCGGCCAGAAGATCATCGGCCTTGCTGCTTCCGGTTTTTGAACTCGACGGGCTCCGGTTGCCTGAAATTTCCTCCAGGACGCGGAACTGATCATTTGTCACGCAAAGATACTCCGGTAGGCATACACTCACCGCCATTTTACATCCTGGGCGTTACGCAACCGGCGATCACGCAATGCTCCCCGCATGGTCGGCATAGCGGATAATAGAGATGAAGCCTTAGCAACTCATTAACCGTGCCACAAAGAGGCGGGCTGGATTAGAGCATAATCCGACCGGAGTGGAACGAGGACGATCAAGATTATGCTTGAAATAGAATAAATCAGATCAGCGCTCTAAAACCCCTCGAAGGGCTCACATTGCGCTTCATCGAAGAAACGCTGCACCTGCACGTTCCATGTTGTGTCGGGCACGAAGACGCGCAGCACCGCAGCGCCTTCTCCAATATTCTGTTCGATGAATATGGAACGCGTGTCTGACCGTGATGCGTCGGAGCGCAGGCTCGCCATTCCGATCGGATCGGCTATGACGAGATCAAGCTTGCGATCATTGGAGACATTGTCGTTCAGGCTGTAGAGATTGTCGCCATTGGGGGCATAGATAGAAAGCGACCAGTAGGGAACGTTGCGTTGGGTCGTGATATGCACAGGCCCATTGGAAAGATCGAAGCGGCAGGTCGCTTCCTTCACCAGCGGGTCGCTATCGCTGATCGGGCCGGTTTTCTGGTCCAGCCGATAAAAGCGATAGGGATCTCCGCTTGCTTCGATGCGCGACCATGCATTCTTGTCCGAATAGACGGGAACCAGAAAAACAATGGCAATATGGACGATTGCCGCCCCGATGAGACCAAGAAGGACAAGACGAACGAGCTTAGCCACGGCACGCCTCCTGTCCTTTCGGACCTTGATTTGCTATGCGAACGAGACTGGGCATGACGAGATCGGAAAGGCCGGACGACGACCCGGCGGGCGTGTCGTAGAGCGTCATGACAAGCACGAAATTGCCTCGCCCCTCGACGGGTAGCCAGTTGCCTGGGGAGGCGTCGGGGCTGATCGTGATCGACAGGCTGCCGTCTTTTTCATAAAGCACCGCGCGGGAGTGAAGCGCGGATTGCAGGCCTTCGCGCGGGGCGATGGGCTTGAGATCCGGTGTTGCCGGATAGAGGGTCCAGAAGCGGGCGGGTGGCGTAAAACCGCTGAGACGATAGGTGCAGCCGCGCCGCAATTCCCGCCCGGCACTGTCGCGCTGCGCATAGAAGGGCAGTCCTTCGGTGGTTCCAAGCGGCAGATAAGCCTTGCGGGCCGCTCGTGCCTTGGAATAGGGATCGGCATCGGGTGTGCCGGCCGCCGGATAGGCGCGCCATGCGCCAACGCGCAGCTCCCCGAAGCCTTCAAAACTGTCCAGTGCGTAATCCACGCTCCAGATGCCCCCGCCAAGCGCGAGCGCAAGCACAGCCACTACCTTGAAAATCGTTTTGAACATCGCCCCTCAGAGTACCGAAACTTTTGTGCGCTCGGCTATCGTAGGCAGAGGCGGCGCGGCAAGGAAGCGGTCATGCAGTTCCTTGAGAATTTTTGTCGCCAGCGGCGATAAAACCCGTGGTGGGGCAGCCATTGTTTCGTGCGGCCTCGTATCGGCCACCTGTGCGGGCGGGTTCTTCGGCTGGGCGGGGAAGGGCGGGTTGACGCCCGGCAGCGGCTTCAATTCGATATTCTGATGGGCGTATGCCATCATGCGCTGCCAGGCCATGGCTGGCAGAACACCGCCGGTCAGTTCCTTCATGGGCGTGAAATTATCGTTGCCGAACCAGACGGCGGCGGTGAAATTTCCGGTAAAGCCCACGAACCAGGCATCGCGATAGTTCTGGGTCGTACCCGTTTTGCCTGCCACGCGCGTCATCGTAAGTGCGGCGCGCCGGCCCGTGCCGCGCTCGGGCACCTGCACCAGCATGGAGTTCATCTCAAGTGCGGCCTTTTCCGAAAGGGCGCGGTGCGGCTTTGGTGCGTCACGGCCAAAATCCCAAAGAACCTTTCCGTCGGATGCCAGGATTTGCGTGAAAGCGTGACGGTTTCCGGCCATGCCCGCATTGGCGAAGACGTTAAAGCCTGTTGCCTGATCCATGACGGTCATTTCGGATGTGCCGAGCACCATCGTCTTATGGGAGGAGATGGGCGATTCCACACCCATTGCCTTTGTGAGCGCGACAACGGGCGCCGTGGTCAGATAATCGCGGGCAAGGCGCACCGGCACGCTGTTGAGCGAGCGGACGAGCGCGGTGGTGAGATCAACCCGGCCAGCAAAACTGCGCCCGTAATTGCGCGGCGACCAGTTGCCCCAGCTGATCGGTGCATCGGAAACGATGGTGCTTGGTGTCAGCCCCTTTTCCATGGCAGCCGCATAGACATAGGGCTTGAAGGATGAACCGGCCTGCCGCAGCGCCCTGGTTGCGCGGTTGAACTGGCTTTCGCCATAGTCGCGCCCGCCAACGAGCGCGCGCACGGAACCGTCATTGGCAAGCACGACGGTGGCCGCCTCCGATACGTTATATTCCTTGCCATATTGGCGAAGGTGAAATTCAAGCGATTCTTCGGCGGCTTTCTGGATATTGCGGTCAAGCGTGGTGCGCACGATCAGCGTATGCTGGTTGAACCTGTCTGCAACCTTTTTCACCTCGTCGAAGGCCCAGTCCAGGAAATAGTCGGGGCTTTCATCCTTGGCGCGATCTATGACGCTGGCCGGGTGGCGGCGCGCGACGGCAACCTGACCTTCGCTGAGAAAGCCGCTTTCCACCATGTTGGAGAGAACGACATTGGCGCGGGCGCGAGCTGCAGGCAGGTTGACGTGCGGCGCGAATTTCGCCGGAGCCTTGAACAGGCCGGCCAGCATGGCTGCCTCGGCCAGCGAGATGTCCTTTACATTCTTGCCGAAATAAAACTCGGACGCGGCTGCAATGCCGAAAGTGCCGCCGCCCATATAGGCACGGTCGAGGTAAAGCTGGAGGATTTCCTTCTTGCTGAGATTGCTTTCAAGCCAGAGCGCGAGAAAGGCTTCCTTGACCTTGCGTTCGATGGTGCGCTCATTGGAAAGAAACAGGTTTTTGGCAAGCTGCTGCGTGATGGTCGAGCCGCCCTGAACCACGCCGTTGGCGCGCATGTTCTGGCTTAACGCTCGGCTAAGCCCCATGAGATCAATGCCGTAATGGTCGAAGAAGCGACGGTCCTCGGTGCCGAGCACAGCCTTGATGACATGATCCGGCAATTCATCGATAGGCACCGCCTGCCGGTGCAGAATACCGCGCCGGCCAATCTCGTTGCCATAACGGTCAAGAAAGGTGACGGCATAATCGTCCTGCGCGCGCCAGTCCTTCTTGGTTTCCTCAAAGGCTGGCAGCGCCAGCATCAACATCAGCACGGAACCGGCGACGCCGAGCGTAAAGCCTTCGTCCAGCACTTCCACCGTGAAACGGCGAAAGCCGCGCACGCGAAAACGCCGGGAGAAAATCGTGATGTTTTCCCACCATTCGCCCAAGCGGAAATGTAAATTGTAGAGCGCGGAATCAATCCAGGCGTCGAGTCCGATCAGGCGCGAAACCCGGAAGGGCTTACGCTTGTCGTTTCCGCGATCTTTTTCTGCCGTATTACGCATGAACACTGACTTCGGCATAGGGTTGTCGGAGACAAGGCGAGATTTGCCTCAGTATCATAACAGATAAATAAGCTAGCTCACGCAAAATAGCTAAATGAAATATGCGGATTGATTTTATGTAGGAAAGAAATCAATAAATAGGAAAATAGTCCTTGACTGCGTTACGGCGCTTTGGTAGATATTGGCTACGGTCGAGAAATTGCGACTGATGCCATCTTAGCTACATACCCCCGGCTGACATGGTAAGGATAGCCCCGGAAAGCCATCGGTTTTTCGGGGTTTCTTTTAGAGAATTCCGGCTCTCGAAGGGCCGCATGTTTCGGCATCGACACCCATTACAATTCATGGATAGCACAGTTGAAAACCGGGAAGGGGCTGGCGCAGCGGCACGAACGCATCCGCCTGGCGTACCAGCTACAGGTGAGGCACGGCATTACGGCTGAAGACCTCGCAAAAATTCTGGGCCTTTCGGAAGAAAGGTATGACCTGTGGTTGCGGCGGCTGAAATGCACCGGCAGCGAGGCAAAGGCGCCGCAGCGCCCGATTGAGGGCGCTTTCGAGCGGCTGCAAGCGGAATTGCAACGATTGCTCGATGGGGAACAGCTTCCCGACAAGAGCAAGGCCGAAGCCTTGATGGCGCTGGCAAAAGCGGTGAAGACGGTGGATGAACTAACCGCAGAAAGCACAACCACAGAGACGGGACGGGAGATTGCAACGCCTGACATAAAGGAGGTCCGGCAGGCTCTGGCCCGGATAGACAGGAGAATCGAAGAACTTGCAGAAAAGCGCGCGCGGGAAATCCTGGGCGGTGGGCCTGGCGTTTCGGCAGATATTGGCAGCGCAAGACGAATGGCTGATCCGGGCGCGTGATGCGCAATTGCCGCCCGATGGCGACTGGCGCGTCTGGCTTATCATGGGCGGGCGCGGCTCGGGCAAGACGCGGGCGGGCGCGGAATGGGTTTCAGGCATGGCGCTGGGGCTGCCGCCTTTCGCGGGCAAGCCGAGCGGACATATTGCGCTGGTGGGCGAGACTTTCAACGATGCCCGTGAGGTGATGGTGGATGGGCCATCCGGCATTCTTTCGGTTTCGCGACTGGTCCGGCCCCGCTACGAGGCGTCCCGCCGCCGTCTCATCTGGGATAATGGTGCGGTGGCCACGCTTTTTTCCTCGGAAGACCCCGACAGCCTGCGCGGCCCCCAGTTCGACGCGGCCTGGTGTGATGAACTGGCCAAATGGAAAAACCCGCAGGAGACGTGGGACATGTTGCAATTTGGTCTGCGGCTTGGCGACAATCCGCGTCAGGTGGTGACGACGACCCCGCGCGCGGTGCCGCTTCTCAAGGCGCTTTTGACGGACAGGACTGTTTCCATGACGCATATGCGCACAGCGGAAAATGCCGGCAATCTTGCGGAAGGTTTCATGCAGACGATTGCGCGCCGCTATGCGGGAACACGCCTTGGACGGCAGGAACTGGACGGGGAACTGGTGGAGGAGCGCCCGGGAGCACTCTGGTCGCGGGACCGGATCGAGCAATGTTTCGAGGAAAATCCGCCGCCGCTGGCGCGTATCGTCGTGGCGGTCGATCCGCCTGCCTCGTCGGGTAAAGCGTCGGATGCCTGCGGCATCGTTGTGGCCGGAATTGACGCGGAAGGGGTCGGCCATGTGCTTGCCGATGAGAGCATGACCATGGCCAAGCCGCACCAGTGGGCGCGCCGCGCCATTGCGCTCTACCATACGCATGAAGCGGATGCGATTGTGGCCGAGGTCAATCAGGGCGGGGAAATGGTGGCGGCGGTTCTGGCGGCGGAAGATCCTTCCGTGCCGGTTTTGAAACGGCGCGCCTCGCGCGGCAAGTGGCTGCGTGCCGAACCTGTGGCTGCCCTTTACGAGCAGGGGCGGGTGCGCCATGCCGGGCGCTTTCCGGCACTGGAGGACGAGATGTGCGATTTCGCGCCTGAGGGGCTTTCCAGCGGGCGCTCGCCCGATCGTCTTGACGCGCTGGTCTGGGCTTTGGGCGAACTCATGCTCGGTGCGGACCACAAACCCCGTATCCGCCGTTTCGGCTGAAGATCATCATTATTCATGGAGAGGCCATCCTATGGCTTGGAATTGGCCGTGGCGCAAAAGCGCCGCGAACCTGCCCGCGCGGGCAAATGCAGTATCCCAGACCAAAATGGCGAACGGTTTCGTGGCGCTGCATATGGAGCGGAATGCATCCTGGATCGCGCGTGATTATTCGACACTTGCCCGTGAGGGCTTCATGCGTAATCCGGTGGCGCATCGTTGCGTGCGCCTGATTGCCGAAGCGGCAAGCACCATTCCGTGGCTGCTTTATGAGGGGGCGACGGAACATGAGGCGCATCCTCTTCTCGACCTTCTCACCCATCCGCAGGGGGCGGTGGAGGGCGGCAGCTTTTTCGAGCGTCTTTACGGGCACCTGCTGATTGCCGGGAATGCCTATGTGGAGCGGGTGGATCTGCCAAGCGGCAGGATGGAACTCCATCTCCTGCGACCGGAGCGGGTGACGGTGGAAACCGATGCCGATGGCTGGCCGCAGGCGCTGGTCTATCGCTCTGGTTTGGCAAGCCGCACTATCCCGGTTGCAGGCTTGGACGCTCCCGGCCTGCATCTGAAGCTCTTCCATCCACTGGATGACCATTATGGTTTTCCGCCGCTCGAAGCGGCCTTGATGGCGCTCGACATTCATAATGCGGCGGGCGCGTGGAACAAAGCCCTGCTGGATAATTCCGCCCGTCCTTCCGGTGCGCTGGTCTATGCCCCGAAGGAAGGCGGCAATCTGACGGAGGAACAGTTCGAGCGGCTGAAAGCGGAACTGGAGGAGGGATATACCGGCGCTTCCGGCGCGGGGCGCCCGCTGCTTCTGGAAGGCGGCCTTGACTGGAAGGCGATGGGCTACAGCCCGCAGGATATGGATTTCATCGAGGCGAAAAACGGCGCGGCGCGCGATATTGCGCTCGCCTTCGGCGTTCCGCCCATGCTGCTCGGTATCCCCGGCGACAATACCTATGCCAATTATGCCGAGGCCAACCGTGCTTTCTACCGGCTGACCGTGCTGCCATTGATCGGGCGTACCGCCAAGGCTTTTGGCAATTGGCTGGGGCCGCTCTTTGGCGGCGGCCTGCGGCTTGAACACGATATCGACAGGATCGAGGGCCTTTCGGCGGAACGGGAATCGCTCTGGCGGCGGGTGTCGGAAGCCTCTTTCCTCACCGACGATGAAAAGCGCGATGCGGTTGGCTATCAGCCGCGCGTGGGAAGGAGGGTGTCGTGAACAATTGGAACGACGCGGTTCTGGCTTCCGATACCGCATGGCTGTGGTTCGCGAAGATTGCTGGCGCGGTCGCAGGTTCGGCGGTTTCGCTGGCCTATATGCTGCCGCATGGCAAGCGGGAAGCAGCGATACGCTTTGCGGTCGGCATCATCTGCGGCATGGTTTTCGGTGGCGCGGCGGGTGTGAAGATAGCTGAAACTTTGGCGCTTGGTGACGCGCTTGGCCGCGCGGAACTGATGCTGATGGGGTCTGCTGCCGCAAGCCTTGCCGCCTGGTCGGCGCTTGGGGTTTTCAGGCGTTTTGCCGAGCGGCTGAAACAGGCGCCCCTGCCGGGCGTTTTGCCTGCCGAAAGGAACATGCATGGCGAGATTTGATCTGAAGCTCGATATGAAGCGCGCTGCTGGTATGGGATAAGGAGATTTATATGGCAGCTCAACGAGGCAAGGATATCTTGCTTAAAACGGTGCGCGATGATGGCACGTTTGAAACCTGTGCGGGGCTGCGCACCAAGCGCATCGCGTTCAATGCCGAAACCGTCGATGTGACGGATGCCGATGCTGCCGGGCGCTGGCGCCAATTGCTGGCGGGCAGCGGTGTGCAGCGTGCCTCGATCAGCGGTTCCGGCATCTTCAAGGATGCGGCCTCGGATGCCCTGATAAGGCGCATTTTCTTCGATGGCGAAATTCGCGACTGGCAGATCGTTCTGCCGGATTTTGGTACCATCAGCGGGCCGTTCCAGATCACCGCACTGGAATATGGCGGCAATCACGATGCCGAGGTGACGTTTGAAATCGCGCTGGAATCGGCAAGCCTGATTACCTTCGGAGAGGCGATATGATGATGGCCAATCGCCACCGCGGTGAAGTCGCCGCCAGACTGGATGGCCGCGACTGGACGCTCTGCCTGACGCTGGGCGCGCTGGCGGAACTGGAATCGGTTTTCGAGACGGACAATCTTTCCGCCCTTGTGGCGCGCTTTTCCTCGGGCCGGCTTTCGGCGCGGGATATGCAGCGCATTATCTGCGCGGGGCTTCGCGGTGGCGGACATACGGTAAGCGAAGAGGATGTGGCCGACATGCGGGCAGAGGGTGGCGTGGCAGGCTTTGCGCATATCGTGTCTTCGCTGCTGACGGTTACTTTCGGAACGTCTGAAAAGGATTCTGCGCCAAACCCTTGAGTGCCGCAGTTGAATCGAAACCTTCGCCTGTACGGCCTTTTCCATGGGACGAGGCGATGTATGCGGGTTTCGGTTTGCTGCGGCTCACCCGCAGGCGTTCTGGTCGATGACGCCACGCGAACTTTCAGCGGCGATCGGCCCCCTGGCCCCTGTGCTTGATGCCCCCTCGCGCCAGACGCTCGACGCGCTGATGCTTGTTTTCCCTGACAGGTAAATTCATGACAGATGAAACTGTAACCGTATCCGTCAACGCGGATACGAGCGCCTTTGATCGCGCCTTGAGCGACCTTGAAAAACGCTCGTCCAGCTTCGGCAACAGCCTCAATTCGGCGCTGAAAGGTGCGATCACATCCGGCAAGGGGCTGGAAGACGTGCTGCGCGGGCTTGCATCGAGCCTTGCGGGCACGGCTCTCTCGGCAGGCCTCCAGCCGCTTCAGGGCCTGACCTCTTCCATGATGGGCGGCCTGCTCAGCGGCATTCGCGGTATCATGCCCTTTGCCAAGGGGGGAGTGGTTTCAAGCCCTACCTATTTCGGCATGGGCAACGGCTCGCTGGGGCTTGCCGGTGAAGCGGGCGCCGAGGCCATTTTGCCGCTTGCGCGCGGCAGCGACGGGCGTCTTGGCATTGCCACCGGCGGCGGCAGCAAACCGGTGCAGGTCGTGTTCAACATGACCTCGCCCGATGCATCCTCCTTCCGTAAGTCCGAAGCACAACTTGCCACCATGCTGGCAGGCGCCGTGCGGCGCGGCGCGCGGAGGCTTTGAACATGGTCGAAGCCTTTCATGATGTGCGCTTTCCCCTTGGCGTATCGTTTGGTGCGACAGGAGGGCCGGAATGGCGCAACGAGATTGTGACGCTGACCTCCGGCCTGGAAAAGCGCAACGCCCGCTGGGCACATTCCCGGCGGCATTTTGATGCCGGAACGGGGCTGCGCTCGCTGGACGACCTGCGGATGGTCCTCGCCTTTTTCGAGGCACGGCGCGGTTCCCTGCACGCTTTTCGTTTTCGCGATCCGTTCGATTTTTCATCCGCGACCGGCAAGGCGTCCCTATCGGCATTCGATCAGCCGCTTGGAACCGGCGATGGAGTGGCGGTGCACTTTCAGCTTCGCAAGAATTATGAAAGCTATGACCGTCCAATAACGCTTCCCGTGCCGGGCTCGGTGGTTATCGGTGTCGATGGTGTGAAGGTGCCGGAAGGCGAGGCATTTACCGTCGATCCACTGACCGGGATTGTAACCTTTACGCCGGATTATCTGCCGGCAAGGGATGTGCCTGTCACGTCCGGCTTCCTGTTCGACGTGCCTGCGCGCTTCGATACGGACCGTCTCACCGCCAGCATAGCCTCGTTCCAGGCAGGCGAAATTCCATCCATTCCCATTGTCGAGGTGAAGAGATGATCCCGGTCCCGCCCGCGCTTGAATCACATTTGCAAGGCGAGGTGACAACACATTGTTTTGCCTGGCTTATAAGACGGCTCGACGGTGCTGTTTTAGGGTTCACCGACCACGATGCGCCATTGACCGTCGATCAGGTGATATGCGATCCGCTGACAGGATTGAACAGCAGCGAGGCCTCAACCGCCCTTGGCCTCGGCATTGCTGGCGGCGAGGTGGAGGGGGTCCTTTCGTCCACGCAGATCAGCGACGAGGATATCGAGCAGGGCCGCTACGATGGCGCCACGATCGAAGCTTTTCTCGTCAACTGGGACGAGCCGGATCAGCACATGCTGTTGCGGCGCTGGGCGGCGGGCAAAATCAGCCGCTCGGGCAGCCGCTTCGTTATGGAGTTGAAAGGTGTTGCCGCAGCCTTCGATGCGGTTCGCGGGCGGCGTATCCTGCGCCACTGCGATGCGATGCTGGGGGATAAACGCTGCGGCATCGATACGGGTGATCCCCGTTTTTTTGCGCAGGGAACAGTGCTTGTCGCCGAAGGCACACGGCTTGATGTGGCGGGCGTTGATGGCTTTGCGGCGGGTTGGTTTTCCGAGGGCCGTCTTGCGTGGACCAGCGGGGCCAATCGGGGACGGGCGGTCCGTGTTGTCGGCCATGCGGGGGCAAGCCTGCAACTTGGCGAGCCGATGATCTTGCCGGTGGCTGCGGGTGATGCTTTCCGGCTTGTCTGCGGGTGCGACAAGAGCTTCGCCACCTGCAAGGCGAAATTTGCCAACGGCGTCAATTTTCGCGGCTTTCCGCATCTGCCCGGCAATGATGCCGCCTATGCCTATGTCAACAGCACGAATGATTACGATGGGGGCGTTCTCGTTCCATGATGATTGCCGAACGGGTTCTTGCCGAGGCGCACCGGTGGATCGGAACGCCTTATCGGCACGGCGCTTCCACGCTTGGCGTGAGTTGCGATTGTCTGGGGCTGGTGCGTGGCATCTGGCGGGCGCTTTACGGCGTGGAGCCGGAAAATCCGGGCGTCTACGCGCCCGACTGGGCGGAGGTTTCGCAGGGCGACCCCATGCTGGAGGCAGCGGTGCGGTATATGGTGCGGCGTGAGGAGCACGCGCCGCAGCCGGGTGATCTTCTGGTGTTTCGCTGGAAGCCGGGCTTTGCGGCCAAGCATATGGGGATCATGGCGCGCGAGGGCCGCTTCATCCATGCCTATCAGGGCCATGGCGTGCTGGCCTCGGCGCTGGTGCCGCAATGGCGCAGGCGCATGGCAGGCATTTTTCTTTTTCCTGAACCAAAGGTCTGATTCATGGCAACAGTTGTTTTGCAGGCCGTGGGCGCTGCTGTTGGCGGCATATTCGGGCCGGTGGGGGCCGCCATTGGCGCTGGGCTTGGTGCGATGGGCGGTTATGCCATTGATAACGCGCTTCTCAATTCCACCCGTCATATCGAAGGCGCGCGGCTGAATGGCGGCCGCGTGGCGACAGCGGAAGAAGGTGGCGCACTTCCCTTCATTTATGGCACGGCGCGGGTTTCCGGCACACTGATCTGGGCGACACGCTTTGAAGAGCGCAAAACCACCACCCGTCAGGGCGGCAAGGGTGGCCCCAAAGTCACCAATTACAGCTATTTCGGCAATGCGGCCTATGCTGTGGCGGAAGGCGAGATTGCTGGCATTCGCCGCGTCTGGGCGGACGGGCAGGAGCTGGACCTGACCGAGATCGATATGCGTGTCTATTGCGGTACGGCGACCCAGAGCCCCGATCCGATGATCGAGGCGAAGCAGGGAACCGGCAATGCGCCCGCTTATCGCGGCACGGCCTATGTGGTTTTCGAGCGCATCCCGCTCGACACGTTCGGCAACCGCCTGCCGCAGTTCCAGTTCGAGGTCATGCGCCCGGTGGGCGAGGTGGCACGGAACATGCGCGCCGTGGCGCTCATCCCCGGTTCTACCGAATTCGGCCTTTCGCCCGATACGGTCAGCGACGAACCCGTACCCGGCGAAAAACGATGGATCAACCGGAACGCAATTCGCGCCCGCAGCGACTGGGCGGCGGCGCTGGATGAGTTGCAGGCGCTCTGCCCCGGCCTGCGCCATGTGGCCATCGTGCTGCCCTGGTTCGGGGATGACCTGCGGGCCGGGCAATGCCGTATCCGCCCCGGTGTTACGAGCCTCTCTGTCCGCAAGCCGAGCACGATATGGAAGGTGGAGAACGTGTCGCGCGGTGCAGCACACCTGATCTCCATGAGCGGGGAGGGTGCGGCTTATGGCGGCACACCTTCGGATGCGAGCGTGATCGCCGCTATTCGCGATGCAAAGGCGCGCGGCCTTGGCGTGACGCTTTATCCCTTCATCATGATGGATGTGCCAAAGGAAAATCAGCTTCCTTCGCCCTATGGCGGTATTGGCCAGCCTGCCTATCCATGGCGCGGACGCATCACCTGCCATCCGGCAATCGGGCAGGAAGGCTCGCCAGACGGGACGCCTGCGGCCGGTGAACAGGCCGCAGCCTTCGTGAATGGGGAATGGGGCTATCGCCGTTTTCTCAACCATTGCGCCGATCTGGCCGTGCGGGCTGGCGGGGTCGATGCTTTCCTGATCGGGTCGGAGTTACGCGGGCTCACCAGCATTCGTGACGGGCGCGGCAGCTTCCCCTTCGTTTCACATCTTTGCGCGCTCGCCGCTGAAATGCGCAGCAAGCTTGGTGTTGGCTGCCGGATTACCTATGGTGCGGACTGGTCGGAATATTTCGGTTATCAGGCGTCGGATGGAACGGGCGACCTCTTTTTCCACCTCGATCCGCTTTGGGCGCATCCGGCCATCGACGCCATCGGTATCGACAATTACATGCCGCTGGCCGACTGGCGCGACAGCGATTTTTCGGAAGGCAATCCTGATGGGTTCAAAACGCCTTACGATCTTGCAGGACTAAGCCGCAGCGTCAATTCCGGCGAGGGCTACGACTGGTATTATGCCAGTGCCGAGGACCGGCTGGCCCGCAGGCGCACACCAATCACCGATGGGCTTGCGGCCAAGCCCTGGGTTTATCGCTACAAGGATCTCCATGGCTGGTGGAGCAACAGGCATTATAACCGCATCGATGGTGTGGAGGTGGCTGCGCCGACCGCATGGGTGCCGCAATCCAAGCCCCTCTGGTTTACCGAGCTTGGCTGCCCGGCGGTAGACAAGGGGCCGAACCAGCCCAATGTCTTTCCCGATCCGAAATCCTCGGAAAATGCCGCCCCCTATTTTTCCAACGGGTCGCGGTCCGATGCCGCAATGGACCACTTTCTGCGTGCCCATTATCGACATTGGCAGGGTGAAAACCCGCTCTCGCCGGTCTATGGCGGGCCGATGCTCGATATGGAGCGCATTTATCTCTGGGCGTGGGATGCCCGGCCTTTCCCGGAGTTTCCGCTGGGGCAGGATATATGGGGCGACACGGCCAACTGGCGACTTGGCCATTGGCTTAACGGGCGTATCAGCGGCATTGCTCTGGATGAGTTGATCGCGGCGATCCTCAGGGATTTCGGCCTTCCTGAAGCAGATTGCATCGGTGTGGAAGGACATCTTTCCAGTTTCATAGTGTCAGAACCATCAAGCGCGCGCGGTGTTTTGGAGCCGCTTCTGAATGTGTTTGGAGTGCATGGCTATGAGCGGGCCGGGCAGTTTGTTTTCAGGAATATCACCCGTGCCGAAGCAGCGCTGGAACTGGGTGAGTTTGCACAACCCGACGAAGGCGAGGCGCTGACGGTGGTGGTCGAGGATCAGGGTGATCTGCCCTCCACCGCTGAATTATACTGCAATGACCCGCTGCGCGATTTTCAGATCGTCGGGGCGTCGGCGCGCCGCGAGGTGGGGCAGGGCACGGAAAGCCTCAGCCTTTCCGGTTCGATGGAAAACGGTCAGGCGACGGCGCTTGCTGAAGCATGGATGGCCCGCCGCCATGCCGAGCGGCGCACGGCAAGCTTTTCACTGCCATGGTCCAATGCAGCGTTGCATGTGGGGGATAGGGTTCGCCTCGGTGTGCTGGACGGACAGCGCGATTATGTTGTGACGGCACTGGAAGACGGTGCAATGCGTACCGTCACGGCTTGCTGCGCTCGCGCCAAACCTTGTGTTCGCTGACAAGGGGGAAACACCGCCACGCCCGCCGGGCGGCCCGGCACTGGATATGGAGCCGGTCTTTCATTTCGTCGATCTGCCGCTGTGGCCGGGTGCTGAAGACCCGGCGGCGCAGTTCCGCATCGCCTGCCATGCCAAGCCCTGGCGCGGCGTTGCAGTCTATGCCTCGCCGTCGAATGACGGATTTGCGGAACGTGCACTCATTGGCGAACGGGCCATCATGGGCGAGTTGACGGCTCCGCTCGCAGGCGGGCCCAGCGGGCGGCTGATCGAGGGGCAATTCGTGGAAGTGGTGCTCTATTCCGGCGAATTGCAGTCGCGGCCATTGGTGCAGGTTCTGAATGGAGCCAATACCGGCCTGCTCAGATCGCCGGATGGCCGATGGGAAATCTTCCAGTTTCTCGATGCGGAGGAAGTAGGGCTCAACCGCTGGCGGCTTGGCAGGCTGCTGCGCGGCCAGTTGGGAACGGAGGCGGCGGCTTTGGATGACAAGCCGGTTGAAACGCCATTCATCCTGCTGGATAGCGGGGTTGTGAGTGCCGGCCTGCAAGCATCCGAGCTTGGATTGGAGCTTAGCTGGCGCGTGGGCGCTGCGGGCAAGGCTTTTTCGGATGAATTCTTTGAAACGGTGCGCCAGAGCGGCGGCTTGCGTGCGCTTCGTCCGCTTAGTCCGGTGCATCTCGGTGTCATGCGATCCCTCGATGGTGACATGAGCTTTACATGGATCAGGCGCGGGCGGATCGATGCCGATAGCTGGCTCGGCGAGGATATACCGCTTGGTGAGGACCGGGAGGCGTATCGCGTGGAGATCTGGCGGGACGACACTCTGGTGCGGAGCGAACAGGTGTCGGCGCCCGCCTGGAATTACGGTTTTGCGGAGCGCCGGGCGGAACTGGGCGACGATGCATTCCGGTTCTGCGTGGCGATGATCGGGGCAAAAACAGGGCCCGGCGATTTTGCGGTTCTGGATGTCGACCCGAACCTTTCGGGCAAATCAGGGAGCGATCTTGAAAAGTATGAGCGGCTTTCGCAACAGGATCACGCTTAAACAAGGACTTGGAGTGGATGACGGCCTGACGTCATCATGCTCTAAAAAAATCGGAGAAAACAATATGACAGCCAATAAATCATGGTATCTTTCGCGCACGGTCTGGGCAGGGCTGGTTGCACTGTTCCTTTCGGTGGCGGGCCTGTTCGGCGTGGCGACGGATATGATCGATCAGGGCAACATGACGGATGTTCTGCTGCAACTGGCCACGGCCATTGCGGGTGTCGTTACAGTAATCGGCCGCATTGGCGCCACATCCCGCATTTTATAATTTTATGAACCTGGTGGATTGAATTCGACGTTTGATACTTGTCCGGCATAAACCTCGTCACTACAGCCTAACGTCAAATTTGAAAAATTTCCTTTAGGCCCGGGAGAAGAAACTGTTGTTCATGCATCGTTCAGCTCTCGGGTGCTATATGAGGCGGCATGATGAAACAGAACCCTGCTCTCAAAGTTTTTGCGCTGCTGGCGGTTAGTGTCGGCCTGTTGCCGGTCAATGCCGGTGCCTTGCCGATGGCTGCGCCGCAGAAGCCCAACCTTCTGATCGCCACTGCCGGGGATTGCACGGCGGTTGGCGAACAGGTGGCCGCCCAGCAGGGCGGTCAGCTCGCCAAGGCTACCCCGACCATGCAGAATGGCAGGGCCATGTGCGTTATCGTCGTGCTGATACCCGGTCGCAATGGTGAACGTCCGCGCCGCGTCGAAGTGGCGGTTCCAGCCCAATAAAGCGTTCTCTTTATTGATGGATCGGCTGTAGCCGCTCTATTGGGCTATCGTTGTAGCTTTTGACGGGAGACTGTCCGCTTGCGTATCCTGATTGTTGAAGACGACAAGGACCTGAACCGCCAGCTTTCCGAAGCGATGATTGCCGCAGGTTATGTCGTTGACAGCGCCTATGACGGCGAAGAAGGCCACTATCTGGGCGATACAGAACCTTATGATGCGGTGGTGCTGGATATCGGCCTGCCGCAGATGGACGGTATCAGCGTTGTGGAGCGCTGGCGGCGCAGCGGGCGCACCATACCTGTTCTCATGCTGACCGCGCGCGATCGCTGGAGCGACAAGGTGGCTGGCATCGATGCGGGTGCGGATGACTATGTGGCAAAGCCTTTCCATATTGAAGAGGTTCTGGCCCGGCTGCGCGCCCTGATCCGCCGTGCTGCCGGTCATGCATCGTCAGAATTCGTCTGCGGGCCGCTGCATCTCGATACGAAGACGTCGAAGGCGAGTATCGATGGCGTGGCGCTCAAGCTGACCTCGCATGAATATCGCCTCCTGTCCTATATGATGCACCATATGGACGAAGTGGTTTCGCGCACCGAGCTTGTGGAACATCTTTACGATCAGGATTTCGACCGCGATTCCAATACGATTGAAGTTTTCGTCGGGCGCCTGCGCAAGAAAATGGGCGTTGATCTCATCGAGACCGTTCGCGGCATGGGCTATCGTATGCGCTCGGGCGGCGAGGGCGAAGCAAAAGGGAGCGGCAGCTGAAGCTTCCTCGCGTCTTTCCCGCCTGGCGCTCGCTCGCCGTCCGCGTCGTCACACTTTCGACATTATGGGTCATTGTGGCGCTGGTCGTGGTCGCCACTTTCATCAGCTCACTCTATGGCGAGGCCGCGCGAAACAATTTCGAACGGCTTTTGACCGCACATCTCTTCAGCCTCGTCGGGGCGGTCAGCGTCTCGGGCGAGGGCACGCTACAGGGGCGCCCCGAACTGGGGGACCTGCGCTATTCGAGCCCGCTTTCGGGCTGGTACTGGTCCGTCGATCCGGTAACGCCCAATCTGACCGGCAAGCTTGAATCGCCTTCGCTGGTGGGGCGCATCGTGCCGGAAATGCCCGTGTCACAAGCCCCCTTCGACAGCTCCTTCATGCGCAGCTACACCTTGCCGGGCCTCGACAATGAAGAGCTTTCCATCGTCGAAACCGAAGTGGTGCTGGATAATTCCAACCGTGTCGCGCGCTTTCGCGTCATGGGCAATCTTAGCGAAGTACTCAACGAAATAGCAAATTTCCGGGCGCGGCTGCTTGTCTATCTTGGCGTGTTCGGCATTGGCAGCATTCTCATCAATGCCGCTGTCATTCTTTTCGGCCTGCGCCCGCTGGATAAGGTTCGTCAGGCGCTTGCCGATATCCGCGAAGGGCGCTCGTCCAGGCTGGATGCAACCTTGCCGCTGGAAATCGCGCCGCTGGCACGGGAAATGAATGCGCTCATAGAAAACAATCGCCGCATCATGGAGCGGTCGCGAACCCAGGTCGGTAATCTCGCCCATTCGCTGAAAACGCCGCTCTCCGTTCTGGTGAACGAAGCCCGTGCCATGGGCGGTGCGCCCGGACGCATCGTGCAGGAACAAAGCGAGGCCATGCAGGTGCAAATCCAGCATTATCTGCAACGCGCGCGCATCGCAGCACAGCGCGATAGTGTGGTTTTCCGAACGCCTGTCACACCCGTTCTGGAGCGGTTGCATCGGGTGACGGCAAAATTGCATCCAACTTTCAATATTTCCTTCAGGAACGATCTTCCCGGTGCCGTCTTTGCAGGCGAACGGGAAGATCTGGAGGAAATCATCGGCAATCTTCTCGAAAATGCCGGTAAATGGGGGCGCAAATGCATCACTATCCGCCTTGCGGCAGTCGCCGGCGAGCAAAGGCAATTTGAAATCGTCATTGAGGACGATGGGCCGGGGCTTGAGGCAGACAAGATTGAAGCAGCCCTTAAACGCGGCAGCCGCGTCGATGAAACAAAGCCCGGAACGGGTCTGGGGCTCGCCATTGTTCAGGATACGGTGCGCGAATATGGCGGCAGTCTGCATCTTGGCAAGGATGCGCTTGGCGGATTGGCTGTCCGGGTCGTGTTGCCGTTGACGCAAGATTGACGGTTGTCTTTGGCCGAAAGCGGATTAGAAGGTAAAACAAATGTCGCATGATGCGACTGTATGCGTGCTGATTGTTATGAAGGCCGGTTTGTTATGATGATAGTTTCCAGGTTTTCTCGCCCTGTTCCAGTTATATCGATGATGTTTGTCGTGTCGCTGGCACTGTCGGCCTGCGGCACGACGGGCGGCGGCAAGGGGAGCGGTTTTCCATCGCTGGGCGGCTCATCACAGAAGCCGGAAACGAACCTGCTCGCTTCGCTTGGCAACGGCCTGTTTGGCAATTCGGCCAGTCAGTTGAGTGCGGCTGATCGCAGGAAGGCGCTGGAAGCTGAATATCGCGCGCTTGAATATTCGCCAGCGGGGAAATCGGTTTTGTGGAGCGGAGCCGGATCAAACGCTGGCGACGTGACGGCGGCGCAACCCTATCAGGTCGGCTCGCAGAACTGCCGCCAATATTCGCATAGTTTCACCATTGGCGGGGATCAGCAGACGGTGCGTGGCACGGCTTGCCGCAATCCCGACGGTAGCTGGACACCGCTGACCTGATTACGGGTGCCAAAGGTGGTTTGCGGCGAATTGCCCTAGGCCCCAACTTAGTGCAGGTAGCCGGTTGGTTTTTCTCCGGGCAACGCCTAAGTGTGCAGCCATGGAATTCTGGCTTGTAGCAGCACTTTTAACCTTCGCAGCCACGCTGGCTGTCCTGTTGCCGCTGACGCGGCGCAGGCAAGCCGCTTTGCCCGCCGAAAAAAACGACCTTGAGGTCTATCGCGACCAGCTTCGCGAAGTTGAGGCCGACGTTGCGCGCGGGATGATCGATCTGCAAAGTGCTCAACAGGCGCGCATCGAAATCTCCCGCCGCATCCTCAATGCCGAAAAGGATGCCATGGCCGCAACGGCTGATGGCGGGCAGGGCCGTTCCGGCCGTGTGCTGGCGTTTGTTGCAGTTCTCGCCGTGCCGCTGGTCGCCTGGGGCATCTATCCGCTGTTTGGTGCGCCCGACATGCCCTCCATGCCGCTCGCGCCACGGCTTGCAGCCGCACCGGATCGCAGTTCCGTCACCGACCTCATTGCCCGCGCTGAAGCGCATCTGGCACAGAATCCGGGTGATGTGCGGGGTTGGGATGTGCTGGCGCCGATCTATCTGCGGCTTGGGCGGGCTTCCGACGCGGTCAGCGCCTATCACACATCCATCCGGATCGCTGGCGAAAACCTTGCACGAATTCTTGGACTGGGCGAGGCTTTGACGGCTGCTTCCGGTGGCACGGTTACGGCCGAGGCCGAGAAGCTGTTCAAGAAAGCAGCCGAACTCAGCCCCGATGATATTCGTCCGCAATATTATCTTGCGCAGGGCGAAATGCAGGATGGCCATCCGGATCGTGCCGCTGACCGCCTTCAGGCCTTTCTGGACAAAGCTCCGGCGGATGCACCTTGGCGCGGCCAGCTTGAGAAAACCATTGCCATCCTTCGTGATCCCGCGAGCGCCAAACAGGCGGAGGCGAAAGGTCCGAGCGCCGAAGATGTCGAAGCGGCTTCCACGCTCAGCGCCGGAGATCGGCAGGCGATGGTGGAAGGCATGGTTCAACGCCTCGATGAAACACTTCGCCAGAATGGCGGGGATATCGATGGCTGGAAGCGGCTGGTCCGCTCCTATATGATCCTCAACCGCCGCAACGATGCGCAGGATGCGCTGGCTCGCGGCATGAAGGCTCTTCAGGGTGAAAACCGGACCGAACTTCAAAGCTTCGCCACCACACTTGGACTGGACGTGGGGACTGCACAAGAATGAGCGCGACCGCCGAACAAAATGCACGTAATCCCAAAGGCAAGGGCGGCTTTGCCCGCACGGTAAGCCAGAGAAAGCGCAAGCGCCTTTTCCTGATTGGCGGTGCGCTGGCCGTGCTGGCTGTTGCGGTCGGGCTGATGCTGACGGCGTTCAATCAGGATATCCGTTTCTTCCGCACCCCGGCTGATCTTACTGAACAGGACATGACGTCCGGCGCGCGTTTCCGCCTTGGCGGCCTGGTCGAGGAAGGTTCCGTCAGCCGCACGGGCAGCGAGCTGCGCTTTACCGTCACCGACACGATCAAGACCGTGAAAGTGGTGTTTGAAGGCATTCCGCCTGATCTGTTCCGTGAGGGGCAGGGCGTGGTGGCGGAAGGGCGTTTCGGCTCCGATGGCCTGTTCCGCGCTGATAATGTGCTTGCCAAGCATGACGAGAACTATGTTCCCAAAGATCTTGCCGACAGCCTGAAGAAAAAGGGCGTATGGGAGGGCAAATGACGGGCCGGGGAGACTGCATATGAGTGTCGAGATCGGCCATTTTGCTCTGGTGCTGGCGCTTGCGCTGTCGATTGTTCAATCCATCGTGCCGGTGGTCGGCGCGCATCGCCGTGATGCGCAACTGATGGCAGTGGCCGTGCCAACGGCGCTTGCAGTCTTCGCTCTGATCGTTCTGGCATCCGCCGCTCTGATCCACGCCTATGTCGTTTCCGATTTCTCGGTCCTTAACGTGGTCGAGAACTCCCATTCGCAAAAGCCGCTTCTCTACAAGATCACCGGTGTCTGGGGCAATCATGAAGGCTCCATGCTGCTCTGGGTGTTCATCCTCACCCTTTTCAGCGCGCTGGTTGCAGCCTTTTCCGGCAATCTGCCTGAAACGCTGCGTGCCAATGTTCTGGCCGTGCAGGGCTGGATTGGCACCGCCTTTCTCGCATTCATCATTTTCACGTCCAATCCCTTCACCCGCATTTTCCCGGCTCCCATGGAAGGCGGCGATCTCAACCCGGTCCTTCAGGATATCGGCCTCGCCATCCATCCGCCGCTTCTTTATCTGGGCTATGTCGGCTTTTCGGTCTGTTTCTCCTTTGCTGTTGCGGCGCTTCTCGAAGGCCGTCTCGACGCGGCATGGGCGCGCTGGGTGCGCCCATGGGCGCTCATGGCGTGGATGTTCCTCACCGGCGGTATCGCAATGGGTTCTTACTGGGCCTATTATGAACTGGGTTGGGGTGGCTGGTGGTTCTGGGATCCGGTTGAAAATGCATCGCTCATGCCATGGCTGGTCGGGACGGCGCTGCTTCATTCCGCCATCGTCATGGAGAAGCGCTCGGCGCTCAAGATCTGGACGGTGCTTCTCGCCATTCTCACCTTCTCGCTGTCATTGCTCGGCACTTTCCTTGTGCGCTCCGGCGTGCTGACCTCCGTGCACAGTTTCGCGACCGATCCGGGGCGCGGCCTGTTCATTCTGGGCATTCTCGCGCTCTTCATTGGCGGCTCGCTGTCGCTCTTCGCGCTGCGCGTCCAAAGCCTGAGCGCAGGCGGCATTTTCCATCCGATTTCCCGCGAAGGCGCGCTGGTCTTCAACAATCTCTTTCTGACGACTGCCGCCGCAACCGTTCTCATCGGAACACTCTATCCGTTGCTTCTTGAAGTTACGACCGGCGAAAAGATTTCCGTTGGCGCACCCTTCTTCAACATGACCTTCGGCCCGCTGATGGTGCCGCTCCTGTTTGCCGTGCCTTTCGGCCCGCTGCTCGCATGGAAACGCGGTGATCTTTATGGCGTCGGGCAGCGCCTGATGACGGCTTTCGCATTGTCGCTGGCCGTTGTCGGCATCATGCTCTGGCGAACCTCCGCGCATTCGGTCCTAGCTGCTCTCGGCATCGGTCTTGCGGCATGGCTCATCTTCGGCAGCCTGACCGATCTTGTTCTCAAGGCTGGTATTGGCAAGGTGTCGGCCAGCAAGGCGTTTGCGCGCTTCAAGGGCCTGCCGCGCTCCGTCTTCGGAACGTCGCTTGCGCATATCGGACTTGGTCTCACGCTTCTCGGTATTGTCAGCGTCACGACATTCGGTACCGAAAACGTGCTCGTCATGCAGCCCGGCGGGACCGCCAAAGTCCAGAATTACACGCTGCGTTTTGAAGGACTGCGCCCCATCACGGGTTCCAACTTCACCGAGAACAGGGGCGCCTTCACGCTGCTTGATTCCAGTGGCCGCGATCTGGCCGTGATCGAACCGTCCAAGCGGTTCTTCCCTGCGCGCCAGATGCCCACGACTGAATCCGGTATCAAGACGCTCTGGTTCAGCCAGGTCTATGTCGCCCTTGGTGACGAGCCGGGCAATGGCGCGGTGGTCGTGCGCATCTGGTGGAAGCCGCTGGTCACGCTCATCTGGTACGGTGCGCTTGTCATGATGCTGGGTGGCTTGTTCTCGCTGGCCGACCGCCGCCTCAGGGTTGGTGCGCCTTCCAAGGTGCGCAGGTCCGCCTCGAAGGAAGCGGAAGCCGTCGCATGAAAAAGAATAATCTTTTCCGGGCCCTGCTTATCAGCGCAACATTCGCCTTGCAGGCCACGGCGGCATTTGCCGTCAACCCCGACGAAGTGCTTTCCGATCCGAAGCTTGAAAAGCGTGCCCGTGAAATTTCCGCCGAGCTGCGCTGTATGGTCTGCCAGAACGAATCTATCGATGATTCCAATGCGGAGCTTGCGCGCGATCTGCGCATTCTGGTGCGTGAACGCCTGACAAAAGGCGATACGGACGGGCAGGTGATTGATTTCGTCGTTGATCGCTATGGCGAATTCGTTCTTCTCAAACCCCGTTTCAACGCGCAGACGGCGCTGCTTTGGGGCTTTCCTGTTATTATTCTCCTGATTGGCGGCGGCGCGCTTCTTGTTGCTTTCCGGCGTCGGCGCGCTGCTGGCACAGCCCCACAGCCCCTTTCCGAAAGCGAAAAAGCGGAACTTTCCCGCCTGCTCGACGGAAAATAGGCCAACAAAACCTCTGGAAACCTTACGAAACTTTCATCTTGCGGAAATTGAACGGTAAGGTAGCTCTAACTATCTTGCTCTCATAGAAAATTACGAGGCCAGAAATTCCTGGCCCGGATTACTGCTCGCAAGGAGAAACAGATGTCCAGAGCCAGGATTTCCAACTATCGCAAAGGCGTTGCCGCCGTCGCGCTTTCCGCAGCGCTTGCCGGCGCATTCGTCGTAACCGGCCCGCTTGGTGCGCTGAACGAAGCCCGCGCCGAAGCGGTGCATGTGACGCCGCCGCAGCAGGCTGGCTTTGCCGATCTGGTGGAAAAGGTTCGCCCTGCGGTCGTCAGCGTCCGCGTCAAGAAGGACGTGCAGGAGACTTCCAACCGTGGTCCGCAGTTCTTCGGCCCTCCCGGCTTCGACCAGTTGCCGGACGGTCATCCGCTGAAGCGATTTTTCCGTGATTTTGGTATGGAGCCGCGTGGCGATTCACGCTCCGATAACCGTCGCGGCAAGGCCAACAAGCCGCGCCCGGGCCATGAACGCCCTGTTGCACAAGGATCGGGCTTCGTCATTTCCGAAGATGGCTATGTCGTTACTAACAACCATGTCGTTTCCGATGGCGATGCCTATACCGTCGTGCTGGACGACGGCACCGAACTTGATGCCAAGCTGATTGGTGCTGATCCGCGCACGGACCTGGCCGTGTTGAAAATCAACGCTCCGAAGCGCAAGTTCGTCTATGTCGCCTTTGGCGACGATAATAAGGTGCGCGTCGGTGATTGGGTTGTCGCAGTTGGCAATCCGTTCGGCCTTGGTGGCACGGTGACTTCCGGTATCGTTTCGGCCCGTGGCCGAGACATCGGCGCAGGCCCCTATGACGATTTCATCCAGATTGATGCCGCCGTGAACAAGGGCAATTCCGGTGGTCCGGCTTTCGACCTTTCCGGCGAAGTCATCGGCATCAACACCGCCATCTTCTCGCCATCTGGCGGCAGCGTGGGCATTGCTTTTGCAATTCCGTCCTCCACCGCCAAGCAGGTCGTGGACCAGCTCATCAAGAAGGGTTCCGTCGAGCGCGGCTGGATCGGCGTCCAGATACAGCCTGTGACCAAGGATATCGCCGCTTCGCTCGGTCTTGCCGAGGAAAAGGGTGCGATCGTGGCCTCGCCGCAGGATGATGGCCCGGCTGCCAAGGCTGGCATCAAGGCGGGCGATGTGATTACGGCTGTCAATGGCGAAACGGTTCAGGACCCGCGTGACCTGGCGCGCAAGGTTGCCAATATCGCCCCTGGTGAAAAGGCGGCCCTGACCGTCTGGCGCAAGAACAAGGCCGAGGAAATCAACGTCACGATTGCTGCCATGCCCAATGACAAGGGGAAGAGCGGCAGCCAGTCCAACGACAATGACGGCGGACAGGGTGAAACGCTCGACTCCTACGGCTTGACCGTCGTTCCGTCTGAAGACGGTAAGGGCGTGGTCGTTACCGATGTGGACCCGGACAGCGATGCGGCTGACCGTGGCATCCGCTCCGGCGATGTGATCGTGAGCGTCAACAACCAGACGGTAAAGACCGCTGGCGATATCAACAAGGCCATCACGGCAGCCGAAAAGTCAGGCCGTAAGGCGGTGCTGCTGCAATTGCAGAGCAATGATCAGAGCCGCTTCGTGGCGCTGCCGATCAATCAGGAATGATCGGCGCCTCGCAGGGAAACTGATCGAATTCCGATGCCAGGCGGGTAACTGCCTGGCATCGCCTTATCGCTGAACGGAACCTATAGTAGCGCCATGAAAATTCTCGTTATCGAAGATGACCGCGAAGCGGCCCGTTATCTGGAAAAGGCCTTTGCCGAGGCAGGGCATTCGGCCGATATCGCGGGCGACGGCGAAACCGGCTACGCACTTGCCGAAAACGGCAATTACGATGTGCTGGTGGTGGACCGTATGCTGCCCAAACGCGACGGCCTTTCCGTTGTGGCGGGCCTGCGCGCCAAGGGCATGGAAACGCCGGTCCTGATCCTGTCGGCGCTTGGCGAGGTGGATGACCGCGTGACCGGTCTGCGCGCTGGGGGCGATGATTATCTCACCAAGCCCTATGCTTTTTCCGAACTTCTGGCGCGTGTCGAGGTCTTGCAGCGCCGCTCAAGCCCGCGCGAGGCGGATACGATCTACCGCGTCGGCGATCTGGAGCTTGACCGCCTTACGCATACTGCGCGCCGCCAGAGTGTTGATATTACGCTTCAACCGCGAGAATTTCGTCTTCTCGAATATCTCATGCGCCATGCCGGGCAGGTCGTCACCCGCACCATGCTGCTTGAAAACGTCTGGGATTACCACTTCGACCCGCAGACCAATGTGATCGATGTTCACATTTCGCGGCTGCGCTCCAAGATTGAAAAGGGCTTTGACGAGCCGCTGCTTCATACGGTGCGCGGGGCTGGCTATATGCTGAAGGCGGGCCGGGGCAAGCAATCCGCTGCCGCAAGGGCGGAATGATGAGCCGGTTTTCCGCACTCATGCGCACCACCGCGGCGCGGCTTTCCGCGCTTTATCTCCTGCTCTTTGCAGTGGGCGCGGTTGCACTTGTCTTTTACATGACCAACCTTTCGGCTTCCATTCTGGCCGGGCAGACCCAACAGGCGCTGGGCGAGGAAGTCGCGAGCATCGGCAAAAGCTATGCGCGCGGCGGTATTCCGCAACTTGTGCGAACCATTGATTATCGCTCGCGCCAGCCGGGTGCCTATCTCTATCTTGTCGCCGACCCTACGGGCCGTATTCTTGCCGGTAATGTGGAAAGCGTTGAACCGGGCGTGCTCAACACGGACGGTATTATCGAACGTGCCTTTACCTATCGCCGTTACGGCGAACAGGCGCCGCAGATGGAGCATCGCGCCATTGCCGTGGTGATTGCCCTGCCGAATGGAATGCGGCTGCTCGTCGGGCGGGATCTGGGCGAACCTGAGCGATTTCGCGATCTGATACGCAACTCGCTGGTGCTGGCGCTTGGCATCATGGGCGTGGGTGCGCTTTTGATCTGGCTCTTCGTGGGGCGGCGCGCGCTCAAACGCATCGACGATGTGTCGCGCGCATCGCAACGCATCATGGATGGCGATCTGACCGGCAGGCTTCCCGTCAACGGCTCGGGCGACGAATTCGACCGGCTGTCTGGCAATCTCAATGTCATGCTGGCACGCATTCTGGAATTGAACGAGGGGCTGAAACAGGTCTCCGACAATATTGCGCATGACCTGAAAACGCCGCTCACGCGGTTGCGAAACCGCGCTGAGGAGGCGCTTGGCGGTGAGAAGGTAGAGCCGGAATATCGCGCTGCGCTGGAAGATATTATCGGCGAATCCGATCAGCTTATTCGCACGTTCAATGCCATTTTGATGATCTCGCGGCTTGAAGCCGGTTATTCATCTGAAAACCTCGACGATATGCCGGTTGCCCCGATCATGCGCGATGTTGCGGAAATGTATGAGCCGGTGGCAGAGGATGCGGGTGTTACCTTGACGCTTGGTGCGCTTGATGATGTAGCCCTGCACATCAACCGCGAACTGGTTGGCCAGACCGTGTCCAATCTGGTCGACAATGCGATCAAATATGCGGGCGGCGAAGGACGCACGGCGACGGTCACGCTTTTGATGGAAAAGGATGCGCAATGGGTCCGTATCGTCGTGGCTGATAATGGCCCCGGCATCCCCGCCGACAAACGTGACCATGCGACCGAGCGTTTCGTGCGCCTTGAAGAAAGCCGCACACAGCCGGGGTCTGGCCTGGGTTTAAGTCTTGCCAAGTCGGTCATGAAGTTGCACGGTGGCGCGCTTCGTCTTGAGGACAACGGACCCGGCCTTCGCGCCGTTCTGGAATTTCCGCTGCCGCATCGCGAGGTTGGCTAGAGCGCATCCCGAAAAGTGTGAAACTGTTTTCGCAAAAGATGCGCGTCAAAACAAAGGATTAGAGCGCCGACCTGATTCAATCAGATCGAAACGCGCTCTAAACGGCAGATATTGAGGGGATCATGACGGTTGAAAACGCAAAGGCACTGTTTTTCGAGAGAAACCTTTGTGCATTGACACCGCTTGATCCTGAAAGGGCATCTGCCTTTCTGGCTGATCTGGAAGCCCGTGCCCGCGAGGAAGAGCTTGCCGGCGTCGTGGCGCTGCTTGGCCGGAAAAAGGCGGCGGATTTTCTTTCAGCCATCCTCGATCTTTCGCCTTTCATCCGCGAGGCGCTGACGCGCCAGCCGCGCATTCTGGATCGTATCGTTTCCGCAACGCCGGAAAGCGCACTTGAGGCTATTCTGGACGAAATTTCCGCCAGCGGGACCGTCGCGGGTGTCAGCGAAAGCGAACTGATGACAAGCCTTCGCCAGTTAAAGCGTGAGGCCCATGTGCTGATTGCCCTTTGCGATCTGGCGCGCATTTTCAATACGGAAACAACCACCGACCGGCTGACCGACCTTGCGGAAGCCTGCACAGGTGCAGCCGTCCGCTTTCTATTGCTCGATGCCGACGCGGCTGGCAGGATCAATCTGCCGGATCGCAGCAATCCGGAAAAGGATTGTGGCTGGATCGTTCTTGGCATGGGCAAGTTCGGCGCGCGCGAGCTCAACTATTCTTCCGATATAGATCTGATTGTTTTCATTGATGAAACCAAGCCTGCTATCGGCGATCCCTATGAATGTGTCGATACGTTTTCGCGGCTGACGCGGCGGCTGGTGCGCATCTTGCAGGACCGCACCGGCGATGGTTACGTCTTCCGTGTCGATCTGCGTCTGCGGCCTGATCCGGGATCGACGCCGCTTGCCATTCCGGTTGGCGCTGCGCTGCATTATTATGAGGGGCGTGGCCAGAACTGGGAGCGCGCCGCCATGATAAAGGCGCGGCCCGTTGCCGGAGATCGCTTGTCCGGCAAACAGATTTTGGCGGAACTGTCGCCCTATGTCTGGCGCAAATATCTCGACTATGCGGCAATTGCCGATGTCCATTCGATCAAGCGCCAGATTCACGCCCATAAGGGCCACGGCGATATTGCCGTGCGCGGGCATAATGTGAAGCTTGGCCGGGGCGGTATCCGGGAGATCGAATTTTTTGTCCAGACGCAGCAATTGATTGCGGGCGGGCGCTTTCCCGAACTGCGCGGCAACCAGACTGTGCCGATGCTGGCGCGGCTTGCCGAACGGGGATGGATAACGCAACAGGCGCGCGATGCGCTGGCGCAGGAATATTGGTTTCTCCGCGATGTCGAACACCGTATCCAGATGATTGCGGACGAGCAGACCCATATCCTGCCTGAAGATGATGAAGGGTTTGCCCGCGTTTCCCATATGATGGGTTATGCCGACCCGGCGGAATTTTCCGAAATATTCCTCGCCGCGCTCAAGGTGGTGGAAAAGCAGTATGCGGCGCTGTTCGAGCAGGCGCCGGAACTGGGCGCGGCGAGCGGCAACCTTGTTTTTACCGGCGATGTGGATGATCCGGGCACGCTGGAAACGCTTTCTGCCATGGGCTACGAGCGCTCAAGCGATATCTGCCGCGTGATCCGCACCTGGCATTTCGGGCGTTATCGCGCCACGCAATCGGCGGAAGCACGGGAGCGCCTCACCGAACTGACGCCCGCACTTCTCAAAGCCTTTGCAGAAACCAGGCGGGCGGATGAATCGCTTCTGCGCTTCGACGGGTTTTTGCAGGGCTTGCCGGCCGGTATTCAGCTTTTCAGCCTGCTGCAATCCAATCCCCGGCTTTTGAACCTCCTCGTGATGATCATGAGCGCGGCCCCGCGGCTGGCGGACATCATCACACGCAACCCGCATGTTTTTGATGGGTTGCTCGATCCGGCCATTTTTTCGGAAGTGCCAACGCGTGCCTATCTCGAAGAACGCCTGCGGGCATTTCTGGGCAGCGCCACGGATTTCGAGGAAGTACTGGACAGGCTGCGTATTTTTGCTGCCGAACATCGCTTCCTCATCGGCATCCGCCTGCTGACGGGAGCAATCAATGGCGTGCGGGCCGGACAGGCCTTTTCCGATCTTGCCGAACTTATGGTTGGCAGGGCGCTGGAGGCGGTGGAAGCCGAATTGCAACGCCGCCATGGCAAGGTGAAGGGCGCGAAAGTGGCGCTGCTCGCCATGGGTAAGCTTGGCAGTCGCGAACTGACGGCGGGCTCGGATGTGGACCTGATCCTGCTTTACGATCACGACAAGGATGCCGAGGAATCCGATGGTGAAAAGCCGCTTGCGCCTTCAAAATATTATATTCGCCTGACACAGCGCCTCATCGCGGCCCTTTCGGCCCCGACGGCGGAAGGTGTGCTTTACGAGGTGGATATGCGGCTGCGCCCGTCGGGCAACAAAGGCCCCGTCGCAACGCATATCGAAGCTTTCGGCAAATATCAGCGCAACGATGCGTGGACCTGGGAACATATGGCGCTGACCCGCGCGCGGCCCATCCATGGCGATGAGGCTTTTATCGCTCGCATCAAGGTGGATATCGAGGACGTTCTCGCGATGCCGCGCGATGTGCGGAAACTTGCCGGGGATGTGCGCGAGATGAGGGAACTGATCGCGCAGGAAAAGCCGCCGCGGGATGATTGGGACTTAAAGCTGAAGCCCGGCGGCATTATCGATCTAGAGTTTATCGCCCAATTTGCAACCCTTGCCGGGTATGTGAAGAAAACGCCGCGTCCATTTGCAACCGAAGAAGTGCTGGCAAACCTTGATCCATTCTTTGCAGACCCTGCAATGGTGGATGGCCTTGTGGAGGCGCATCGCTTCTACACCAATCTCAGCCAGGCGATACGGCTTTGCCTGAACGATAGCGCAGGGCTGGATCAATTTCCGCCCGGTATGCGTGAGCTCCTGTGCCGCGTTGCCGGATTGCCGGATATTGAACGCATAGAATATGAGTTGCTGGAACATTACAGGCTTGTCAGGGCTGCTTTTGACAAGCTCGTCGGACATGGCGCTGATTGAGGAAAAGACACGGTTCCACCGGCTGTGTAAAAGTGGAACCGCTCTTAGAAGTAGGTGCGCGGGTATTGTCTGTTGTGTTGTTGCAGAAGGTACTGGCAATAAAAGGCAAAGCCGAATGCCAGTGCCATATAGGATTCTCCTATTGCCAGACGAACATTAGAGTTTGACAAGATCGTCACTGCAAAAAATACCAGTGTTGCGACGTAGCATTGAAAGGCAGCACTGTCGATGAGACCTGCTCGCGTGGCTTGCCATGTGCATCGAACCGCCCAGACCGTCAAAACGCCATAGAACAGCAAGCCCAGAAATCCATAGCGAATGGCAATTTCCAGATATCCATTGTGGAGCAGGGTGAAGTCGGTTTGCTGATAAGGGCGCTTTTCCCAATAGTGAAGCCACGAAACGCCTGCGCCAAATATCGGATTCTTATGCCAGATATGCAGCGTGTTGGCCCATATCATCAGGCGTTCGCGCTCGCTCAGGCCTGTTTCCGGGTTTTTGATGGCTTTGTCGAAATCCTGCATGATGTTATCGCCCGTCTTGAGGTCCGATAACAATTCCCAGGATGTATTGGCAGTATTGCCGCCGACACGTTGCAGGATATGTTCTCCTGCAAACACACTCAACAAGCCAATGAGAATGCACACCAGTGCAGCCAT
This sequence comes from Brucella melitensis bv. 1 str. 16M, assembly GCF_000007125.1. Taxonomy (NCBI): domain Bacteria; kingdom Pseudomonadati; phylum Pseudomonadota; class Alphaproteobacteria; order Hyphomicrobiales; family Brucellaceae; genus Brucella; species Brucella melitensis. The sequence goes on along the minus strand of NC_003317.1, from coordinate 1,379,077 downwards.
GCGTGAGGTCTGGCTTTTATCTGTCAGCGCAACAAGGACCACGAAAGTCGGAAATGCAATTGCCATTGCGAGCCAGACCCCTTTTGAATAGAGGCTGTAGATTGCAATCAGGGCCGCAATAAAAGTAGCAAGCGCGAGCAGGCACAAAACGACGCGCGCTCTGGTATCGAGCGTGTTGCGATTCAACGTGTGAATGCCAAAAGCCATTGCGCATAGGGCGATAAAGCCACTGCTGACAGCCGCATGGATCGGATTATGCTGGAGCAACGTAACGGCTCGTTCGTTCCACGATAGATCATAGTGGAAGCCGAATATGAGAATTACGAGGCTGATCGCCATGAAGGCGACCGCAATGAGAAATGGCCGTCGGATAAAAAGCAGTAACGCAAACCCCAATGTCGGGTAGAAAAGCGGGAAAAGATATATGCCCTCTGCCGAGCCGGTGCCCATTTCCGGGTAGAATAGATAGATATATGCGAACCTCGCCAGGACATAGAATGTCCACGCCACGCAAAGTAAGCCGGCCCAGCCGACCATTGGTTTTTCGTATTTCCAGAAATCGGTGCGGGCATAACGGATCAATGCAGCCACCACAAAACCGAGGGCTATATATCTGTAGGCGTCCGTCTCTACCCATACCGTAGACATGAAAACCAGCAAGCTGATGGCGGCAATCAGTTCGCCAGTTAATGAAATTCCGGGCAGCTTATAGGCTCCGGACTGGCTTTTCATGCTGCTGCCATCGGGATTTTGAGGTTGCAATAATGTATGGTGAACACGCACATAATAATCAAAAGTGCGAAATAATGACGTTCTCAAGCGCATATACCAAGGGTGCTTGGCCTCATCATAACCTGAATTCTGATCGGAAATATTTGAGATTTCGCTGTGAGAAGAAAAAGCGAGGATGTTTTCATCGCTGCTGAACAGCCGGGCTTTGTGATGCCAAAATCGCTCCATGGCAACGTCCCACGGCAGTTCCATGGTCGATAGTGCGGATAAAAGCTTCCGGGCGCCTTCTCTGCTGACGAGATAGGCGGCGGCAGATCCCTGGGGGCCATGAATGGCTCGGCCGATCCTGTCACCTGCATCTGTTTCAAGCAGGCTCATGAATAAGGGTGAGCGATGATTAACGAGCTTCACGACGTCGAAATCAGGCAGGCTTTTAATGATGTCATGAATGCGCGCCGATGTAGTTTCAGTAAAAACCACATCATCTTCCAGAATGAGGCCGTAGGGGGAGCCGTCGGATAAGAAGCTTTCCAATGCCTTCGAATGGCTGCGATAACACCCGTATTCACCGGGCAGCATTTCACGGCCATTGATCGCATCAAAACGTGCATCGTCAATGCCAATGCGCTGTGTCGCTGTATGCCCATTAACCGCATCGATCCTGTGAAGCTGGAAACCCTGCCCGTAAGCTTCAATGGAGGCTGCGACGGTCTTATAGGCGGCAGGCTGCGAGGCCATATTGATGACGAATACGGGCAATATCATTAATTCGCTTGCCTCAGCGCACTTGCGATTTTTGGCATGATGACCGCCCTTCAACTTATCAGATGACACCTTTATGGTCCGCTCATACACCATCAAAGGATTTCTGTCTGATATGCCACCCTTTTTAGCCGGTGTCATTATGCGTGATGCAATCAAATATGATTGCACTATGTATATCTTGTGTAATTATTTAATATTACGTTTGTGACAGACCGGCCGCGGCTAAAGCTTTTCCCGCAAAACCGTTTCACACTTATGGCTCGAAACGTACTAAGCAGCGTGGGTCCGGGCGTCGTGCCCTGCATTGGGCGCGGGATTGCGATCCGGGATGCAGACTGAAACCACCGTGCCGACCCTCTCGGTGGATCGAATGCGCAGCCAGCCGCCATGCAGCTCTGCCAGTGAGCGGGAGATGGCAAGGCCAAGCCCCGAACCGGTATGGGTTTTGGTGAACTGGTTTTCCACCTGCTCGAAGGGCTGGCCGATCTTGCGCAGTGCGGATTTCGGAATGCCGACGCCGGTATCCTGAATGGTCATGAACAGGGCGGCGCCGGTCTTGCGGGCGCGCACTGTGATCCGGCCACCATAAGAGGTGAACTTCACCGCATTGGAGAGAAGGTTGATGAGCACCTGCTTGATCGCGCGGCGGTCTGCATAAAGCTCCATCGCGTCTTCGATACGCGTTTCGACCGCGATGTTCTTCTCTTCGGCCTGGAGCGAGATTATCCGCACCGTTTCATTGATGAGCGGGCAGAGATCGATTTCCTCGCGATCGAGCGAGAAATGCCCGGCCTCGATCTTCGACATATCCAGAATGTCATTGATGACGTTGAGCAGGAAGTTGCCGCTGGTGTGGATGTCGTTGATATATTCCTCATAGCGGTCGGAACCCAGCGGGCCGAACGTGCCTGCCTGGATCATTTCCGAGAAGCCGATGATCGCATTGAGCGGCGTGCGCAACTCGTGGGACATATTGGCGAGGAATTCCGATTTGGCCCGGTTGGCCGCTTCCGCGCGCTCCTTTTCAAGGCTGTATTTGCGCGCCAGTTCGGAAAGCTCGCGCACCCGGTCGCGCTCACCCTTTCGGGCGATGGAAAGATCGTGAACCGTCGCCATCAGGCGGCGCTCGCTATCCACAAGGCGCTCCTGATGCAGCTTGAGCTGGGTAATGTCCGTGCCGATGGAGACCATGCCGCCATCTTGTGTGCGCCGTTCGTTGACCTGTAGCCAGCGCCCGTCGCTCAACTGCCGCTCGAAAGTCTGGCCGCCTGCGCGGTTGTGTTCGTTCGCCATGCGGCGCTCGAAGGTGAAGGGGCGGGTATGCGCGTCCACTTCGTTGCGTGGCACGCCCGGTTTCAGCGTCCAGACCGGCAGGCCCGCATATTCGCTGAACTTGGAATTCGCCATCACCAGGCGGTTATTCGCGTCCCAGAGAACGAAGGCTTCCGAAATATTCTCGATTGCCTCACGAATGCGCATGTCGGCTTCGGCGGTCTGCTGCGCGAAGCGATGCTGCTCACTGACATCGAAGGCGATGCCGACCAGATGAAGGTCGCCCTCGCTGGCGATTTCGGCGCGAACACGCATCCAGACCCATGAACCGTCCGCGTGGCGCATACGGAAGACCCGGTCCACATGTGAAATATCGCCAGCCGCCGCCTGTTCGGCGATGGAGTAGAGATCGCCGTCTTCCTCATTGATGATCGCCGCCACATCGCCAAAGGGCAGCACGGCATCCTGCGCTTCATAGCCCAGCATTTCATACATGGAGCGTGACCAGTAGATGCGCCCGCGCGCCATGTCCCAATCCCAAAGGCCGCAACGCCCGCGCGCCAGCGCCATGTCGATGCGGCGCTGTATCTGCCCGGAGAGATCGTCGGCCTCGCGTGCCCGCGCGGCCTGGCTGAAATAGGCATAGAGAATTGCGAACATCACGCCGATCGTGCCGGCAAAAAGCGTCACATTGAGCGATACAGCCCTTTTCCACTCGGCAAAGATGGTGCTTTCCGGTTCGACCGCAATGATGGAATAGGGCGCGGTCATTGGCTTGGCCAGCGCGCCGAAGGCGGCTTCGCCCTGCAATACAACCCTGAGCACACCGGCGCGCTCGGCAAAAAGGAACAGCGGCTGTGCATCCCCCAGAATGGTGTCGATCTGGCTGCCAGCGATCCCGGCTGGGCCAGATGCGGCTTTAATCATGGATTGCGCATCCACGATGGCGATGGTCATGCCGGACGAGGTAAGGCCGCGCGAGCGAAGCTCCGTCATGGCGTCCTGCAAATCCTTGGCGGAAAGCTGTGCGCCTGTTTCGATCCCGTTGGCGACACGCTCGATCATCTGCGCCAGATGCGCCGTCGCGCCGGAAAGAGCAGCCTTGTGCTGCAATTCGATATCGTCGCGCCAGGCCAAAAGCGAGAAAACGCGGGCCACGCCGAGAATAATCAGGAAAATGATGATGAGTGTAGGGACGAGGCGGCGCAGGATGGGTTCTATGACGATGAATTTGCTATAAGCCGGCCCCGCGAGAAGGCTGACATGGCCCGAAAGCCTGCCTTTCCTCTTTTTCCGGCCGGATTCGCAATGCGTCCCCGCCGGCGCGCCATACGCGTCGGTGCTCGCCATCTCTCGGCCCCTCTTGAATCTATGGAACAGCCCTGCGAAGCGCATGAAACACTCTTCTACGCAGAACTGTATGAACTGAAATCCTGGTTCAAAATATGATTCGGATTACGCCACTTCCGAATGCATTCAATGAATCAAAAGTGATTCGCCCTGTCCAGTGAATTCGTTAACGAGGCGTAAAAATCGCTTTGTTACGTTGCCCGTTTTCTCATGAATCTCAAGAGTTTAAGTGGAATCAGTTTGGCAGGTGCAGCCTTTAACGCCATGAAAAGACTCATGAAAGCCGGAAGAGTGAACAGGTTGTGCGGGCAGGCGCGCCAAGTGCAGCGATCCGGCGCGTTGGTGCGGGCCGGATCGGCGAATCATCGCTCGACCTTCGGATTTTGCGAATCAGGCGAGCGTTCGGTCGATGATGTCGCGCAGATCGGTGGAGAGTTTGCCTGCGCCTGCAATGCGCGCCAGTGCCGCGCGGGCATGTTCGCGCCGCACCTCTTCCAGCGACCGCCATGAGCGCATTGCCGTCAAAAGCCGTGCGGAAAGCTGCGGGTTTTTCGGATCAATGGTCAGAAGCGTATCGGCGAGGAAACCATAGGCTGCACCATCTTGGCGGTTGAACCCGGTCGGGTTGGAAGCCGTAAATGCGCCGATGAGCGCGCGCACGCGATTTGGATTGTCGAGAGAAAAGAGCGGATGGCGGGTCAGTTCCCTCACTGCTTCAAGGGCCGTTTCGCCGGGGCGTGTCGCCTGCACGATGAACCATTTGTCCATCACGAGCGCATCCTGGCCGAACGTTTGCTCGAAGGTTGCGAGCGCCTGACGGGCTTCGCCGCTATCGCCAAAACGATGGACCAGAACGGCCAGCGCCGTGGCGCGGTCCGTCATGTTGTCGGCTTCGACAAATTGCCTTTCTGCACGTTCAGGGCTCTTTTCCTGAACGCTGAGATAATCGAGAAGGGCGCTACGCAAGGCACGCTTTCCCGCCGGGGCCGCATCGGGTGAAAACGCCCCTTCCTGCTTCAGCGTGTCATAGAGCCCGGCAAATCCATCGGCATAGCCTGAAGCGATTGCTGCAATCAGATGGTTGCGGCTGGCGAGGATTGCGTCTGGATCGACATTGTTACCCATTTCGCGCGCGATATCGCTTTCGCTCGGCAGCGTCAGGCAAAGCGCCCGGAAAGCCGGGTCCAGCATTTCATCGAAGGCGACCTTTCCGGCCAGCGCGACGATCTTCGGATCGGTTTCCGGCTGATGCCCGCCGCGCACACGCTTGGCGCCATCCAGAAGGGTCGCAGAGAAAATGCTGTTCATCGCCTGCCAGCGCGCAACGGGGTCGCTATCGTTCAGGGCAAGGAAAACCCGGTCTTCCGCCGTGAGAGGCGCGGCGAGATTGACTGGCGCCGAAAAGCCGCGCAGCAGCGACGGCACGGGCCGGGCCTCGATGCCATGGAAGACGATGGTTTCGGATGGGCGGCGCAAATGGATTACGCCGTCGCGCACCTCGCCGCCTTCCACCGACGAGGGCTGCATGTCCTTGCCGTCCGGCCCGATCAGGCCGAAGGCAATGGGTATATGCATGGGCTTCCTGATCGACTGGCCGGGTGTCGGCGCAAGTGACTGTTCCAGCTTGATCGTGAATGTCTTCGCGGCTGCGTCATGATGGAACCCGGCTTCCACCTTCGGTGTACCGGCCTGATCGTACCAGAGCGCGAATTGCGAGAAATCCTGCCCGGAAACATCGGCAAAAACCTGGATGAAATTCTCGATGGTCGCCGCATCGCCGTCATGGCGCTCGAAATAGAGGTCCATGCCCTTGCGGAACAGCTCCGGCCCGATGATGGTGCGGATCATGCGAACGACTTCCGAACCTTTTTCATAGACGGTTGCCGTATAGAAATTATTGATCTCGCGATATTCGCGAGGGCGCACCGGATGGGCAAGCGAGCCTGCATCCTCCGGGAATTGCTGCGCTTTCAGGATTTTCACCTCCGCAATGCGCTTGACAGGGCGCGAGCGCTGGTCGGCGGAAAATTCGTGATCGCGATAAACCGTCAGGCCTTCCTTGAGGCATAGCTGGAACCAGTCGCGGCAGGTGATGCGGTTGCCGGTCCAGTTGTGGAAATATTCATGCGCGATAACGGCTTCGATGCCGGCATAATCCGCATCGGTCACGGTTTCAGGATCGGCCAGCACATATTTGTCGTTGAAGATATTGAGGCCCTTGTTCTCCATCGCGCCCATGTTGAAATCGGAGACGGCGACGATATTGAAAACGTTAAGGTCATATTCGCGGCCGAATTTTTCCTCGTCCCATTTCATGGAGCGTTTCAGCGCGTCCATCGCATAAAGCGCGCGGCCCTCCTTGCCATGTTCCACATGGATGGCGAGATCGACGGGCCGTCCAGATCGGGTTGTAAAGTGGTCTTTCACCACGCCGAGCGAACCGGCGACGAGCGCGAAAAGATAGGAGGGTTTTGGATGCGGGTCGTGCCAGACGGCAAAATGCCGTTCCGGCTGGCCCTCCACCATGCCGTTTTCGACAGGGTTGCCGTTTGAAAGCAGGATGGGAGCGGCTTTGCGGTCGGCATCGACACGCACCGTATAGACCGACAGCACGTCCGGGCGGTCGTAAAAATAGGTGATGCGACGAAAGCCTTCCGCCTCGCATTGGGTGCAATAGACGCCGCTGGAGCGGTAAAGGCCGGAAAGCTGGCGATTGGCTGTTGGGTTCACCTCGGTCACGATCTGCAAGGTGAAGCGCACATCTTTCGGAAGATCGCTGATGGTCAACTGGTCGGGCGTGGCCGAAAAGCTGTTGTCGGAAAGCGCCTTGCCGTCGATGGCAAGGCTCACGAGCTTCAATTCGTCACCGTGGAGAACGAGCGGCGTACCGGCGGGCGTATCGGAGCGGCGCTCTATGGTGAGCGTTGCGCGCACGATGGTTTTTTCCGGCTCCAGTGTGAAGTCGAGTTTCGTTTCGGGTATGGCGTAAGGTGTCTGGCGATAATCTTCGAGACGGAAAGTATGGCCGGTTTCAGTACGCATTGCGAAACTCTTTCTTTGAACTCCTGGGTGCTGGAGTCGTAACCGGCTTTTCAGGGCAATTCCAGCAAAACTACGGGGCGCAGGCGAGCTTTACTGTATCAAATAAATTTCGCTGTTAAGCTTTGCCCTACTGGTGGGGCCACAAAAACGCGTCTAATAAATAGGGGGATGGCTGAAATATTTTCAGCCGGAGATTCGCACCGCTTACTTTTAAGGAATAGCGTCGTGAACGCCCACACGCGCGCAGCCGCCGATGCGGCCAGGCTTGAAATGAATCCGATGCTGGGCATCGGCCTCAAAATTGCTTCCGTTGCTGTTTTCGTCGCCATGTCCACCTTGCTCAAGGCGGCGGAAGGCGTTCCGGTCGGCCAATTGATCTTCTTCCGCTCCTTCTTCGCAATTTTCGCCATCCTGCTTTATCTGGGCTGGCGCGGGCAGCTTGGCGGGGTTTTCTCTACCCGCCACGGCTTCAGCCATTTCTGGCGCGGGCTGGTGGGTGTGTGTTCCATGTCGATGAGCTTCTTCGCGCTAACAAAGTTGCCTTTGCCGGAGGCCATCGCCATCAATTATGCCTCACCCCTGATTACCGTTATTCTGGGGGCGGCCATCCTGCACGAAGTGGTGCGCTTCTACCGCTGGAGTGCGGTGCTGATCGGGCTGTTCGGCGTCATGATTATCATCTGGCCACGCCTGACCCTGTTTTCTGCCGGAAGTGTCGGGCGCGACGAAGCGGTGGGTGCGCTGGCCGCGCTTGGGGCCGCGGTCATGTCGGCTGTCGCCATGATGCTGGTGCGCCGTCTGGTCCAGACCGAACGTACGCCGACCATCGTGATCTATTTTTCCATATCGGCAAGCGTGATCGCGCTGGTGAGCCTGCCGTTCGGCTGGGTTGTGCCGAACTGGTCACAGCTTGCCATGCTGGTGGGGGCGGGCTTTGCGGGCGGTATCGGGCAAATTCTGCTCACGGAATGCTATCGCCATGCACCCATGTCTACGATTGCGCCGTTTGAATATACTTCAATGCTGCTGGGGCTGGTGATCGGCTTCATGCTCTTCGGCGATATACCGACCTTTGAAATGTTGATCGGCAGCGGCATCGTGATGGCTGCCGGCGGCTTTATCATCTACCGCGAGCACCAGCTTTCGTTGGCGCCGCACAAGGTTAATGCCCCGCAGGCGCAATAGGGTCTTATTGCGCCTGCCCCGATGTGCCTTCCGCACGCGGGTCGAGCTGCATGGTTTCCGGTGTCGATTGCCCGTCGGGCGTGTGGAACTTGAACTCGGTCTTCTGGTCGCTGATTGCGGGGCGCTCCAGCCGGTAGATGCGCCACCAGGCGTGCAGCCCATAGATGCAATAGGCAATCGCCATGGTGACGAAAAATCCGTTCGCGCCGATGACATCCATCAGCGGGCCTGAAATTGCTGGCCCAAGCACGCTGCCAACCCCATAGACGATGAGCAGCCCGCCGGAAATCTTTACGAATTCGCTGGCATCGGCATAGTCGTTCGCATGGGCGACGTTCAGGCTATAGATCGGAAAGACCACCGAGCCGAACAGAAACATCATCGCATAGAGCGTATAGGGCGAGGTCGGGTGAAACAGCACCATGATGAACGACAGGGTGAAGCCGATGGCGCCTGCAAGGATCATCATATAGCGGCGGTCGACGAAATCGGAAGCGCGTCCAAGCGGGTACTGGAAGATTGCGCCGCCGATCATCGCCGAGGCAAGCATGGTGGCGATGCCGAAAGTGGAAAGCCCGTTCATCTCCCCATAGATGGCGGCAAGGAAATTCCATGTGCCTGCCACGATGCCTGCGATGAAGGAGCCGACAACTGCGGCGGGCGAGCGGCGGTAAAGCCCTTTGAGGTCCAGCGAAACCTGTGTCAGCGGGTTGGGTGACTGGGCGCTTGAAAGTGCTGTGGGCAGAAGCGCGCTGGCATAGATAATGGCGCAGATGATGAAAAGTGTCTGCGTGGCGGCATTGCCGAAGGGTAGGATATACTGCCCCAGAAGCAGCCCGACCATGGTGATGATCATATAGATCGAGAAGATCATGCCGCGCGATTCATTGGTCACGCGCTCGTTCAGCCAGCTTTCGATAATCATGTAGGAACCGGCGAGGGAGAAGCCCGTAATGCCGCGAAAAATCATCCACGCGGCCGGGTTGACCACCAGTGCATGGAACAGCAGCGCCATGGACAGCAGCGTCAGAAGCGCCGAAAAGACACGCACATGGCCGACGCGGCGCACCAGATGCGGAATGAAAATGCAGCCGATGGTGAAGGCCAGCGAATAGCTTGTCCCCATCCAGCCGATTGTCGTCGTGGACCAGCCTTCCATGCCACCGCGAAGCGGAAGGAGAATACCGGCAAGGCCGCCTGCGAGCAGCATGAGAAATGTGCTTGCCAGCAGCGCGGCTATGGGCAGAAGCTGTCCCGCCATGACGGACTCCACAATGGGTCAGGAATTCAAAAGCTACTTGTCGCTTTGGCGTGATTTGACAAGTGGCGGATTGATACGCACGAAAACAACGAATTGAACCGGGTTTGCGGCACCAGGCTATAGTGACGATGCGCGCGTGCTATCGCTCTATGCGGGCAATATCAACCACGCAATTCGGCCAATTTGAGTTTCACCGCCAGAAAGTCGCGCCAGGCGAAACGTTTCTGTGCCGGGGTGCGCAGCAGATAGGCCGGATGCAATGTCGGCATTACGGGGATTTCCATGCCTGTCGGCGTGCGGTGGATTTTCCAGTTGCCGCGCAGGCGCAATATGCCCTCCGCTGCGCCCGTCAGCGCCTTGCCAGCCGGGCCGCCAAGCGCCACCAGCACTTTTGGCGCGGCCAGCTCTATCTGCCGTTCGATGAAGGGGCGGCATAGCTCCGTTTCAAGCGGTGTGGGTGCGCGATTGCCCGGTGGCCGCCACGGAATCGTATTGGCAATATAAACCTCTTCACGCTTGAGGCCGATAGCCTCGATCATGCGGTTCAGAAGCTGGCCGGATTTGCCGACAAAAGGCAGGCCTTCCATATCCTCGTCCCGCCCCGGCGCTTCACCGATGAACATGATATCGGACGAAGGGTCGCCATCGGCAAAGCAGAGGTTCTTGGCGGTGAATTTCAGGTTGCAGCCGTCGAAGGCCGCAAGCTTTTCGCGCAGTTCTTCCAGTGTTTCGGCCTGCGAAGCAGCTTCGCGGGCAAGCGCGATCTGCGCATTGTCGGGCAGATCCATTGCAGCCTGCACCGGCTTGCTGGAAGGGGAGGGTACGGCAACGGTACGCGCCCGTTCCTCGCGGGCCTGCGCCGGGTTTGATTCCGGCTGTTGTGCTGCGGCCTGCATCCGGCTTTGTGCGGGGGCAGGATGTGTGGCGGCTGCAAAACGGTCAATCGGCGTTTCGCAAAGCGGCACATCGACACCCGCTTCCGCATAAAAGCGAAGCAGGCCCTCCATATCCAGCGTTTCCCGGCCATCGGTCATTCTTGCACCTCACCGTCTGAGGTGGCGAATTTTGGCGCCGAATGCAAGGGCATGGGCCAATTTTCCGGTTCATACAGTCGATTGTTGGCATAAGAAGAACATTCTTTCGCCAAATCGTGATGGCAGCAATCTAAATAGACCACATTTGACGTTTACGTTAAGGTAAAATAAAAATGTAGCTGTATGATGCCATTTTTGGACAATTGGACGCATATGCGGCAGTCTCCAACTCTGCGAGAGGGTATGGCGGAATGCAGGACAGACTGATCTTCCAGACGCCTTTGACCCGTTCACTGGCGTTTGTGATAGGATCATGCGGAAAAACAATTGGATGCATCATTGGCGCTGGCATAGCGAGGAGATGATGGCATACCGGACGGAGGAATGAATGTCTGAAGCGAACGAGCTTCCCGAACGCGAGAGCATGGAATTCGACGTCGTGATTGTCGGCGCAGGCCCTGCCGGTCTTGCAGCGGCGATTCGTTTCAAACAGATAAACCCCGAACTTTCCGTGGTCGTGCTGGAAAAGGGTGGGGAAGTCGGCGCGCATATCCTGTCGGGTGCGGTGGTGGACCCGGTCGGTATCGACCAGCTTCTGCCCGGCTGGCGCGAGGAGGAAGGCCATCCTTTCAAAACGCCTGTGACGGCGGACCATTTCCTGGTGCTGGGGCCTGCCGGTTCCGTGCGCCTGCCCAATTTTGCCATGCCGTCGCTGATGAACAACCACGGCAATTACATCGTTTCGCTCGGTAATGTCTGCCGCTGGCTCGGCACGAAGGCCGAGGAGCTGGGCGTGGAAATCTATCCGGGCTTCGCTGCGACCGAAGTACTCTATAATGACGAGGGCGCGGTGATCGGCGTTGCGACGGGCGACATGGGCGTCGAACGCGACGGCACACGTGGCCCTAACTATACGCGCGGCATGGCGCTGCTCGGTAAATATGTGCTGATCGGCGAGGGCGCGCGTGGTTCACTCGCCAAGCAGCTCATTGCGAAGTTCAAGCTTGACGAGGGCCGCGAACCGGCCAAGTTTGGCATCGGCCTGAAGGAGCTTTGGCAGGTTGATCCGTCGAAGCACAAACCGGGCCTCGTGCAGCATTCGTTCGGCTGGCCGCTGGACATGAAAACCGGCGGCGGCTCGTTCCTCTATCATCTTGAGGACAATATGGTTGCGGTGGGCTTTGTGCTGCACCTCAATTACAAGAACCCCTATCTCTCGCCATTCGAGGAATTCCAGCGTTTCAAGACGCATCCGGCCATCCGCGATACGTTCGAGGGCGGCAAGCGCCTTTCCTATGGCGCGCGTGCAATTACCGAGGGCGGCTGGCAATCCGTGCCGAAGCTTTCCTTCCCCGGTGGCGCGCTCATCGGCTGCTCGGCCGGTTTTGTCAATGTGCCGCGCATCAAGGGCAGCCACAATGCGATCCTGTCCGGCATTCTGGCCGCCGACAAGATTGCAGAGGCGATTGCCGCTGGCCGTGCCAATGACGAGCCGATCGAGATCGAGAATAGCTGGCGGGCGAGCGCCATTGGCAAGGACTTGAAGCGCGTGCGCAACGTCAAGCCGCTCTGGTCGAAGTTCGGCACCGCTATCGGCATTGCTCTGGGCGGCCTGGATATGTGGACCAACCAGCTTTTCGGCTTCTCGTTCTTCGGCACGATGAAGCACGGCAAGACCGATGCGCAGGCGCTTGAACCGGCTGCAAACTACAAGAAGATCGACTATCCGAAGCCGGATGGTGTGCTGACTTTTGACCGTCTGTCGTCTGTGTTCCTGTCGAACACGAACCACGACGAAAACGAGCCGGTGCATTTGCAAGTGCGTGACATGGAATTGCAGAAGACTTCGGAACACGATGTTTTCGCAGGACCGTCGACGCGCTATTGCCCGGCTGGTGTTTATGAATGGGTGGATGCGGACGGCAATGCCGCTGCTGATCCGGGCGTCAAGGATGTGCGTTTCGTCATCAATGCGCAGAACTGCGTCCACTGCAAGACCTGCGACATCAAGGACCCAAACCAGAATATCAACTGGGTTCCGCCACAAGGCGGCGAAGGACCGGTCTATATGAACATGTAATGTTCACATTTTAAGACCGTGTCCGTCTCGACCGCCGCTGGGAGATGTCGGCGAAGGACCGGAACGAGAATTGTAATTTGACTGAATAAGGCGGCTTCTATGCCGCCTTATTTGTTACGACGCGACTGTCTCCGGCTGGGGAATGATGGAAAATTCCACAAGGACGGGCAGATGGTCAGAGCCGATGGGCTGTTGCCGGGTAATCTTCGATATCGCGACCCGGCCTTTCGCGAAGGTCTGGTCGATAGGCAATCCGGCAAAGCGCAACGAAGCGGGCAGGCGACGATAAAGCCATGTTGGGCCGGTCGGCGGGGCAGGTGTCATCGCAGCGAGTTCGGCGATGCGCTTTGTAGTCGCGCTCCATGGTGTTGCGTTCAGATCGCCGCTCAGGATTGCGTTTTCCGACAGTCCGCGAAACTGCTCCGAAAGGGCCTCGATCTGCTCGCTCTGCTGAAAAGGCCAAGGCCAATGGAGATGCAGTGCGGCCACATCCACGGGACGGCCACCGAAATCGACCGAGGCGACGGCCATCATGCCTTTCGGATCGCAGGCGGGGGTGCTGTCAGCGATGAAGGGCCGGCGCGACAGGATTGCCACCCCGAAAACCGCGCCGGGATGAGGGCAGAAAATGCTGTAGGGATAGGCGGATGCAATATGGCCGAACTTCTCCCGCCACATGGCTGATACTTCTTCCAGGGTGACGACATCGGGGCGGATATGGGCTATGAGGGAGAGTGCCTGCTCCGGTGAACCATTGTCGAAGCGAAGGTTCATTTGCAAAAGGCGATAGTGAGGCTGTGCTGCTTCGCGCGCATGGGCATCTTCACTTGCGGGGAAAACATGGGGCGTGACGGCAATTGCAAAAACGGCGAGCAACAGGATCATCGCGCCTTCGCGCCGCAGTTTCGTGAAAAGCAGCGGCAGCGCCAGCAACCCCATCAGCACGGCCAGATGGATGCGTAAATGTGAGATGGTGTCGAACGCCGGGTGAAGGCTGTTCAGGAAGCTCAGCACAAGCGGGATCGAAACCAGCGTGGCGGCGACAAGTATCAGGAAGGGCAGGTTCAGGCGGCTTTTTGACATGAGGCGGCAGTAGTGCCGGATTACGGCGAGAAAATGAATGGGGTAGGGGAATAGGTTTCTGGTTGTCTGAGCCCCCCTGTTTCCGGCACGGCTCCAACATACTGCCTTACTGTCTTACTGCCCTATTCCCTTATTCCCCTACTCCCCTAACCTCACTGGAAGGCCGTTTCGTAGAAGCTGCGCAGCTTGCGGGAATGCAGCCTTTCATCCGGCATGGAAGCGATCTTTTCCATGGCGCGGATGCCGATGCGCAAATGCTGTGCCACCTGTCGCTTGTAGAATTCCGTTGCCATGCCAGGCAGCTTCAATTCGCCATGCAGCGGCTTGTCGGAGACGCAGAGCAAGGTGCCGTAGGGAACACGGAAACGGAAACCATTGGCCGCAATCGTGGCCGATTCCATGTCGAGCGCCACGGCCCGCGCCTGCGAAAGGCGCTGGACCGGCCCGCGCTGGTCGCGCAGCTCCCAATTGCGGTTATCGATCGTGGCAACCGTTCCGGTGCGCATGATCTGCTTGAGATCATAGCCCTGAAGGCCGGTAATTTCCTCTACCGCTTCTTCCAGAGCCACCTGAATTTCAGCAAGGGCTGGAAGCGGCACCCAGACCGGGAGGTCATCGTCCAGCACATGGTCCTCGCGCATATAGGCATGGGCCAGCACATAATCGCCAAGCTGCTGGCTGTTACGCAGGCCCGCGCAATGGCCAAGCATCAGCCACGCATGGGGGCGCAGCACAGCGATGTGGTCGGTTATTGTTTTGGCGTTGGAAGGCCCCACGCCGATATTGACCATGGTGATGCCGCCATGGCCTGCCTTCTGCAAGTGGTAGGCAGGCATCTGCGGCAGGCGCTGTAACGGGTTTCCGGTGCTGGGTGCGGTTTCGCCAGCGCGCGTGACAATGTTGCCGGGTTCGACAAACTGGTCATAACCGCCGCCGCCCTCCGCCATCAACTGGCGGGCATAGGCGCAGAATTCGTCCATATAGAACTGGTAATTGGTAAAAAGGACGAAGTTCTGGAAATGGCTGGCGCTGGTTGCGGTGTAATGGGAAAGGCGATGCAGCGAATAGTCGATCCGTTGCGCCGTGAAGGGGGCAAGCGGCATCGGCTCGCCGGGGGCAGGCTCGAAATCGGCATTGACGATCTTATCGTCTGTTGCGGCCAGATCCGGCACATCGAAAAGGTCGCGCAGCGGATGGGTAAAGGCACTGGCGACGGAGGCTTCAACATGTGCGCCTTCCTTGAAGGCGAAATGGATGGGAATAGGCGTCGAGGATTCGCGAACCGTGACGGTCACACCATGATTGCGCATCAGGAGGCGGATCTGTTCGCGCAGATAATGCCCGAAAAGATCGAGCCGGGTGACGGTTGCCGAATAGTCGCCGGGGGTCGAGACATGGCCATATGCCAGACGTGAATCCACATGGGCGAAGCTCGACGTGGAAAGGCATATTTCAGGATAGAATGCACGATAACGCTGCGGCGCAATTTCGCCGCGGGCAACTTTTTCAAAAGCAGAGCGCAAGAAAGCGGTGTTACGCTCGTAAAGTTTACACAAGGCGGCCACGGCTGCCTGCGCGTCGCTAAAAACTTCCGGCTCCATCAGCGGAGGGGTTTTAATATCAGTCAAAAATGGATGTTCGATTCGTTGCGTCATGACCTAGTATAGCAAACTCCATGACGGTGGCATGATCTGATTATGCAGTTCTTTGCAGGCTTATATAAAGAACCAGGCCAGCCCCGTTCATCTCTGCATGGTTGCCGATCTGCGTATAGGCGAAAACCGCGGCAGGGCCTGTAAAAATGGCGGTGAAGAGGAATATGCGCAGGCCAATGGCGGCAATGGAAGGTGCTCCGGCTCTCATTGACGTGTCTTTCCATCGGCAAGATCGTGCATATGGGCCAAGGCGACAGCGTCGACAACCGGCTGGTCGCCATAAATATCGTATGTCCGGTATGTCAGAATGCTGGCGAAGGCGGCAAAACCCGCGATCATAAGGCAGACTATTGTAAACCGCTGAAGCAGCATGATTGTCCCCAATCCTCGAAACCTGTTTGCTTTCGCATTGGAGCTTACGGCCGCGTACCTGAACTTTCCCTGAGGGTGCTGTTCATGCCGCGTTCAAAAATATTGATGCCGGGTTAACTTGTACCTGTTTTCTTCCGGCCTATGCTAACGCTTATTGGATTCATGGACAAAGCCAAGAAAGCGGGAGAAGACCCATGGCTGAACAGACCAAGCCTATTGAACTTTATTATTGGCCGACGCCGAATGGCTTCAAAATCAGCATCATGCTGGAGGAACTGGGCGTCCCTTACGCGGTGAAATATATCAATATCGGCAAGGGCGATCAGTTTGAACCAGGTTTCCTGAAAATTGCACCTAACAATCGTATGCCCGCCATCGTCGATTCGGAAGGGCCGGGCGGCGAACCGATCTCGGTGTTTGAATCCGGTGCGATCCTGCAATATCTGGGCCGTAAATTCGGCAAGTTTTATCCGACTGACAAGCGCAAGCGCGTTACGGTGGAAGAATGGCTGATGTGGCAGATGGGCGGGCTTGGCCCGATGTCCGGCCAGGCTGGGCATTTCCGCATCTATGCGCCGGAGAAAATCCAGTATGGCATCGACCGTTATACGAATGAGGTCAACCGCCTCTATGGCGTCCTGAACCGCCGCCTTGAAGGCCGCGATTACATCGCCGACGAATATTCGATCGCGGATATGGCCTGCATCGGCTGGGTCAACGCCTACAAGAATTACGAACAGAATCTCGATGATTTCGCAAATCTCAAGCGGTGGCATGAAACCATGAACGCCCGGCCTGCCGTGCAGCGCGGGTTGCTGGTTGGCAAGGAAGAGCGTGAGCGCGCCGATGCCGCAGCCAATAAGGAAGAGGAGCAGAAAATTCTCTTCGGCCAGAAGGCGCGTTGATCGTATATGGTATCAAAAGGGCGGCTTGTGGCCGCCCTTTGCTGTTTCTGCGAGTGCTCTATTGCCGGGCAAGGCTTTCGCTCTTGCAGATCAGGCCGCCCATGACGCAGCCCGAAAGCGAAAGCGTGTTGCCCTTGACGCTGGCTTTGCCCGAATAGGTCTTGCCTTCGTCAAGCTTGTTCACTTCGCCCTTGTAATTGCCATCCTTGCCGGACATCGTGCCGATGGACTTGCCCTTGTATTCGCCCGTCATCACCGTGCCGCAGAACTTGTTGGCGCCGCAGGCGGCATAGCTGATAAGCGTTCCGTTCGGGCGTTTCCACGTGCCGACTATGGCTTCGTCGGCGAATGCAGGTGCTGCAAAACCAGCGGCGAGCGTCACTCCAAGAATTAGTGTGCGGATCATTCGTTCCTCCCAAAATGCCGCGAATCCCGAATTGTCGGGGCGGCGATGAAGCCGCTATTCATGCGTTTCAGCCTTTGCAGGAGCATGCGTTCAGCGCCCCTCATCAGCTTACGCAAACGTAAACGTAAACGAGTTTCCGGGGAAGCGGAAGGGGCAATTTTCAGCTTCATCATGGCAGTCTGGAGTGCGCGCTTGGCGCCAATTCTCACCATGCCAATGCGCCCTATGGTTATCATCCGGTTTCCGCCGGCCTTGCGTCCAAATCCAAAATTTTCAGAAAAACCCAATAGTCCGTGAGGCTTGGATGTTTAACAAAATCCCAAGTTTACTCCTTGTTCGGATTTTGTTGGGTTGATGTTAAGCATCTGGTTTAACGTGCATTTCAGCCCTTTCCCCTATCTTCAGGATCATGAACGGAACGACAGATCCGGCGGTTTTGAAGCGGCAGGAGCCAGCTTCAAAAGAAAGACCGGACGGTTCTCGGGATTTAACAGGGACAAGAAAAATGGCACAGTTTCAGAGCTTCAACCACAACGAAAACCCTGCGGCGCAGGATCGTATCCTTCTGGAAATGGGCATGAAATATGCGATCGGTCGCGATTGCGAGATCGATGTGATCGAGGCACACAAGTGGCTCAACATTGCCGCCATCCGCGGCAACCAGAAGGCGGAGCGGATGCGCAATCAGGTTGCCGCAACGATGAGCAAGAGCGAACTGGCCGCTGCCTTGCGCTGCGCCCGCGAATGGATGACGGCTCATTGAACTGTCTGGTATCGAACTGTTCGGAATGAAAAAAGCCGCCTTCGATGGCGGCTTTTTTGTTAGCTTATGCCAATATAGCGCCCCGGTTTATGATTGATCGCGATGATGACATTCATCGCGACCGCACCGACCAGTGAGAGAACCATGTTTTCCCACGGAATGAAAAACAGCGAAGCCAGCATGATGAGCACATCGAGGCCAAGCTGGAACCATCCCGCGCGAATTCCATAGGCGTCCTGAAGATAGAGCGCCAGAATATTGACGCCGCCGACGCCGGAACGATGGCGGAAAAGCGCCAGCACGCCCATGCCCATCAGCGTTCCGCCCATCAGGGCCGCGAAAAGCGGGTTGATGCTTGTAAAATCGACGCTCAGCGGCATGAGGCGGGTGAACCCGGACAATAGGGCCACGGCTGCGAAAGTCCTGATCGTGAAGGCCCAGCCCATGCGGCGCACCGCGAAATAATAAAAGGGCAGGTTTATCAGGAAATAAAGAAGGCCGAATCCTGTGCCGGTCGCATAATGGATCAGCAGGGCGATACCGGCTGTGCTGCCGGTCATCAGCATGGCATGGCTGTAAAGCGTTATGCCAAGGGCGATGAAGGATGTGCCAATCAGCATCGCAATCGCATCTTCATAGAGGCGGTGCCGATCGACACTGATCGGGCTGGATGCATCGGCAAGCGAAGGGGCGCTATCTGCGATATCGGCCAATTTCAAACTCCAGAGCATTTCCAGCAAAAGTGCGAAGCGGCTTTGCTTTGGATAATGCGTAAAACAACGAAATAGAGCGGTTCCAAGGATGCCGTCTTCACCGGAGTTGCTTTGCATCACCCGGCAGGACACACAAAAGCCGGGAAAACCCGGCTTTCATGTTGGTTCATAACGCTTTACATCATCAGGCTCAGCGTCAAGTCTTGGGAAACACTGGTAATATAACAGGCAGAAGTGCTGCGCGCACGGCTAGCATTATTGTTATTTTCATGCCCGCATTGGTGGTTTGTCGCCATTTTTCCGGTTCTTCCTGTTAAATTCTTTCGTGCGACATGTGGGCTGAAAAACGCTTGCGGAATGAAGGGGGGGGGGTAGATGACGCGCAGTGCGTTATCTCGCCCGGTTTTGTTGCAAGGTTCGGTTTTCCGACGCTGCTGCCGGCGATGGTCATGATTCGCTGGTGCAGCCGGGCCGACCATGAATGTTAACTTTTACCGAATAAAGATCGTGCACGGATAGAGAATTACTCTATCTTTACTTCATGGCAATCACACGGCCATAACGTGCAAAGAATGCCCGATAGAAAATTTGTATTGGACCCCAAGGTAATATTGGGCAGATGATTGACAGTCAACTTTGCCGGGCGCAAACTTGGCAGATAACCGGACCGGTAGAGAGCAAACATGTTATCTTCGGTTTCTATATATTAGAAAGGTCGCGGGGTTGGGAAGATGCCGAGCGATCGAGAGGCCGCGTTCGACAGGGAGTAACGAGATGTCTATTCGAACCATCACAGCTATGGCCGGTACCGCTTTCATCATGGGTGCTGCCGCTATTGCCTTTTCCTCGCCGGCAAGTGCGCTGACGATGAAAGAATGCAGCACGAAATATCAGGCTGCGAAAGATGCTGGCACACTTGGCAACATGAAATGGAACGATTTCCGCAAGGCTCAGTGTGGCGATGATGCTGCGTCAGCTCCGGCGGCCGCACCTGCTGCTGCGCCTGCGACCAAGAAAGCCGCGAAGGCCGCCGCGCCTGCCAGTAATGATGGCGCCAAGAGCCTCACCATGAAGCAGTGCAGCGCGAAATATCAGGCGGCGAAAGACGCCAGTACCGACAATGGCATGAAGTGGAACGATTTCCGTAAAGCGGAATGCGGCCCCGGCGCGGATCCGGTGGCGTTGAGCACGGATGGCGATTCTGAACCTGCTGCTCCAAGCGTCGCGGCCCCCAAGGGCGTGAAGTTCCCGACGGCGGTTTCCGCGAAATATTCAAAAGAATCTGCCGGCAAGGCACGGATGCACACCTGCCTCGACCAATATCATGCGCTCAAGGATGCCAATGCTTTGGGCGGCCTGAAGTGGGTTCAAAAGGGCGGCGGCTATTACAGCCTTTGCAATGCACGTTTGAAGGGCAATTCATAAAAGCACTTCATGTGAATAAGAAAGGGGCCGCTCTGGCCCCTTTTTCATTTGGCATTGGCCGAAAACCAGCCACTACAGCCAAGACAAAGCCAACCCAGGATCATGAGGCTTCCGCCCGTGGGCGCGGCGAAGGGAAACAGGCGATCTCCGGTCATGTCGCGCATGAAAAGATCACCGCAAAACAGGGCGAGCCCGACGACCAGAATCGCGCCGCCGATCCGTACCACACGGCTGACGGGGCTGATGAGCGACAGGAAAAGCAGAGCCGGCGCGTGGGCCAGAAGGAGAGGGGCGATCGTGCCAAGATGGCTTTCGCCCATATGGGCTGCTCCGGCGTAGGATGCTATGCCCAACGCACCGCACAGTCCGGCGAGTGTGCCGAACAGGACGCTGCGTGGCTGGCCGTTGATTGAAGGCATTTTGCTGTTGTCCACGATCAGGTGTTTTCTGCGTTGGCGGCGCAAATCTTGCGCGCTTCTTCAAGTGCTTCGGGAAATGCCGCTTCAAATTGATCAAGCTGTTCTTTCACGCCCACACTCACACGGATGCAGCGGTCCAGCACGGGCGTGCCCGGCTTGCGCACAAAAATATCACGCGAAATCAATCCGTTGAGTACTGCCTGCGCAAAATCCTTCCCCCTGCCGCAATCGATTGCAACAAAATTGGTCGCTGATGCAACAGCGTGGAGGCCATTGGCTTCGGCAATGGCCGCAATACGATCACGCCCGGCGCAAATCTTGCCCACGACCTCGTGCAAATAAGCCTGATCTTTCAAAGCTGCGATGGCGGCAGCCTGCGCCATGCGGCTGACTGCGAAATGATCGCGGACTTTGTCGAAGGTTTTTATCGCCACCGGATTTCCCACCGCATAGCCGCAGCGGATGCCTGCAAGCCCATAGGCCTTGGAGAATGTACGCATCCGAAGAACATTCGGACGATCCGTCTCGAAAGGTGGAAATGCCGATGCCGGAGCAGTTTCGCAATAGGCCTCGTCGAGAATTAATAATGTTGTTTCCGGAAGACGCTCAATGAAGGACTGGATATCGGCCCCCCGTGCCATGTTCCCATGGGGTTGTCGGGATTGGCGATATAGAGGAGCGCTGGTTTTTCCCTTGCAGCCGCATCGATAAGGGCGTCGAGGTCTGGCTTGTCATCGCGATAAGGAACGGTGACGAGCTGCCCGCCATAGCCTGCGACATGATAATTGAAAGTCGGATAACCGCCGAGCGAGTTGATGACCTTGTCGCCCTGCTGCACATATTGACGGACGATGAGACCAAGCAACGCATCAACGCCAGCGCCCGGCATGATGTGCTCAGCCTTCAGGCCGTGATGGGCTGCAATGGCGTGGCGCAACGCATAATTTTCCGGATCGCCATATTTCCACACTTCGGTTGCTTCATTCCGCATGGCCTCGATGACAGAAGGCGCTGGACCAAAGCTGCTTTCATTGGCGCCGATCCGCGCCTCGAAGGGCTTACCGCGCTGTAATTCCAATGTTTCTGGTCCGATAAAGGGGACAGTTGAGGGCAGGCTTTCGACAAGGGGGGTGAGGCGAGGTTGTGCCATGGGCGATATCCCGGTCTGTTTCAGTCTGACAGTAAAGGCGCATTGAAAGCCCGGCCAACCCGGCCAGCTATTCGGCGGCATTAAAGGCTTTTCGAACCCAAAATGCAAACCGGCTCCAACGGTTCAATCTTGCTGGAATCGTTTTAACGCACATCAGCCTGCAACAGCCGGTTCTATAAGGATAATGAGAATATCCTTCGGTACTCTGCGCGAGCCCAAGGGAAATTTGCTTTGCCGTTTTTCTATGCCACGGGGCTACTCCAGATCACGTCCTATAGGCGGGAAGTCCCTCATTATCCGCAAGGTCTGTTGGCTCAAAGTCCGTTCCAAAATCGCCACAGCTTGACGCTTTTTGTTGTGGCCTAATGAATTTCGAGCACCTTAACGCAGGAATCGAGATCATGTGTTGCCAGATGCGCGTAGCGCATTGTCATCTGCAAGGTCTGGTGACCAAGCCACATCTGAACCCGGCGGATGTCGATGCCCCCACGCACCAGTCGCGACGCACATGTATGGCGTAGAATGTGCGGA
The DNA here is from genome assembly GCF_000007125.1 of Brucella melitensis bv. 1 str. 16M. Classification (NCBI taxonomy): domain Bacteria; kingdom Pseudomonadati; phylum Pseudomonadota; class Alphaproteobacteria; order Hyphomicrobiales; family Brucellaceae; genus Brucella; species Brucella melitensis. Next base: position 1,356,934 of record NC_003317.1, on the reverse strand, counting down.
ACGATTTGGTCATCCGCGCCAAGGCCAACTTCGGCCTTCGCTTCGTTCCAGATTTGGCGAAACCGAACCTGATTGAGCATGGAGAAGGGGCCTTTTAGCCTCTCACGCGGAATATGGGATGCTTTTCGTGCACGCCGGGTGAGGGGAACGGTGCGGCTGCGATTGGATTTGGTGACCCAGAACGTAACCCGTTGTTCCTGAATATCATTCCATGTGAGGCCGATTGCTTCGCCAAGACGGCAACCCGTATTCACGAGAAAGACCGATAGGCGATAGCTGTCCTCGCAGCGCGACTTTATTGCGGCGAACAATCGCTTCTCTTCCTCCTGTTCCAGGAATCGAATGCGCCCCACGCGCTCTTTCTGCCGGATAAACTCCGGAAGATTGAAGATATCCCCCATCTTGTGCGCCTTTCGCAGCAGCTTGCTCAGCGCAGCCATCTTTCTATTGATGGTTGCATTGCTGTTGCCGCGTTCGCGAAGCGTGCCGATGATGGAATCGAGCATTTCCTGATCAAAACCTGAAAAACGTGCGCCTTTCAGAATCTCGTCAATCTCGCCGAGGAACGACCTTACATTATATTTATGCGGTCCATCATCCCAGAGGATATTGATATATTTTGCCGTCAGCTCCGCCACCGAATAGTGCTCGACGAGCCGGTGCTTTGGATTTTTGCCGGATATATAATTCAGATTGTAATCGATAATTGGCGCATATTTGTCGCCCGTATCGATCTTCGTTTCCCCAACGATGATCACTGCACATCCCCCCAAGTACGGGATGCACAGCTAATGGAATAAATCGCAGAGTACAAGATAAGTAGGCTAACTTTATGTGGAGACATGGCTCGATCCTTTACAAGACCCCCCCCCCGGTTGCCCCCAGCTTTTTGTCGTCCCCGCAATTCCCTCAATTGTCGATCCGCCTGGAATCCCCATTCCGGAAGAATCGATTCTCACGCTTTCGTGAACGCTGTTTCAAATGAACCGGCGCCAACGGGAAACCGTTGGCGCCCTATGCTTAACGTCGATCTGATTAGAACGAGCGCTGGAAGCGAACGATACCGCCCCAGGCATTGTCTTCAGCAACGGTGTCTTTCCACTCGCCACCAAATTTGGTGTAGGAAACTTCCGGCGTAATGGTGAATCCGGGAACGAGCTGATAAGCGACGTTGGCGGTAACTGCGGTCTTGCCCCAGTCGTCATGCGCAGCCTGCAGATTGAAGGTTGCCTTTTCGGGGGCAATGAACTTTGCACCACCCCAGACAGCCCAATCGCCGCCCCACTGACCGTAGTTCTGGTTCGGCGTCGCTGCGGACGAATATGCGCCCTGCAGCCATACCGAGAACCGGTCGGTGATGTTGACGTCGCCACGAACCTTTGTAGCCCATTCTTCGATGACCGAGTCATAGGCAACAACACCAGCGATCGAACCCCAGCCGCCAGCATATTTCAGGCCGCCAACAACGTGCGGCATGTAACCGTCGATCGTGTAATCGTTGTCAACGTCTTCGCCACCCTGTTCGAGAGCGATCACAGCCGAGAAGCCGTTTCCGCCGGTGAAGGTGTAGGCGATCTTGCCGGTGCGGTAGGAGCCAGCAGCGACGACATCATCGTTGATGACATCACCGAGGTAACCGGTGAAGGTATGGAATTCGGATTCGTCGATACCAACCTTGAAACCACCAAGCGTGATATATGCAAACTGCAGATCGGTGCCGGTGCTTACGCCGCCATCAGCGACATCACGATCATCGCTGAAATCGCCGTATTGGCCATCATGACGTGAATTGTTGCTGGTGTAGTTGAAGCGCAGCTGAGTATAGGTGCCGAGTGTGCCGAGTTCGGTTTCCGAATTCGTGTTGAACATGAGTGCGAAACGAGCGCCCTTGTCCCAGCCATTGCGGTCGGTACCGGAGTAAACGTCATCGCCGCCCTTTACGTCGTAACGGACGTAACCATGGACGCGCAGGCAGGTTTCGGTGCCCGGAATGTAGAAGTAGCCAGCGCCGTAAGCGTCGCAAACGCGGACATATTCAACGGCTTCGGGCTCTGGCGCGACGATTGCGTCGGCAGCCTGAGCGCCGGAAGCTGCAACCAGAGCTGCGGCGGAGCCAAGGAGAAGGCTCTTGATGTTCATTTCTGACCTCCAGTCAAGAATCGCCAGAATTTTGAATAGCCATTACTTATCAATGGCTTGCTTGTTTTCTGGATTCGTAGCCTGGAAAAACAGAGATTCAGTGCGCGAGGGGTAAAAGCCGATTCCGTATGAAATCAAGCGCGTCGAACACATAAAGATTTGCTGGGATATTGGAAAAACTGGCGGAGAGGATGGGATTCGAACCCACGAGACCCTTTTGAGGTCTACTCCCTTAGCAGGGGAGCGCCTTCGACCACTCGGCCACCTCTCCGGTAAAGGCGAGATAACCGGTACGCCTGGGCATTTCAAGCGATTTACGCATTAACTGGTAAAATTTCCTGCGGATTATTCTCTTTATATATATATGGCGCGCTTAAAAAGGCCCACAATTTAGCACCGGCACGCACTTGCCCTTATTAAATGAAACGGATTCGAGGTTTCTGCTCTCCGTTCAGACGATTCTTGCCACCTTGCCGACATATTCCGTTAAGGGCTGTTTCGACGAAAGATCCGCGGCTTTATTCGGCAGGCGATCCTAAAAAACTTGCATTTTCAAACGTTAACATCGGTTAATTCGCGTTCACTTATGTTAATAAAGCATGAATCCGCCGAGCTAAAGCAGGTAATTTCGTGTCATTTCTGCAATAACTGCCCTTCATAGCAGCACCGTAAAGGTTGTGAGAACATATTCGATGTTGAAACGAATAAATGGGCGAGTATCTTCACTTTCAGAAGAAGGAGCGCTTCGGGGCGACTTTTTCAATTAGGGGATGGGGACAGGTTGTCCTTCAGCCAAATCAGAATGCCCAGACCCATTTTTAACTTTGACTGGAGGTCAGAAATGAACATCAAGAGCCTTCTCCTTGGCTCCGCTGCAGCTCTGGTTGCAGCTTCCGGCGCTCAGGCTGCCGACGCAATCGTCGCGCCAGAGCCCGAAGCCGTTGAATATGTCCGCGTTTGCGACGCTTACGGCGCTGGCTACTTCTACATTCCGGGCACCGAAATCTGCCTGCGCGTCCATGGTTACGTCCGTTACGACGTAAAGGGCGGCGATGACGTTTACTCCGGTACCGACCGCAATGGCTGGGACAAGGGCGCTCGTTTCGCACTCCGCGTTTCCACCGGTTCGGAAACCGAACTCGGCACCCTCAAGACCTTCACCGAACTGCGCTTCAACTATGCTGCGAACAATTCGGGCGTAGATGGTAAATATGGTAATGAAACCAGCAGCGGCACCGTCATGGAGTTCGCGTATATCCAGCTCGGTGGTCTGCGCGTTGGTATCGATGAATCGGAATTCCATACCTTCACCGGTTACCTCGGCGATGTCATCAACGATGACGTGATCTCGGCTGGCTCCTACCGCACCGGCAAGATCTCGTACACCTTCACTGGCGGAAACGGCTTCTCGGCTGTGATCGCTCTCGAACAGGGTGGCGACAACGACGGTGGTTACACTGGCACGACCAACTACCACATCGACGGCTACATGCCTGACGTTGTTGGCGGCCTGAAGTATGCTGGCGGCTGGGGTTCGATCGCTGGTGTTGTTGCCTATGACTCGGTCATCGAAGAATGGGCTGCCAAGGTTCGTGGCGACGTCAACATCACCGACCAGTTCTCGGTTTGGTTGCAGGGCGCATATTCGTCCGCTGCTACGCCGGATCAGAACTACGGCCAGTGGGGCGGCGATTGGGCTGTCTGGGGTGGTCTGAAGTATCAGGCTACGCAGAAGGCTGCCTTCAACCTGCAGGCTGCGCATGACGACTGGGGCAAGACGGCAGTTACGGCTAACGTTGCTTACGAACTGGTTCCTGGCTTCACCGTTACGCCGGAAGTTTCCTACACCAAGTTTGGTGGCGAGTGGAAGAACACTGTTGCTGAAGACAATGCTTGGGGCGGTATCGTTCGCTTCCAGCGTTCGTTCTAATCCATTACGGATTGGATACAGAAACCCGGCAGAAATGCCGGGTTTTTTGTTGCCCTCGTGCAGCATCAGATGCTTGCTTTTTATGCTGACCGCAGTCTTTCTACAGGGGTCGCGGAAGATCGCCTGAAACGGAGCAAAGCAGCATGAAAAAATGGTTCTGGCCTTGTCTCACCTGGACTGCGTGCCTGACGGCGCTGGCGCTCTGGTTCGGCGCTGACCGGGTTGAAACCGATATTGCCGAACAGACGGCAAAGGCTCTGGAACCCTATGTCTGGGCGGGATTTTATGTCGATGGCCGGGATGTCGTGCTGAAAGGCATGGCTCCGGATCCGGATATGCAAAGAGCGGCCCATGCTGCACTGGAGCATGTATGGGCTATCCGTGACATTACCGACCTGACCACGGTTTTGCAGCTTGCGTCGCCCTATAGATTCAAGATCGGGAGGAATGCGCAAGGACTGGTGCTTTCCGGCTTTATTCCAAACAACGAATCGCGCGATCAGGTGATGACCGCCGCCGGCGAGGTGGCACCGGACATTTTCATCGATGACGAAATGGCCGTAGCACGCGGCAATCAGCCGGAGTTCATGGAAAGAGTTCTGTTTGCCATCGATCTGGCGAAGAAATTGCCGGAAGCCGAAATCGAGATTGTCGATGAAAAACTTTCGATACGCGGCACGGTTTCAGATGAAGCGATTTATGACGAAATCGAAGCCCTGAAAGCAGCACAACTGCCTTATGGTTTGAAACTTGCGGTTCTTGATGTGAAGAAATCCGTGCAGTGAACGAGGCGGCCGTTCAGTAAGAGGCCGTCATCCCCCATTTCTTTGCCGGTCAAGATTGACAGTTTTCCCAATCCGGCCTTTCCTTTGCTATGATTATTCGGCCAAGGGCTTGAAGTGTCTGGCCAAATATTATGCGGAATCGCTCATGCTTTATCTTGTTGAAACTTTTTGGCCGGTTTTGGTGCTGGCTATTCTGATTGGTGCCGCAACGGGCTGGCTGACGGCTGGAGAGCGATGAGTTTGTTGCCATGGGGGGCGAGCGTTGGCGGCATGGCTGATTGCAGTCATTGTTGCGTGTATGGAGTATGAGGACGAAATGCCCTTGTTGATTGTTCAATTGGCGATACTAATCGCCGTTGCTTTTGTGGTTGGCTGCTTTCTGGGGCGCATCCTGCGCCGTCGAAAAAGCGCCGGAAGCGATCATGAGCGAACGATTGTTGCGGCGGCATTATCCACGCCGCCATTGGCCGAAAAGCCGGAACCTGTCCCGCCAGCAGAACCGGTCAGGGCGGATAGCGATCCTTTGAAAAGGAAAGCCGGGTTAGAAAAAGCCAGGATTGAGCCTGTGGAAGGCTCTGCTGATTCGGATGTTGCGGCAGCGCCGGTATTGAAGAAAGTCCCAGCGGAAACACCCGATGACGCCGGCCGCCCGCAATGGCGCGAGGCCCCGCGCCGCGGCAAGGCCGACGAGTTGACGGCAATTGAGGGGATTGGAAAAGCCATCGAAGCCGTGCTGCATGAGCTTGGCATTTTTCATTACGACCAGATCGCGCAATGGACCCGTGAGGAAGCGATATGGATCGAGCGCCGTATCGGCTTTCCGGGGCGCGTGGAGCGTGAGGGCTGGATAGCGCAAGCGGCAAAGCTTGCCGAACCGCCTGCGAAATCGACAACGAAGCGTGGCGCAAAAACGAAAAAAGCAGCTAATAATGTGAGATCAGGAACGCGGCGCGCAAAAAAACAGGCTGGCTGAACCAGTGGGGGCGGCTCCGGTTTATGCTGGAACCGCCCCGGTTTCTTTGGAGAAGCTACTTATCAGCGTCGCCCATAAACCAGATCGGTCTTGATATCGGCACGGCCAGTCAGCCGGGTCTTATAGACTTCGTAATTTTCCATCACGCGCTGCACATAATTGCGCGTTTCGGAATAGGGGATGCGCTCAATCCAATCCACGACCTGTTCGACAGATTTGCCGCGCGGGTCGCCATATTTCTCCACCCATTCGGAGGCGCGGCGCGGCCCGGCATTATACCCGGCGAAGGTGAGTACATAGGAACCGTTGAAACGATCCAGCTGCTCACCGAGAAAATGTGCGCCGAGCGTGGCATTATAGGCCGCATCTGCCGTAAGCTTCTGCGCGGAAAAGCTCATTCCGTTGCGTGTGGCGACCGTTTTTGCTGTGGCGGGCATAAGTTGCAGCAGGCCGCGCGCGCCTGCTTTTGAAACTGCGCTGACATTGAATTCGCTTTCCTGCCGCGCGATGGCATAGGCAAGCGCCTTGCCGGAACCCTTGATATTCGCGCTTGCAGGGATTGCGCCGAGCGGATGGGAAAGTGCGCCGACATCGAGCCCGCGCATTGCCGCCGTTTTGCCGACGCGCAGCGCCATATAATGATTGTCGTTCCGCTCAGCCATCACGGCGAGCAGGGCGAGTTCTCCCACACTGTCGAGTTCTTGCGAAAGCTGTGTGTAAAGAGCCGCAGCCTTGTTTCCATAACCGACCTGCTCCAGCCGTTTGATTGCCTGCACGGCGGGGCGGCTTGCAAAGCGCACACGCTCTGCTTCCGTGGGCTTGGGATAGGCGAGTTCAGGAGCCTTCTCATTCAGCTTGGCGGCCGCAAGCTGGCCATAAAAAGTGGTGCCGAAATGCGCCGACCGCCGGTAATAGGCGCGTGCATCGCCGCCAGAACCAGCTTCCGCTGCCCGCCCAAGCCAGTAATAGGCACGGGAAGCGGAGATGGGGCGCGCCGAAATTTGCGTGATTTTTGCAAAATGGGGCGCTGCCAGCTTCGGTTGGTTCAGGGCGCGAAGCGCATACCAGCCCGCGTGGAATTCGGCTTCCGCCGCCATGGTGGGCGTTTCGGCGGCATGGGCCGCGGCAAGCCGATAGGCAAGTTGCGGCTTTCCGAGATCGAGAAGTTCGCGTGACAGGATGCGCCGTTCCACCCACCAGGCATCGGGATCGACAAGAACGGAAGCCTTCCGTGGCGCTTTCAACAGAAGCTCGGCAGCCTCGTTGTAACGCTCGGCGCGGCGCAGATAGCGAATTTTTAAAAACTGATAGACCGGATTGGCCTGCCAGGAGCGGTCCACGGCGGCGATTGCACTGGCGGCGTTGGGTGATTTCTGCGCCACTGCGGCATAGGCATTATAAAGAGATTGCGCCTGCGCAGGCCCGGCAAGAAGCCGGGCCGATTGCAGGTGGCCATTATAGAGAGAGTGCAGCAGCCTGCGTTGGTGATCCTCGCGGGTGAGAATCGCCGAAAATTCTTTCAGGATCTTCTGCTCATCGTCGGATGAAAGACGCTTCCTGGTCCACCAAGGTGAGAGAAGCTGGTGCGCCTTGGTGGAATTGCCTGTCGCCACATAGGCGCGTGCCAAAGCGATCATGCCTTCCGTGGTCTGTGGACGTGTGCTGCCGAAAGTGGCGATGATGGTTGCAGAAGAAGGATTTTCCTTGAAAAGCGCCCGTTCTGAATTCCGGCGCAAGGTGGCCATGCCGGGCCATCCTGAAAGTTCGGATGCTGCGGCCGCAATCTCTGTGCTGGGAACACCATCCATGCCGGAGGTTGCAATTGCCCAGGTGAGAATCTGACGGTCGAGCGAGCCGCGCGGCAAGTTGTTGCGAGAAGCGATGGCGCTTGCGACATTCTTGGCGCTAAGCGCGTCGAGGCCATTTTTCAATGTTCCGCCGATCACGGCCGGATTATCTGTCCGGCTGACGGCGGACGTGGCCATGGGATCAGGAGCGATGGGGCGGGGCCTCGGCGTCACCAGACTGATTGGGGATTGATGGGTGGCAGTCGGCGCGAAGGGGCGCGCAAGCGGCGTGGGGATTTCAGGCGGTAGCGACGATTGGGCAAGTGAAACCATCGGCTGGACGGCAGCCGCGATGAAGCAACCTGCTAGGAGCACTGTTCGCCTGGAAGAGATCGCTGCGACTTTTTTAAACATGGCCTGACTGGAATAAGGATCTGAATTGGGAGCTATATGTTACCAAATTCCGACTTTTCTGAGCCCGGCATTCCGCCTGGCGAGTGTCAGTGCAAAATATAAGCCGGATGAGTGAAAGTATCCTTAATAAAAACTTATGGGCCAAGCTGAAATACGCGCTGGCGCGGCTGCGGAAAATGTAACTGCGAGGCTTTGAAAAACGGCCTGTGAGGGAGCGTCAAAACGCCTGTAAGTTTGGCCGTAAATCTGCCGCATTATCTCTTTTTTGCAGATACACCCCGCTTGCTCCATTCGCGTGGCAAGACTATGGTGCAACGCCTCACGCATAATCCGATGAAGCCCGAAGGGGGCTTTGCTGCGTGGGGTCCCGTCTATCTGTTTCAGGAGTTCACGAATGCTGAAGGGCTCAATTACCGCACTTGTCACGCCGTTCGACCGTGAAGGGGCGTTCGACGAAAAAGCCTTTCGTGCTTTCGTCAACTGGCAGATCGAAGAGGGGACGAAAGGTCTCGTTCCGGTTGGCACGACCGGCGAAACGCCGACCCTTTCCCATGATGAACATAAGCGTGTGATCGAAGTCTGCATTGAAGTCGCCGCTGGCCGTGTGCCAGTGATTGCGGGTGCCGGCTCGAACAATACGGTGGAAGCGATCGAACTGGCGCAGCACGCCGAAAAAGCGGGCGCGGATGCGGTTCTGGTTGTCACACCTTATTACAACAAGCCGAATCAGCGTGGCCTCTACGAGCATTTTTCGCGCGTTGCCCGCTCTATCTCGATCCCGCTGGTGATCTATAACATTCCGGGCCGGTCCATTATCGACATGACGCCGGAAACCATGGGCGCTCTCGTTCGCGACTGTAAGAATATTGTCGGCGTCAAGGATGCGACCGGCAAGATCGAGCGTGTTTCCGAACAGCGCGCGATCTGTGGCAAGGAGTTCATCCAGCTTTCCGGTGAAGACGCCACGGCGCTTGGCTTCAATGCTCATGGCGGGGTGGGGTGCATTTCGGTAACGTCCAACATTGCGCCGCGTCTTTGCGCGGAATTTCAGGAAGCCTGCCAGGCTGGTAATTTCGCCAAGGCGCTGGAATTGCAGGACCGTTTGATGCCGCTGCACAAGGCGCTGTTCCTGGAACCCAATCCTTCCGGCCCGAAATATGCGCTTTCGCGCCTGGGTCGTATTGAAAATGTTCTGCGTTCACCAATGGTTACGATCGAAGCGGCGACGGCGGAAAAGATCGACCATGCCATGAAGCACGCGGTCCTCATCAACTGACCCGGTATATTTGCCAATCCGGCGAATTTTACGCTCCCGTCGCTGCGGGAGCGTTTTCATTTCCGGCATTCCACATTATATGGTGCCATCATGAACAAGCCCAAGAATTCTCCCGCGCGCAAAATGATTGCCGAAAATCGCAAGGCGCGCTTCAATTTCGAGATACTCGACACACTCGAAGCCGGTCTGGTACTGACGGGCACCGAGGTTAAATCCTTGCGCGCCAATCAGGCCAATATTGCCGAGAGCTATGCAAGCTTCGAGGATGGCGAGTTCTGGCTGATTAATTCCTATATTCCGGAATATACGCAGGGCAACCGCTTCAACCACGAGCCGCGGCGCCTGCGCAAATTGCTGGTGAGCAGGCGGGAAATGTCGCGCCTGTTCAATTCGGTCTCGCGCGAGGGCATGACGGTTGTTCCATTGAAGCTCTATTTCAACGATCGTGGCCGGGCAAAGCTCGAACTGGCGCTTGCCCGAGGCAAGAAAACCCACGACAAGCGCGAAACGGAAAAGAAGCGCGACTGGAACCGCGAAAAAGCGCGTCTGTTGCGCGACCGGGGATGAATTGCAAAGCGCATCCCGAAAAGTGCGAAGCGGTTTTCGGATAAGATGCGCGCAAGGAAAGATCTGTATCCCGAAAAGTGCGAAGCGGTGTTCGGGGTATGTGTCATAAAAAACGGTTGGAACGCCGATCTATCATTCAGACAGACAGACGTGCGCTTCCGGCTGCTTTCTCGCTTAGATAAGCGCGTACATTTTTGAAAACATCGCGGAACATCGCATCGGTCAGCACGCCCGTATTCGTGTTGTAGCGCGAGCAATGATAGCTGGAAAAAATCCGCAATGGCCCGATATCGGTGGCCTTGCCATGGCCGAACGGGTGGCGCGAAACCGGAACGCCTAAGGCGCGCACTGTTGATTGATGGGCGATGGTCCCCAGTGTGACCACTGCATCGAGATTGGGAAAGCGCGTCAGCATCGGTGTCAGGAATTGCCGGCAATTGTTGATTTCGCTGCCGACAGGCTTGTTTTCCGGCGGCACGCAGCGAACCGCATTGACGATGCAGGCATCGAGAAGCCGCAGGCTGTCATCCGGGCGCGCCTCGAATTTTCCCGTCGCGAAGCCGAATTCGCAAAGCGTACTGTAAAGAAGTTCCCCGGCATAATCGCCGGTAAAGGGCCGTCCCGTGCGGTTGGCTCCGCGAAGGCCGGGGGCAAGCCCTACGATCAGAAGCCGAACGTCTTCATCGCTCCCGGGAAGGAAAGGGGGGACGGGCGCGTTATGCCACGCAGGCTCCTTTTGTCGCCATTCCTGTAAGAAGGCATGGAGCCGCGGGCAGATTGAGCAATTTGGCGAAGGTTCGGAAATCATGCCCTTGCATGAACCGGGCCAACGGCAACGTCAATAGCTCTCGTCGAAATCCTCTTCCTGACGGCGCGGGGCACGTTCGGAAGGATCGCGGCCTATTTCAGCCTTCAGCGAAACCAGATCGATGAAATGATCGGCCTGGCGGCGCAGTTCATCCGAAATCATGGCGGGCTGCGTGGTGAGCGTGGAGACGACAGACACCTTGCGGCCCTTGCGCTGGAGAGCTTCGACGAGCGAGCGGAAATCGCCGTAGCCGGAGAAAATGACGAAATGATCGACGGTATCGGTCAGCTGCATGGCATCGACGGTCAGCTCGATGTCCATATTGCCCTTGACCTTGCGGCGGCCTGTGGAATCGGTGAACTCCCTGGCGGCCTTGGTCACGACCTTGTAGCCGTTATAATCCAGCCAGTCGATGAGCGGGCGGATGGATGAATATTCCTGATCTTCCACCAATGCCGTGTAATAATAGGCACGCAGCAGATAACCACGCTTCTGGAACGCCTTCAAAAGCTTGCGGTAATCGATGTCGAAACCGAGTGTTTTTGAAGCTGCATATAAATTGGCGCCGTCTATGAAAAGCGCAATTTTTTCACGAGAATCGAACATCGTGTAATATATCCACTCTACGGCCGGACGGGAGTGGACCGGCGACCGCGTATTCAGATTAGTTTCTTAAACGGCGGGCGGTAATTATCGTTTACCAATGCGTTTATTGCGTTCTAAGGAGATATTGCAGAAAAACAAGCAACTTGTGGTTGTTATTTAACCCCGCTAAATTACTACAGGAGAAATTATCCTGGGAGAATCATTGATAGCTTGCTGAATATTGTATCAGAATGAACCGAATTTCAAATTCTGCATCACTTTTCATGAAAACATGAAGCATTGAGATATATAATCGGTTGTAATGAGGTGCTTTGCGCTTTTGCTTGTAATTTCCTTCCACAAGCGTTATGTGCAAGGCAAATCCCGTTAAATTTTGAGGAATGAAAGGGACCGCGTATGGCCCGCGTTACCGTTGAGGACTGCGTAGACAAGGTCGAGAACCGTTTTGAATTGGTTCTGCTGGCTGGTCACCGTGCCCGCCAGATTTCCCAGGGTGCACCGATCACGGTTGACCGCGACAACGACAAGAATCCTGTTGTTGCCCTGCGCGAGATTGCCGATGAGACCCTCTCGCCGGATGATCTGAAGGAAGACCTGATCCATTCGCTGCAAAAGCATGTTGAAGTGGATGAGCCTGAAGCCGCTCCGGCCCAGATTGCCAATGCAGCGGAAGAAATTGCCGAAGGCATTGCTGAGGCTGGCGAGGAAGATGTGGTGACTTTCGACCGTATGTCGGAAGAAGAACTGCTGGCTGGCATTGAAGGCCTTGTCGCGCCGGAAAAGAACGACGGCTTCTGATCGTTCTATCAGATTGCAATTCTTCATGCGCTGCGGCTTTGCTATGCCGTAGCGCATGTTTTTGTGCGCAGATTTTTCTGTGTATTGTTGGAAATGCTTGCCGGAAGGAAATTTCTGTAGGAAATTGATCCTATTGGCAGAAAGATTGCTCAAGGATCGTGAGATATTCGTTTTTTTACGATTCCTGATTAAAATGGCCGATATCTCTGTATGTGTTTCGGTTCGAGGGAGTTTCGGCAGATGATGCGCCAATATGAGCTTGTGGAGCGTGTGCAGCGATACAAGCCTGATGTGAACGAGGCGCTTCTTAACAAGGCATATGTTTATGCCATGCAGAAACACCGCAGTCAGAAGCGGGCTTCCGGCGATCCCTATTTCTCCCATCCGCTGGAAGTGGCGGCTATTCTAACAGATATGCATTTGGACGAGGCGACAATCGCCATCGCGCTTCTGCACGACACGATCGAGGATACCACGGCCACCCGGCAGGAAATCGACCAGCTTTTCGGGCCGGAAATCGGCAAGCTTGTCGAGGGGCTGACCAAGCTCAAGAAACTCGATCTCGTTTCCAAGAAGGCTGTCCAGGCGGAAAACCTGCGTAAACTTCTGCTGGCGATTTCAGAGGACGTGCGCGTTCTTCTGGTAAAGCTTGCCGACCGTCTCCACAATATGCGTACGCTCGGCGTGATGCGCGAAGACAAGCGCCTGCGTATTGCCGAGGAGACCATGGATATTTATGCGCCGCTCGCTGGCCGCATGGGTATGCAGGATATGCGTGAGGAGCTGGAGGAGCTGGCTTTCCGCTATATCAATCCCGATGCATGGCGAGCCGTCACCGACAGGCTTGCCGAGCTTCTGGAAAAGAACCGCGGTCTTTTGCAGAAGATCGAAACGGATCTCTCTGAAATTTTCGAGAAGAACGGCATCAAGGCCAGCGTGAAAAGCCGCCAGAAGAAGCCATGGTCGGTTTTCCGCAAGATGGAGAGCAAGGGCCTTTCCTTCGAGCAGCTTTCCGACATTTTCGGCTTCCGCGTCATGGTCGATACGGTGCAGGATTGCTATCGTGCGCTTGGCCTGATCCACACCACATGGTCCATGGTTCCGGGACGGTTCAAGGATTATATCTCGACGCCGAAGCAGAACGATTATCGCTCCATCCATACCACCATCATCGGCCCGTCGCGCCAGCGTATCGAATTGCAGATTCGCACGCGCGAAATGGATGAGATCGCTGAATTCGGCGTGGCGGCCCACTCCATTTACAAGGATCGTGGCAGCGCCAACAACCCGCACAAGATTTCGACCGAGACCAACGCCTATGCATGGCTGCGCCAGACCATCGAGCAATTGTCTGAGGGCGACAATCCTGAAGAATTTCTGGAACACACCAAGCTTGAACTGTTTCAAGATCAGGTCTTCTGCTTCACGCCGAAAGGCAGGCTGATCGCGCTGCCGCGCGGCGCGACGCCTATTGATTTTGCCTATGCCGTTCACACCGATATTGGCGACAGCTGCGTGGGCGCGAAAGTCAATGGCCGCATCATGCCCTTGATGACGGAACTCAAGAATGGCGACGAAGTGGATATTATCCGCTCCAAGGCGCAGGTTCCGCCCGCCGCCTGGGAATCGCTGGTTGCAACCGGCAAGGCGCGCGCGGCCATCCGCCGCGCCACACGCTCTGCCGTGCGCAAGCAATATTCCGGCCTCGGGATGCGAATTCTGGAGCGTGCCTTTGAGCGCGCGGGCAAACCGTTCAGCAAGGACATTTTGAAGCCTGGCCTGCCGCGTCTGGCGCGCAAGGATGTGGAAGACGTGCTTGCAGCCGTCGGGCGTGGGGAACTGCCCTCGACCGATGTGGTGAAGGCCGTCTATCCCGATTATCAGGACACTCGCGTCACCACGCAGAACAATCCTGCCAAGGCTGGCGAGAAGGGCTGGTTCAATATCCAGAACGCCGCTGGCATGATCTTCAAGGTGCCGGAAGGAGGCGAGGGTGCTGCTGCCAAGGTTGATCCGGCGGCAACGACGCCGAAGCCCGGCAAGCGCGCACTGCCCATTCGCGGAACCAATCCGGACCTGCCTGTGCGTTTTGCGCCGGAAGGGGCCGTGCCGGGCGACCGCATCGTGGGCATCTTGCAGCCCGGCGCAGGCATCACGATCTATCCCATCCAGTCGCCCGCACTGACGGCCTATGACGATCAGCCGGAGCGCTGGATCGACGTGCGCTGGGATATCGATGACCAGATGAGCGAGCGTTTCCCCGCGCGCATCAGCGTATCGGCAATCAACTCGCCCGGCTCTTTGGCGGAAATTGCCCAGATTGCGGCGGCAAATGATGCCAATATCCACAATCTCTCCATGGTGCGCACGGCGCCCGATTTTACGGAAATGATTATCGATGTAGAGGTCTGGGACCTCAAGCATCTCAATCGCATCATCTCTCAATTGAAAGAAAGCGCGAGCGTCAGCAGCGCAAAGCGTGTGAACGGATAGGACTGAAATGAATACTGACGATGTGCTCGCCGTCTTCCGCGAAGCGGGAGCGATCCTTGAAGGCCATTTTATCCTCACCTCCGGCCTGCGCAGCCCCGTTTTTCTACAGAAGGCGCGCGTGTTCATGCATGCCGACAAGACGGAAAAACTATGCAAGGCGCTTGCCGAAAAGATCAGGGCGGCCGATCTCGGCCCCATCGATTATGTGGTCGGGCCGGCCATCGGCGGCCTGATCCCGTCTTACGAGACGTCCCGCCATCTGGGGGTTCCTTCGGTCTGGGTCGAACGCGAGAATGGCGTATTCCGCCTGCGTCGTTTCGACGTGCCGAAGGGCGCGCGCGTCGTCATCGTGGAAGATATCGTCACCACGGGCCTTTCCATCCGCGAAACCATCGACTGCATGAAGGATCTTGGCATCGAGGTTGTCGCCGCAGCCTGTATCGTGGATCGCTCGGCGGGCAAGGCGGATGTTGGTACCCGGCTGATTTCGCTGGCGGAATATGAAGTTCCAGCCTATCCGGCAGATAAGCTGCCGCCGGAACTGGCAGCCATTCCGGCCGTCAAGCCCGGCAGCCGCAATATCTGACCCAAACCCGTTTCGGGGCCGCTTTTGCGCGCGGAGTTTGAGGTACGCAATATCAGCCTCCAACCCTGCGGCGAAATTGCGCTTTGCGATGCGCGTCGAGGTTTCCTAATTAAAGGGAAAAAGCAGCTATCTGCTACCCCCGCAGTATAGGAATTCATCGTGGTTGTAGTGCCTTTCGCATTAGATCAGAATCAAAAGCTTGCCGCCCGTACGCCCTGCAATGTGTGCGAAGATTGCTGCGTCCGCAGCATGGCTGTGTGTTCCGCACTCGACGACGGCGATCTTGCCGCCCTCGAAGCCATCATGACGTCGAAAAAGCTCGATACCAATGAGATGCTGGTTGAGGAAGGCGAACCGAAGCTTCGGGTCTATAGCCTGACCTCCGGCATGTTGCGCATCTATACGTCGCTGCCGGATGGTCGCCGCCAGATCGCGGGCTTCCTGTTCCCCGGCGATTTTCTGGGGCTGGCCGATGATGAGGTTTATTCGCTATCGGCGGAAGCGGTCGTGCCATCGGCCCTGTGTGCCTTTTCGGCCAAGGAAATAGAGCGTTTGATGGAGCGCTTTCCCAAGCTGAAGGAGCGGCTGTACCAGATGACACGTCTGGCGCTGCGCACCGCGCGCGATAACCAGCTTGTGCTTGGTCGTTTGGCGCCGGTCGAGAAACTGGCAAGCTTCCTTCTGGTTTTATCCGCACGTGCGGAAAAGCGCGGCGAAAAGCCTAATCCCGTCCACCTTTTGATGAACCGTACCGATATCGCGGATTATCTTGGCCTCACCATAGAAACGGTAAGCCGCAGCTTCACCAAGTTGAAGACGCAGGGGCTGATACAATTGCGCGATGCGAACACAGTTGAAATTCTCTCCCGCCGTTCACTGGCTGTCGTTGCTGGACTGGACCCGGATAATCTTTGATCCATAAAAATAGTGGTCCATCCGTGTTTGATTTAAATCAATGAAATATAGCCGTAGCTCCCGTAAATCCTGACTATAGAGCATTTTCGAGCCAAAATTGTAAAACGATTTTGGGTTGGAAATTGCGACAAAGCAAATAGTTAGAGCGGTTCTGTTAAAACAGGAACAGCTCTAGAGTTGACAGGGCCTGATGATCAGGCCGGTCAGTTGGATGGAGTGAGCAGGTGTCGTTGTGGCTGGCAATTGCAATATCGGCAGCAATTCATACGGGGTTCCTTGCCGTATTGTGCTTCCACGCCCCACAAAATGCTCGTCTTCAGCCAGTATTCCTGCGCCGGGCGAACTCCTCCCGCAGCGCCAGTTGGGTGGAGTGATGCGCCATGCATGACGACGCGATAAGACGCTACGCAGCACTGGCTGTTCCTCGTTATACTTCCTATCCTACTGCGGCGGATTTCGTGCCGGTCGGCATGGATACCACGCGCCGTTGGCTGCGCCAGATCGGGCCGGAAGAAAGCGTTTCGCTTTATATCCATGTGCCGTATTGCAGTCAGATATGCCACTATTGCGGCTGCAACGCAAAAATGGCGATACGTGAGGATGTGATCGAAAATTTCGTAAATGCGCTTCTTGGAGAAATCCGGACTGTGAGCGCAAGCCTTACGGCGCGTCCCCGCGTTGCCCATCTTCACTGGGGCGGCGGCACACCCTCCATTCTCAATGCCGGGCAATTTCAGACTGTTCTGGCCGCAATCCGCACGGCGTTTGATTTCGATCTCTCGATGGAACACGCCATAGAGCTTGATCCACGCACGGTAACACCGCTTTTGGCGAAGACGCTTGCCGAAATGGGTGTAAATCGCGCAAGCCTCGGTGTGCAGGATGTGGACAGCAGGGTGCAAATGGCCATCGGTCGCGTTCAGCCGATTGAAACGGTTGCCGAGGCTACAAGGCTCCTGCGTGAGGTGGGTATCAACCGCATCAATTTCGACCTGATCTATGGTCTGCCTTTGCAGACGGTCGAGACATTGCGCGAAACCTGCGAGCGCGTTGTGACGCTCTCACCGGATCGGGTTGCCTGCTATGGCTATGCGCATCTGCCGCAGCGCCGTGCAAATCAGCGTCTCATCGATGAAAACACGCTGCCTGACGCGGACGAGCGTTTCCGTCAGGCCCGCATCGTAACGGACAGCTTCATTGGTTTCGGCTATCAGCCGGTTGGTATCGACCATTTTGCGCTGCCGGATGACGATCTTGCGATCGCTGCGCGCGAAGGCACTCTGAATCGCAATTTTCAGGGCTATACCAACGACCGTTGCGGAACCCTGATCGGGTTTGGCCCGTCATCGATCTCGCAGTTTCCGGGCGGTTATGCGCAGAATATTTCCGATGTCGGGCAATATCGCAAGCGCGTGGAAGCCGGCGAGCTGGCGACGGTTCGCGGCTACACGCTGCGTGACACAGACCGTATCCGCTCCGCCATCATCTCCGCGCTCATGTGCAATTTCTGCGTCGATCTGAACGCGGTCGCGCCGGGCATGGAATTTTCCGACGAGTTTGCGCTGCTGCGCCCTCTTGTTGCCGATGGTCTGGTGGCGGTCGAGGGCCGTACGATCCGCGCCACGGAAAATGGCAAGTCGCTGATCCGTCTTGTTGCGGCAGCTTTTGATGAGTTTAGGAGAGATAGCGTACACGGCTTCAGTTTTGCAGTGTGAGATTGCTGCAGAACAAAGAAGTTGGGGGCCAATTGCCCTATCAAGAATGTGCCGCTGCACCGGGCCGTCAAAAGGTCAGTGGCATGGGAGCACCGCACGTTGGGGGACGGGCGGTGCTCCACTAGATCAGAGCGGTTTCGGTTATGCCGGAACCGCTCTTTGCTTTTTGGCGGGGCGTTTTTCTCAGGCCTTGCGGCGGCGTTCCAGCTTCGGAAGAAAGATGGTCAAGAGCCCCAGGAACGGCAGGTAAGAGCAGATCCTGTAGACGAACTCGATGCCTTTCTGGTCAGCCACGATACCGAGAACGGCGGCGGCGATGCCTGCCATGCCGAAGGCGAAGCCGAAGAACAGTCCTGAAAGCATACCGACACGTCCGGGAAGCAGTTCCTGCGCGAACACGATGATGGCCGGGAATGCGGAAGCGAGAATGAGGCCGATGATGATCGTCAGCACCGCTGTCATTTCAAGGTTTGCATAGGGCAGTGCGAGCGTGAAGGGCAATACGCCCAGAATGGAAGCCCAGATCACCTTGCGCGCGCCGATCTTGTCGCCAATGGGGCCGCCGATGATGGTCCCGGCCGCGACCGCCCCCAGAAACAGGAACAGGAGAAGCTGCGAGGTCTGCACCGACACGCCGAAATGGCTGATCGTGTAGAAGGTGTAATAACTCGTCAGGCTGGCCATGTAGATATATTTGGTGAAGACGAGCAAGGCCAGAACGGCGACGGAGGCGATCACCCTGTTGCGCGGCAGCGGCAAGGTCTTGTCGGGCTTGGGCTTGTTGGCATTGGCAAGGCGGTAGCGATTATACCAGTTGCCGACATACCATAGCACGAACATGCCGATCAGGGCTGCGACCGAGAACCACGATACGCTGATCTGGCCGAAGGGCAGCACGATGAAGGCGGCAAGCAAAGGCCCGATGGACGAGCCGAAATTGCCGCCCACCTGGAACAGCGATTGCGCGAAACCATGGCGTCCGCCCGATGCCAGGCGGGCTACACGCGCCGCTTCCGGGTGGAACACGGAAGAGCCGAAGCCCACGCAGGCCGCGCCCAGCAGCAGGAATGAATAATGATGCGCTGTCGCCAGAAAGACGAGGCCGATCAAGGTGCAACCCATGCCGAATGTCAGTGAATAGGGCATCGGCTTGCGGTCGGTATAGATGCCCACGAGCGGTTGCAGGATGGAGGCCGTCATCTGGAACGTGAAGGTGAGAAGGCCGATCTGCCAGAAGGACAGGCTATAATTCTCCTTCAGCATCGGATAGATGGCCGGAAGAAGCGACTGCATCATGTCGTTCAGGAAATGGCCCAGGCTTGTGGCCAGAATGATCGTGAGGACGGTATTGTCCGCACTGCTGTTCGATGGCTGCTGCGCAGCACTCACGCTCATATTGCTACTCCGAAGATGAAATCCAGGCTTCAGGCACGTTCCCCATCGGTCTGTCGAACAGGAAGGAAACAGGCACTCAAGGTAACTTGCAGGGTAAGATCGAGATTGGCAAATGATGCGGGCAATCCTTCGCCAGCACTTTCATAGGATTATTGATATCCGCCCGCTTTCGTGATTTGGTCCACTACTTGCGAGAGTGGGCCAAACTGGAGTCTTCCCCGATGAGATTTTTGCCGCCGCCGGAGAGCTTGATGCCGGAGAATGAGGATCTGCAAAGGTTTCATGAACACCGCATCGCCATGCTGGAGAGCATGACAGGACCGGCAATCGCCTTGCCGACGCGCTATCCGGACGGGTATTTCGTTCCGCGCCACAGCCATAGCCGGGCGCAGCTACTCTGTGCTTCGCAAGGGGTGGTGCTGGTGACGACGGATGCGGGCCGCTGGATGATTCCGAGCGATCACGCCATGTGGATACCGGCAGGCGTGGAACACTCGGTGGCGATACTCGGCGATGTTTTCATGCGCTCCATCTATATCAGCGTTGATGCGATCTCCGGCGTTCCAAACTACCTGCATGTTGTGGGGCTGACTGATCTGATGCGGTGTCTCATTATCGATGCGACATCGCACGATAGTATCCCGGCGCCGGAAAGCCGCGATGGACTGGTCATCGAACTGATTCTGCGTGATCTCCACACCCTGCCGGAATACCCGCTCGGCCTGCCATTTCCTTCCGATCCCCGCTTGCAGAAGCTATGCCGGGATTTCGTGAAAAAGCCTTCTTCGCGTGCCACCATTGATGAATGGGCAGACAGGATGGCAATGAGCCGGCGCTCTTTCACCCGGCATTTCCAGCGCGAAACCGGGGTGAGTCTTTCTGTATGGCGTCAACAGGCCTGCCTGTTTGCCGCCGTACCACGATTGTCAGAAGGAGAGCCGGTGACGAGCGTGGCGCTGGATCTCGGATATGACAGCGTTTCCGCCTTCACGACAATGTTTCGCCGGATGCTGGGTGTGCCGCCGAAGTTTTATCAGCCGCGCCTCGACGTGGCGCCGTTTGAACGCAGCGACAAAGCCGCGTTTGGTTAACGCAATAATAATAATTGTCTATGGAAACAGAGAACAGTATTAGAAGCGCATGTTGTTCCAACGCAGATATCCTCCGACAAGATGGGAGCGCCTCAGGCTTTACCTGTGGCCGCGCCGGTCTTTCTCCCGTTCGTTCCGGTATGGGGGCAAGAGAATCCTGCGCATTACCGCGTCGCCCCATGCGGTGGCGGCTGGGCTTGCGGTCGGCGTCTTTTCCGCTTTCACGCCGTTTTTCGGTTTTCACCTCATCATTGCGATCGTTCTTGCTTATTTTCTCGCGGGCAATGTCGCGGCCGCCGCGCTTGGCACGACGCTTGCCAATCCGCTGACGCTCCCCTTCATCTGGGGGAGCACCTTCGAGCTTGGCCGCTTCATCATGAGCGGCAGCGTTGATAGCGTCCCGCCGGTCCATCTGGGCCATGCGCTCGAAACCATGCGCTTCGAGGAGGTGTGGACGCCGCTTTTGAAACCGATGCTGTTTGGCTCCACCATTCTGGGGGCGGCCTTTGCGGTGCTGGTCTATTTCGTAACCCGCTACGCCGTTTCCGTCTTCCGCCGCCGCCGTCTGGAGCGTCTGGCCGAAAAGCATCGCCTGCATCGCCAGCGGGAGTTGCAGAAGGCATGATCGTTGGAATTGGAAGCGATCTCATTGATATTCGCCGGGTCGAAAAAACGCTGGAACGGCACGGCAGCCGTTTTCGGGACCGGGTTTTTACCGAAATCGAGCAGAGGAAGTCGGAGGGGCGCAAGCAGCGCGCCGCGTCCTATGCAAAGCGTTTCGCGGCGAAGGAAGCCTGCGCCAAGGCTCTTGGCACAGGCATTGCAGAGGGCGTTTTCTGGCGTGATATGGGCGTGGTGAATACGCCTTCCGGCAAGCCGACCATGCATCTTACCGGCGGTGCGGCGAAGCAGCTTCAAAAGCTTCTTCCAGCCGGAACCAATGCTGCAATACATCTGACAATTACCGATGATTTTCCTTTGGCGCAGGCATTCGTCATTATCGAAGCCTTGCCAGTTTTAGAATAATTGCGACTGTGACAGATAACTCTTACTCATAATCGTGCGAGACAGTGGCGGCGTGATTGCCTCGCGCAGCCTTAGCCGTTATTAGATCGCGTATAGGAAGCGGAGATACAATGAGCGTGTCCAGCAAGAACGAAACTAAAAAATCCGGTGGCCTTGGCGAAACCATCAGCGTTATCGTGCAGGCGCTGCTCCTGGCGCTGATTATCCGCACCCTTCTTTTCCAGCCTTTCAGCATTCCGTCCGGCTCCATGCGCCCCACGCTTCTGGAAGGCGATTACCTGTTCGTGTCGAAATATGCCTATGGCTATTCGCGCTATTCGCTGCCTTTTGGCCTGGATCTCTTTTCGGGCCGTATCTGGAGCGCGGAGCCGAAGCGCGGCGACGTTGTGGTGTTCAAACTGCCGAGCGATACGTCCGTCGATTACATCAAGCGCGTGATCGGCCTGCCGGGCGACCGTGTGCAGATGCGCGGCGGCGTTCTCTATATCAACGACAAGCCGGTCAAGCGCGAGCGCGTGGGCACGATCAACAATCCGGATGTGACGGAAGAGAACCGCCCCGTGGAAGTCTATCGTGAGACGCTGCCCAATGGCGTGACCTATGACACGCTGGAGCTTGCCCCGAATTCGATTGGCGATGACACCCGCGTCTTTGAAGTTCCTGCCGGTCATTATTTCATGATGGGCGACAATCGCGACAACTCCCTCGATAGCCGTTTCGGCGTGGGCTATGTGCCGTTTGAAAATCTCGTCGGCCGCGCCAATATCATTTTCTTCTCCATTGCCGACAAGGCAAGCCCGCTTGAAATATGGAAATGGCCAACTGATGTCCGGTTCAACCGGCTGTTTACCTGGGTCAGCGGTGAACCGCACACGGCCGTTACCGGAAATTAAGATGGTTTCGGCAAACAAGACTGCATCGATATTGGAAGAGCGCACAGGCCACCGTTTCCTCAATCTGAAACGGCTGGAACGCGCGCTCACCCATTCAAGCGTACAGGCGCCCGCGCGCGCCAATTATGAAAGACTGGAGTTTCTGGGCGACCGCGTGCTGGGCCTGACGGTTGCCGAAATGCTGTTCGAGGCTTTCCCGGAAGCATCGGAAGGCGAATTGTCCGTGCGTCTCAACGCGCTGGTCAATGCCGAGACATGTGCCGCCATTGCCGATGAAATCGGCCTTGCCGATCTCATTCATACCGGCTCCGACATCAAATCGTTGAACGACAAGCGCCTCCTGAATGTGCGCGCCGACGTGGTTGAGGCGCTGATCGCCACCATCTATCTCGACGGCGGGCTGGAAGCGGCGCGGTCTTTCATCCAGCGTTACTGGAAAAAGCGTTCGCTCGAAACGGGTGCAGCGCGCCGCGATGCCAAGACCGAATTGCAGGAATGGGCGCACCAGCAGGGCAATGTTCACCCGGTCTATGCCATTTTGAGCCGCTCCGGCCCGGATCATGATCCGCTGTTTCTGGTGGAAGTGACGGTGAAGGGGTTCGCGCCGGAAAAGGGCGAGGGGCGTTCAAAACGCATCGCTGAACAGAGTGCGGCGGAAGCCATGCTTTACCGCGAGGGTGTCTGGAAACGTGACGGTTCTGCTTGAGGTAAAACCGGCGTTTTTTGTATCGAATTATACTATAGTCAAATGATTGCGACGGTGATCGGCTTGAAAGCGGCTCTGTTGCAACGGGATGCTGTTGCTCAAGGGGAAGGCAACCTCCCGCAAGAAGGCCTGGAAGGATAAAAAATGAATAATGGGACATCGCCTGCTGGCGGCGAAACGGAAGCGACGCAGACCCGTTCGGGTTTTGTGGCGCTCATCGGGGCGCCGAATGCCGGCAAATCCACGTTGGTCAACCAGCTTGTGGGCACGAAGGTTTCGATTGTCACGCATAAGGTGCAGACGACGCGTGCGCTGGTGCGCGGCATCTTCATCGAAGGGCCGGCGCAGATCGTTCTGGTGGACACGCCGGGCATTTTCCGCCCGAAGCGCAGGCTGGACCGCGCCATGGTTACGACCGCCTGGGGCGGTGCGAAAGATGCGGATATCATTCTGGTCATCATCGATGCGCAGGGCGGTTTCAATGAAAATGCCGAGGCGCTGCTCGAAAGCATGAAGGATGTTCGCCAGAAGAAAGTTCTGGTTCTGAACAAGGTGGATCGTGTCGATCCGCCGGTTCTACTGTCATTGGCGCAAAAGGCCAACGGACTGGTTCCTTTCGACAGGACTTTCATGATTTCCGCCCTGAACGGCTCGGGCTGCAAGGATCTGGCCAAATACCTGGCCGAAAGCGTTCCGAACGGCCCGTGGTATTACCCGGAAGACCAGATTTCCGACATGCCGATGCGCCAGCTTGCCGCTGAAATCACGCGCGAAAAGCTCTATCTTCGCCTGCATGAAGAACTGCCCTATGCTTCCACCGTGGAAACCGAGCGATGGGAAGAGCGCAAGGATGGTTCGGTACGTATCGAGCAGGTGATCTATGTCGAGCGCGAAAGCCAGAAGAAGATCGTGCTCGGCCACAAGGGCGAGACGGTGAAGGCAATCGGGCAAGCCGCGCGCAAGGAAATTTCGGAAATTCTGGAACAGACGGTTCATCAGTTCCTTTTCGTCAAGGTGCGCGAAAACTGGGGCAACGACCCGGAACGCTACCGCGAGATGGGGCTTGATTTCCCGACCTGAGGAGGAGCGCCGAAAGGCCGGATATCATGGAATGGCGCGATGAAGGCGTAATTCTCGGCACACGTCGCCATGGCGAAACCAGCGCCATTGTCGAGGTGATGACCTGCGGGCATGGCCGCCATATGGGCATGGTGCGCGGCGGGCGCTCCCGCCGTATGCAGCCTTTGCTGCAACCGGGTAATCATGTCGATGTTTCGTGGTGGGCCCGGCTTGACGAACATATGGGAACTTTTACCATCGAGCCGCTCAGCTTTGCCGCCGCGCGGCTTATCGAAACGCCGGTCGCCCTTTATGGCATTCAGCTTGCCGCAGCACATCTCAGGCTTTTGCCGGAGCGTGATCCGCATCGCGGACTTTATGAAACCCTGCGCCTCATCATCGAACATTTCGATGATCCGCTGGCAGCGGGCGAATTGCTGCTGCGCTTTGAAGTGATGATGCTGGAGGAACTTGGTTTCGGTCTGGACCTCAAGGAATGCGCGGCGACGGGGCGGAAGGATGACCTGATCTATGTGTCTCCGACATCAGGCCGCGCGGTCTGCCGCGAAGCTGGCGCGCCTTGGGCAGAAAAGCTACT
Source organism: Brucella melitensis bv. 1 str. 16M (assembly GCF_000007125.1). Classification (NCBI taxonomy): domain Bacteria; kingdom Pseudomonadati; phylum Pseudomonadota; class Alphaproteobacteria; order Hyphomicrobiales; family Brucellaceae; genus Brucella; species Brucella melitensis. The sequence continues at coordinate 1,332,374 of NC_003317.1, read as the reverse complement.
GTCCCTGCCGTCTTTTGTGAACGATACGGCGCTTCGTGCGTCTTGTTATGACGATCTCGACCGTGCTTTCACGATGACGGGCTATTTCCTCATGCGCCATGTCTGGGAACCGCGCGCCCAGACTCCGCCTGATTCCCGTAGCGGCTTCCTGAATGCCGTTGGCCGGGCAATCAATCTTTCACAGGCAAGCTGAAAACCTCGCCCTCATAAGCCTCGGCTCCGCGCCCGATGGCCTTTATGGCCTCCACCATGCGCCCCCGGCGGCCGAGCATGGTGTCGGCGATGGATATGAGCCGGATATTGGGCGTGGCGGAAGGGGAAAAACGTCTCAACCTTTCGGCAAGGCGGTGTTCGTCCATGTCCCGGTCAAGGGCCAGAGCGGCAATATAGGCTGCCGCCGTCGAGCGCGATATGCCGGCATAACAATGGATGAGAAGCGGTGCTTTCCTTGGCCAACCCTGTACAAAATCGATGAGCGCGCGCACATGGCTTTCGCCCGGTGCAACCAGACCTTCGCGCGGTTCCACGATATCGTTGAAGATGAGCGTGAGGCGGCTTGCCCCATGCCCGGCGGGGAGGGCGGCGGGCTCTCCGCTCGTGAGCGTCAGGACATGGCTTGGGCGATGGAGGGTAATCTGCGTCGCCAGTTGCGACAGGGGCGTCACCACGATCCGGCTCATGCGGTTTGCCGCGCCTTGTCGAGTGCCGAAAAGCGTTTGAGAAAATCCGCCTGCACATCCTGTGTGGGGCGCGGGACGATATCCAGCCCGACGGGATTGAGGCCGCGCGGCCGTCCGAAATATTTGACGCCTTCTGCCTCGGTGAACCCGGCTAGCCGTGTTGCCTCAAAGAAAGCGGCCACCTGATCGGCGCGCTTTATCAGTGTCTTTAGCTTTGCTGGCGGTGATACAGGCAGGGAAAAGCGCAGGTGAATGGCGCTTTCGAGGCGGGTTTCGATCAGCTTGTAATTGCCGCCCATCACTGCCTTGAAGGGGGAGATCATATCACCGATCACATATTCGGGCGCATCGTGCAGGAGCGCCAGCATCTGCCACTCGATGCTTGCGCCGGGCACCAGCCGATTGAATATCTGGTCCACCAGAAGCGAATGCTGGGCGACGGAGAAAGCATGTTCACCCACCGTCTGCCCATTCCAGCGCGCAACGCGGGCAAGGCCATGCGCAATATCCTCGATTTCAACATCGAGCGGTGAAGGATCAAGAAGATCCAGACGCCGCCCCGACAGCATACGCTGCCAGGCGCGGGGCTTGCCGGAAGTGCGGTCGGCGTTCGCCATCAGCCATGCCCCGTTTCGGCTTCGGGGAAGCCGAAGCGCACATGCGGCGGGAGAGAGAGCGTGATGGCTGCATCGCCTGCCAGAATGGAATTGCCGGTGTCCATCGCATCTTTCACCCGGTCGATACGAACCAGTGCCAGTCCAATCTGACTGGCCGAGCTGCCCATGGCGCCGATCTCGCGTCCCTCGACCGTTATCGGCGTGCCCATTGGGGGCAGGGGGACATCCGACCTTGCAATGAGAACGCGCCGCCGTGTAGTGCCGCGATGCTGCATCCGGGAAACGACTTCCTGTCCGATGAAGCAGCCTTTGGGGAAAGACACGCCACCTGTCTGGTCGAAATTCACGTCATGCGGAAAAACATCGCCATAGGCAAAATCGGCTTCGCCTTCGGCGATCCCATATTCCGCCCGCAATTGCACCCATGCATCGAGACCCGCATTGGCACTGGCTTGGTGATAAAGACGCAGGACATTCAGTTGCGCCGGAAAGCGGCTGTCGCGCTTGATTGAATCATTATCTGAAGCAGGTGAATCGCCTTGCCAGCAAACGCTCACAAGTGATTCTGGCACTTGCACAATTTCGGCCTTCGCGCGCAGCCTGTAGAGGGTGATGCGCTTGACGAAATCGCCAGCGACGTCAGCCGGAAGGTCGAAGCGCAAGCCGCCTTCGATGCGTGAAACAAGAAAATCGAACAGGATTTTCCCCTGTGGGGTCAGGAGTGCACCCGGTTTCAGCTCGTGGGGGCCGAGCTGGTCGAGATTGGTGGTGATCACAGCTTGCAGGAATTTTTCCGCTTCTTCGCCCGTGATGTGAACCAATGCCCTGTAGGAAAGATTTACCGTCTTGGATGCCGTCATCATCGCTTCGTCCTTGCCTTTCGCGCCCTCGTTACGTAAGCCCCAATGTAAAGGCTCGCAAGTCCCATCCGAAAAGCAGGAGACACCCATGGCCGCAACATTCGATACGATTTTGAAAGGCGCAACCATCGTCAATCATGACGGTATCGGCCAGCGCGACATTGGCATTCGTAACGGACGCATCGCCGCTATCGGGTCGCTTGCAGGGAACTCAGCCGGTGAAGTGATTGACTGCACTGGCCTGCATATCCTACCCGGCGTTGTGGATAGCCAGGTTCATTTCCGCGAGCCGGGTCTTGAGCACAAGGAAGATCTGGAAACCGGGTCACTTGCCGCCGTGCTGGGCGGCGTGACGGCCGTTTTTGAAATGCCGAACACCAAGCCGCTGACCACTTCGGCCGAAATGCTGGAAGACAAGATTCGCCGTGGCCGCCATCGGATGCATTGCGATTTCGCCTTCTGGGTCGGCGGCACGCGCGATAATGCGAAGGACGTGGCCGAACTGGAGCGCCTGCCGGGCGCGGCGGGCATCAAGGTATTCATGGGTTCGTCCACCGGCGATCTTCTGGTTGAGGACGATGATGGCGTACGCTCGATCCTGAGGAATACGCGCCGCCGCGCGGCTTTTCATTCCGAAGACGAATTTCGGCTCAAGGAACGTGAAGGATTGCGCGTTGAGGGTGATCCATCGAGCCATCCGGTATGGCGCGACGAGATTGCCGCGCTTCAATGCACGCAGCGCCTGGTACGCATCGCCCGCGAGACTGGCGCGCGCATTCATGTGCTGCATATTTCGACCGCCGAGGAAATCGACTTCCTGAAAGATTACAAGGACGTCGCCACCTGCGAGGCGACGCCGCATCACCTCACCCTGTCGGCGGATGATTACAAGGCGCTTGGCAATCTCATCCAGATGAACCCGCCGGTGCGTGACAAGCGCCACCGTGAAGGTGTGTGGAAGGGGATCGATCAGGGTATCGTGGATGTGCTGGGTTCAGACCATGCCCCGCACACGCTGGAAGAAAAGCAGAAGTCTTATCCGGCTTCCCCATCGGGCATGACCGGCGTGCAGACGCTGGTGCCGATCATGCTGGACCATGTGAATGCCGGTAAGCTTTCACTGGAGCGTTTTGTCGATCTTTCCAGCCACGGCCCGAACCGCATTTTCGGCATGGCGCGCAAGGGGCGCATCGCGGTCGGCTACGATGCCGATCTGACGATCGTGGACATGAAACGCCGCGAAACGATCACGCATGAACAGGCAGGATCGAAAGCCGGCTGGACGCCCTATCATGGCAAGACCGTCACCGGATGGCCGGTTGGCACTTTCGTGCGCGGCATCAAGGTGATGTGGGAGGCGGAAATCGTCAATCCTCACAAGGGCGAGCCGGTGGAGTTCCTCGAAGCGCTGCCCCGTCGCTGACGGTGAAAAACAAAGAGTTGTAGCGGTTCGCTCGTAACGGGAGCAGCTCTATTGCCCGGCGGTGAAGAAGCGCCAGCTTCCGTCAGGGCCGATGCCGATACTGTAGAAAATATAGCCGCCTGCCTTCTTCATATCCTCGAAGTCGCCAGCGGTGACGATCTGGAACAGTTCCACGATCTGCGGCGGCGTCAGCTTGTCGAGCGGCATGGCGTAGAAATAGGGCCAGACATAGACCTCATTTTGCTGGCCCACATTCAGATGGACATAGCCGGTATCCAGCAGATCCGTGATGATGGCGAGAACTTCCCGCCCGTCCTCATCGCCGGAAAGCGATTTCAGGAAATCGATGACATCTTCTTCGTTGTCTTCAAGCGCAAGCTGTGTGGCCTTGTCCTGAACGCCGAGGAGGGGACGCAGCCTTTCAATGTCGCCGGACCGTGCCGCTTCCAGCATCCGCTCGCGCATCGCGCGCACAGGCTCGGGCAGCTTGTCGAAATCCCGGTGAATTTCCGGAATGGCCTTTGAAATATGAAGTGGGGCGGGGGCACCATCGGAAGCGGATTTCGGTATGGCGCGCGGCAGCGCATCGGGCAGGGGAACGAGTGCGGGCGTATTACCCCGATTGGCCTCAATGGACGAGCGGGAAAGGGGCAGAAACTCCGAACGATCCGCAAGGGCAACCTGAAGCGTGTCCTTTGCCGAAGCGGGCAAGGCTATGCCGCAGGCAAGAATGAGCCCCGTTGCCAGGGTTTTAAGCGATGGTGGATTTCCAACGGGGAGGAGCATTTTGGCACTGAACAGGGGGAGGGCCATGGAGAAATGCCTGCGCCGGTCTGGTCCCGTGACCGGCGTTTGGCTGAGCTACTGAAGAATACGCCGGGACAGGAATGTACCTGCAATCACCTGTTCGCGCATTTTTTCAATGAGGTCGAGCGCGCAATCGTCGCCAACCTCACGGATAAGTTCGGTCAGGGCCGTCGTGAAGGCGGCTTCAGCAAGGATTTCCGGTTCGATTCCTTCGGACATACCGTCAGCCCAGGCTTCATTCTGATATTCAATGGCCACAAGCTTCTTTTCGCGTGCGATCATTTCATCCAGATCTGCCGGTGCATATTCCATCGATTTCATCCTGGCTTTCGCCTTTCTGCCGTATGGCCGAAGTCTCACCCTTGGGAGCGCAACCGCCTGCGGCCTGAACTGCCTTCTTCTTAAGACAGTGTTAACAGATTATCACGGATTTGCATGAGACTATTCCTGTCAATCCGCACAAGAGTGAATGAATGGTTAATTCCCATAGCGCGAGATGATCTCGTTCGACAAGTCCCCGCCTTCCTTCATATAGCGATCAATCGCCGCAAGTGCCGAAGGGGTGCAGCGCGCATAATTGTCGCTGAATACACGGTATCCATGGTTGAAACTCGATACCAGTTTCAATCGCTCCGCCTCTGGCGGCTTTTCCGCCGCTATGATAGCATCCATGCGGTCGCGCCATTCGCTTCCCTTTTCCCCGCACAGATTGCGGAGATAATGAAGCGACCCCAGTGCCTCGGCAAGCCTCAGCATCATGCCCTCATAAGGGGCATCTTGCGCCAGAACCGGAGGGCAAACCGCAAGCCACAATGCAGCAGCCCCCGCAGCCAGCCTGAAAAGACGTCTATAGTCTTTCAATCATCAACCTCTTGCTTGAACGGTATTTCTTGCGTGAAATAGGGGCCGCTTCAAGGCGGATTGTCAAACAGGAACCGCTCTAATATCCAGAACCGTCTTCATCCTGTGCCACCATGCGCGCCACATCCAGTGTGCTATCGGTGACGTTGGCGGTCTCCATTTCCTCCACCGTCAGCCAGCGGATCGCAGCGGCGTCATCGCCCGGCTGTTCCGTGCCCGATATTTCCAGCGTGCGATAAACCGAGAGATAATAGCTCTTTTCATAGGCATTGCCCTCGCGCGCCAGATCGATGGTGATGACATGGCAAAGCGAATGTGCATCAAGCGCCGTTTCCTCTTTCAGTTCACGGATCGCGACTTCTTCCGGGGTTTCGCCCGCTTCAACGCCGCCGCCCGGAAAGGCGAGCCAACCCTTCCACGGCTCCTTTGCTCGCTCCACCAGCAGGAATCGCCCCTCGCGGCGGCAAATTGTGGAAACGCCATGGATTTGCAAGGGTATGGGAGTGACGGCAACTGTTCTCATGTTTCAGCTATGATCCGGTTGGCAAGCTTTGGCAATCGCAAAGCTGGGCTTGACCCAAACTGAAAAAGCCTGAACATGCCGGGCCATGTGCGGACGCTTTTCTTTGACAGCAAGCAGGCAGGAGCTGGAAACCCTGTTTGGCGCCTTGATCGCGGAGGATTTTCCACCGCGCTATAATATTGCGCCGACACAACCCATTCTCGCCATTCTTGCCGGTGAGACGCCGCCGCCCGGCAGCAACCGGCCCGACCGGATCGCCATGCTGGTGCGCTGGGGCTTTGTGCCCGCCTGGGTGAAAGACCCGAATGACTGGCCGCTGATGTTCAATATCCGCTCGGAAACGGCTGCCGAAAAGAACTCGTTCAAGGCCGCGCTCAGCCATCGCCGGGCGCTTGTTCCGGCTTCCGGTTTCTACGAATGGCGGCGCGAAGGCCGCAACAAGTCGCAGGCTTATTGGGTGCGGCCGCGCAACGGCGGAGTGGTGGCCTTCGGCGCGCTGATGGAAACATGGAGTAGCGCGGATGGCTCGCAGATCGACACGGCAGGCATTCTGACCACAAGTGCGAACGGCCTGTTGCAACCGATCCACGAGCGCATGCCGGTTGTGGTCCAGCCGGAGGATTATCGCCGCTGGCTCGACTGCAAGCAATTCCTCGCCCGAGAGGTTGCCGATATCATGCGGCCTGTGCAGGACGATTTTTTTGAGGCTATCCCCGTTTCCGGCAAGGTCAACAAGGTTGCAAATACGTCGCCCGATCTACAGGAGCGCGTGACGGAAGACTTGACGCAAGGCCAGCCTCAGCCAAAAAGGAAAAAAGGGCCGGAGCCGGAGGAGGATTCGGGCGGCCAGCTTTCAATGTTCTGACCCCCGCACAGGTTCTTCACTGAGAAGAGCATCTGTTTTTCAAGGAAATCATCCGTGTTCCCAGCAGCCCTGTCCGGCTTTCTTCTTGGTGCTTCACTCATCATCGCCATCGGTGCGCAAAACGCTTTTATCCTGCGTCAGGGGTTGCTGCGCCAGCACGTCTTCATTCTGTGTCTCATCTGCGCGCTGTCTGACGCGCTGCTTATCAGCGCCGGGGTGGCAGGGCTTGGCACACTCATAGCGCAGTCGCCGAAACTCATCGCTTTCGTGACATTGGCGGGAGCCGCCTTCCTGTTCTGGTATGCATCGGTGGCGTTCCGCCGCGCCTTCCACCCGGAGGCAATGCAGGTCAAGTCGAACGGAGCGGTGAGTCTGAAAGCAGCAGCGGCAACCTGTCTGGCCCTGACCTTCCTCAACCCGCATGTCTATCTCGACACGGTGCTGCTGATCGGCAGCCTTTCAGCACGGCTTGAAGGTCCAGCGCGTGCCGCCTATGGCGCCGGTGCGGCAACTGCATCGTGCATCTGGTTTTTCGCGCTTGGTTACGGTGCGCGGCTGTTGCAGCCGATATTTGCCAAACCGGCTGCGTGGCGTGTGCTCGATTGTATCATCGGTGTTGTCATGGCCCTGATCGGTCTCAGCCTGTCAGCCCGGTTTTTTCACGGCTAGGATTGACGGGCGGTCCAGATTACTGCGCTGCTGGTTGCCGGTGCGATGCGTCGCTTTGCAAGCTGCAACGAGCACGGCAGGCCCGATGTCACGATACTGGTCAACCAGACGCTCAGGGCGGGATTGCAGATCATTCTTAGACATTGTTTCATCCTTTCAATAATGCCTTCTCACTATTTTGTGATTGATTGAGACCGAATGAAGGCTGTTTGGAGCCTGTTTTGGGATAATCCGATGAATGAGCGCAAACTTTCCGCGCGGTTGCTAAAATGCAACAGAATCGCTGCCCGCGGCAGGAAAGGCTCTTGACGGACGTAAGCAAGGCAAGGATAAGTGCTGTCATGAAAACGCCGACCACGATCATTTGTATTTGTGCGATTATTATTGGCTAGCAGCTTGCTGGCCCGGCCGTTTTCGTCTCCCCTTCACAAAACAGGATGATAACGCCCCGGCCAGACGGCTGCGGTCTGTCGCGCCATCAGTTTCGCAGGTCTTTAAAGGGGATTATCCATGCCGGATACCACGCCGCAATTGCGTCTTTATAATACGCTGACCCGCACGAAGGAGGCATTTGCCCCCATCGATGCGAAGAATGTGCGCATGTATGTCTGCGGCCCGACGGTTTATGATTTTGCGCATATTGGCAATGCGCGCCCGGTGATCGTGTTCGACGTGCTGTTCCGTCTGTTGCGCCATGTTTACGGCGCGCAGCATGTCACCTATGCGCGCAACATTACCGATGTGGATGACAAGATCAATGCGCGCGCCGCGCGTGATTATCCCGATCTTCCCTTCAATGAAGCGATCCGCAAAGTCACCGAAAGCACCAATGCGCAGTTTCAGGCCGATGTGACCGCGCTTGGTAATCTTCAGCCCACGGTCCAGCCGCGCGCAACCGAACATATGGACGAAATGCGCGCCATGATCGACCGGCTGGTGCAGCGCGGCGTGGCCTATGTGGCGCAAGATCATGTGCTCTTCTCGCCTTCGGCCATGAATGCGCGCAAGGGGCCGCGCTATGGCGCGCTGGCCCGCCGCTCGCTCGATGAAATGCTGGCAGGCGCGCGCGTCGATGTCGCGTCCTACAAGCGCGACGAGATGGATTTCGTGCTCTGGAAACCCTCGAAGAAAGGTGAACCGGGCTGGCCCTCACCGGCTGGTATTGAAACTCTGGGCCGTCCGGGCTGGCATATCGAGTGCTCGGCCATGTCGATGGCCAAGCTTCTGGAGCCGTTCGGCGGCGGGTTGAAATGCGACGACCCGGAAAGGAACCAGTTCGACATTCATGGCGGCGGTATCGATCTTGTCTTTCCGCACCACGAAAACGAGATTGCCCAGTCCTGCTGCGCATTGGGAACCGAACGCATGGCCAATATCTGGATGCATAACGGTTTTCTTCAGGTCGAGGGGCAGAAGATGTCGAAATCGCTCGGCAACTTCATCACCATCCGCGACGTGCTGAATGATGGCCTGCCGCAATTGGGCGAGTGGGGCGATAATACGGTGCGCGACCGCTGGGCCGGTCTTGCGGCGCGCCTTTCCATGCTTCAGACCCATTATCGCGAGCCGATCAACTGGACGGCGCAGCGTCTGGCGGAATCGGCTGATGAATTGCATCGCTGGTATGGCCTACTGCGCGACGAAGGCTTTGGCGCGCCGGAAAAACTGTCTCACGCCAGTGCGGTTGCTGCGGCCCTTTGCGATGATCTTAATAGCTGGGCGGCAATCACTGCCTTGCGTCAGGCGTTCAAGGTCAGGGACGTCGCTGCTCTGGGTGAGGGGATGGCGCTGATGGGCCTGCTTGATCCTTATTTCGTGACGGCTTCCGATGTGCCGATCTTTGCCAGGGCAGATGTGGATGCGAGCGCCATTGCGGCGCGGATTGCGGAACGTCTGAACTTCATCAACGCGAAAAACTGGGCTGAGGCGGACCGCATTCGCGACGAGCTTCTACAGGAAGGCGTGCAGTTGAAGGACAGCAAGGACCCTGCGACTGGCGAGCGCATAACGACATGGGATGTGGTAGGGTAATCGCGGGGGAGAACAATGATGGCACGCGAGCGCATTTATATCTACGACACGACCTCGGTGGATGGGCAGCAGACGTTACCCGCCCGCCCGCAGCCGCGAAGCGAGCGAGGACGGGCAAAGGCAAAAGCGGGCGTTTGCCTGGGAGGGCAATGATGGCACGCGAGCGCATTTATATCTACGACACCACCTCGGCGGATGGGCAGCAAACGTTACCCGCCCGCCCGCAGCCGCGAAGCGAGCGAGGACGGGCAAAGGCAAAAGCGGGCGTTTGCCTGGGAGGGCAATAATGGCACGCGAGCGCATTTATATTTACGATACGACCCTGCGGGATGGGCAGCAAACGCCCGGCGTTGACTTCTCTGTGGAGGACAAAAAGTCGATTGTCACGCTGTTGGAAGAGCTGGGCGTCGATTATGTGGAAGGCGGTTATCCGGGGGCCAACCCGACTGATACGGCTTTCTTCAAGCGTCGCCAGACCGCTCGCGCCAAGTTCGTGGCTTTCGGGATGACAAAGCGGGCGGGCGTTTCCGTTTCCAACGATCCCGGCCTGTCGAGCTTGTTGCAGGCTTCTGCCGATGCGGTCTGCTTTGTCGCCAAGAGCTGGGATTATCATGTGCGTCTGGCGCTCGGCTGCACCAATGAGGAAAATCTGGAATCCATCACGGCTTCGGTAACGGCGGCGCGCATGGCTGGCCGTGAGGCGCTGGTCGATTGCGAACATTTCTTCGATGGATACAAGGCGAACCCGGAATATGCGCTGGCCTGCGCGAAGGCGGCCTATTCGGCGGGTGCGCGCTGGGTGGTGCTGTGCGATACCAACGGCGGCACGCAGCCTCTGGAAGTGGCGGCAATCGTTGAAGCGGTGAAGGCGGTTGTTCCCGGTGAGAGCCTCGGGATCCATGCCCATAACGATACCGAACAGGCTGTTGCGGTTTCCCTTGCTGCAATCGATGCGGGGGTGCGTCATGTGCAGGGCACCTTGAACGGCATTGGCGAGCGTTGCGGCAATGCCAATCTCGTTTCACTCATCCCGACGCTGGTTCTCAAACCATATTGGGCGGAGCGGTTCGAGCTTGGCATCAAGCCTGCATCGCTGAAATCCATCACGCGCATTTCGCGCGCTTTCGATGATATCCTGAACCGCCCGGCCACGGAGCAGGCACCCTATACGGGCACTTCGGCCTTTGCCACGAAGGCTGGCATCCACGCTTCGGCGCTGATGAAAGAGCCGCAGACCTACGAGCATATTCCGCCGGAATCGGTTGGCAATAGCCGCCGTGTCATGGTGTCGGATCAGGGCGGCAAGTCGAATTTCATTGCCGAGCTGGAGCGCCGGGGTATCCGCGTTGCCAAGGACGATGTTCGGCTCGATACGCTGATTGCGCTGGTCAAGGAGCGTGAGGCCGAGGGTTATGCCTATGAGGGTGCGGACGCAAGTTTTGAGCTTCTGGCACGCGGTATGCTCAATCCGCAACCGGAGTTCTTCAAGGTTGAATCGTTCCGCTGCCTCGTGGAGCGCCGGTTTGATGCCAACGGCATGTTGAAAACCGTGTCCGAGGCGGTGGTCAAGGTCGAGGTGGATGGCGAGATGCATATGTCGGTCGCGGAGGGCCATGGCCCTGTCAACGCGCTCGATATCGCATTGCGCAAGGATCTGGGCCGCTTTCAGGCCGAGATCGAGGATCTCGAACTGGTCGATTTCAAGGTGCGTATTCTCAACGGCGGCACGGCGGCGATCACCCGCGTTCTGATCGAATCGGGTGATGCCACGGGTGCGCGCTGGCGCACGGTGGGCGTTTCCGACAATATCATCGATGCTTCCTTTCAGGCTTTGATGGATTCCGTCAATTACAAGCTGATGAAAAACCGGGCCATGGCAGGTCTGGCCGCTGCCGAATAGCCGATCATTTCACGCGGATTGATCATTCGATCATTTTAATTGAATGGATTTTATGAATCGATGGGCGCATAGCAGGAGAAGTAATGGCTCCTCCTGCTATGCAGCGGTGCGTGAGCCTTTAGAGAGCGTTTCGATCTGATTGAATGAGATCGGCGCTCTAATCCTTTGTTTTGACGCGCATTTTTTCCGAAAACCGTTTCACACTTTTCGGGATGTGCTCTAATTGATTTCTCCGGGGGGGGATGGCATGGCCGATCAGGCTATATCCGATACACGTCTTTCAGACGGTTCGCGCGGTTTTCTGATGGCGCTCGGAGCTTATGGACTATGGGGCGCGTTGCCATTTTATCTCAAGGCGCTGTCTCACGTTCCGGCGATGGAAGTCGTCTCGCATCGCGTCATCTGGTCCGTGCCGGTCGCGCTTGTGCTGTTGATCTTGCTTGGTCAGTTCAGGGGCATCCTGAGTGCAGTTCGCCAGCCGCGAATGCTGGCCATGGCTGCATTGACGGCGGCGCTCGTCACTATGAACTGGTCTGTTTATGTCTGGGCGGTTGCACATGACCAGGTGATGGGGGCCGCGCTCGGCTATTATATCAATCCCTTGTTCAACGTGGTTCTGGGCCGTTTGTTTCTGGGCGAGCGGCTGACAAAAACACAATATGTCGCCGTGGGTCTCGCCTTTGTGGCGGTCGTGCTTCTCACTATCAATGCGGGCGGCTTGCCCTGGGTTTCGCTGGCCCTGCCGATCAGCTTCGGCCTTTATGGCTTCTTCCGCAAGTCGTTGCCGATGCCGCCCTTGCAGGGTTTTACGCTGGAAGTGCTGATCCTTTGCATCCCCGCGCTTGCCTATGTGGCATGGCTCGCCGCAACGGAGCAGGACCATTTCGTTGCGGGGCCCGTTTCCAATATTACGCTTCTGTTGCTGGCTGGACCCTTCACCGCCATTCCGCTCATTCTTTATGTGGGCGGGGCGAAGCTTCTGCGCTATGCGACACTTGGCCTGATGCAGTATATGACGCCGACCATGCTGTTTTTCTTCGCCATATTCATCTTCCATGAACCGTTCTCGACGGCGCAGCTTGCAGCATTCGTGCTCATATGGGCGGGACTGGCGCTCTACACATGGTCTTCGCTTTCCCAGCACGGGCGCAACCGCGCGCAGGCCTGAATATTTGATGCGAAGATGGTTAATCTCCGGTGGATATCTGCCGGAGTGACATATTTTGGCCGCTCTATCCCCGTTAGGTCCAAGAAGTCTTATTCTTACAGGACGATCAAGCGGTTGGCGGAGAAAACACGGATGGTCTTTGGATCGGCACGCGTGGGTGGTGAAGCAGTTTTCACCCGTAACGTGGTGACGCCGGACGGGGCTGCTCTGGCCGAGCCGCTTTCGCTGAATATCCCGAAATCGTCAAGCTATGTCCATTTTTCGCTGCGCACCCATGCGCGCCTCTGCCTCGCGCTTGTCTCCGCTTTGGCTATCGCAGGCGGCGGATTGATTTTGACGACGGGGCGTCTTGTCCCGCATGGGCACGCCGCGCAACCGGTTATGGTGAACCCAGCCAATCTCAGCCACCATACGGCCGCACCGAAACAGCCCCGCCTTGCACCGCAAATGAACATCGCAACAAACCGGCGCATATCAAAACGCATTGATATTGCGGAAGGCGCAGGCGATGGCGATGCACGGCTTTACACCTATCAGCATGTCGTGCTGGATTTGAAAGGCGGAACCGGTTCGCTTGATGCGAATGTTTCTCCCGAGCCTTCAAAGCCTGCTCAGACGGCTCTGCCCCTGGCGCCCGATCAGAACGGGATTCCGATCAATGTAAGTCTTGCCAGGCCCGCAACCGCGCCAGGCCATCAGGTCCACGAGATCGTCATCGCGCCGCAGTCGCGTGAGGAAATGGGCGCGCTGCTTCAGGCTGCCGGTGTGTCGTCGGACGATAGCAAGCGTCTTGAAGAGGCGCTTGCGCGCACCGTGCTTGTGCCGGGCGACAATCTGGAGCTTTTGATAGACAAGCCCGCCGGGCGGAATAAAAATGCCGACAAGACTGCGCATATATCGCTTGCGCGTTTCCGCCATGGCGATGCGGCCCACGCCGTCTATGGCCGTGCCGATGATGGCGTTTTCCATGCCAACGGCAATGAGCGTCTGTTCGCCCGCCTTTCGCGTGACGCCATGCTCACGGCCTATCATCCGCAACCCCTTCAGCCATCCGATGGTTCCATCTCCTATCGGCTGAAACAGGCGGGCGCGCCCGAAGCCGTGGTGCGCGAGGTGAAAAAGCTTGCAAGCGATAACGGCATATCACTTGCTAAAAACAATAATGCGCTCAACCTGATCGATCTTCTGTTCCGCAAAAGCGAGGAAAACGCGCCGGAACTCGTCTATGTGGAGTTTAATATCAACGGCAGGAGCAAGCGGCTCTATCGCCACGAGGGGAGTGGCGGTGTTGATTATTTCAACGAAGACGGCTCCCCGATGACCAAATATCTCATGCATAAGCCCCTGCCGAACGGGCGGCTGAACGATGGTTTCGGCTGGCGTATTCATCCGGTCCTGCATGTGCGCAAACACCATAATGGCGTCGATTACGATGCGCCGCTCGGCTCGCCCATCGTCGCGGCGGGCGATGGTGTGGTGGACCTCATCTCCTGGCAGAAAGGCTATGGCAAATATGTGCGCATCCGGCATCAGGGTGGCTATAGCACGACCTATGCGCATCTGTCGGCCGAAGCAAAGGGGCTCAAGGTCGGCAAGCATGTGAAGCAGGGCGAGGTGATCGCCTATGTCGGCTCGACCGGCTATTCCACCGGCCCGCACCTCTATTACGAATTGAAAGTCGGCGACAAATATGTCGATCCACTGACCGCGCGGCTCAATGCCGGTGAAAAGCTGACGGGATCTTCGCTTTCAAGCTTTCGGGAAGAAATCAGCCATGTTGGCAAGATTGTGAACGAGATGAAACTGCCGATACTGGACAATGGTTCGGCGGGTTCGGCGGATAAACCGGCACATAACGGCCAATAGAGCGGTATTTGGGGTTGAAGCGGCTTCACGAACCGCTTTTTGCATGTTTCCCAAAACCGGTTCCCACTTATGGGAGACATGCATTAGCGAGAGCGACAAACTCCTCGACGCTTAGTGTCTCGGCACGGCGGGTGCCGTCGATGCCCGTTTTTTCCAAAAGTGCGGCGCCGCCGATGGATTTCAGGCTTTGGCGCAGCATCTTGCGGCGTTGGCCAAAGGCTGCTTGCGTAATCTGGCCAAGCGCTTCCGCGCGACAGGGCAGTGGCGTTTCGCGTGGTACGATATGGACCACGGACGACATCACCTTTGGTGGCGGAGTGAAAGCCTGCGGCGGCACATCAAAGGCGATTTTGGCCTGTGTGCGCCATCCGGCAAGCACACCCAGCCGGCCATAATGGTCGCTATCCAGCTTTGCCACGATGCGTTCGGCGACTTCGCGCTGGAACATGAGCGTCATGGATGAATAAAATGGCGGCCATGGCTCGACCAGCAGCCAGTTCAGCAGCAATTGCGTGCCGACATTATAAGGCAGGTTGGCAACGATGCGCGGCTTCGGCCCTTCCGGGAAAAGTGCGGTGAAATCCTGTTCCAGCGCATCGCCGGCAATGATCCTGAGCCTGCCGGGGTAATGCGCCGCAATTTCTGCCAGGGCTTCAAGACAGCGATCATCCCGTTCTATGGCGGTGACATATGCGCCCTGCGCGAGAAGTGCGCGCGTGAGGCCGCCGGGGCCGGGGCCGACCTCGATCACCGGTTGGTCGCGCAGATCGCCTGCCTGCCTTGCGATTTTCGATGTCAGGTTGAGATCGAACAGAAAATTCTGGCCGAGAGATTTTTTCGGCATGAGATCATGCCGTTCGATCACCTCACGAAGCGGGGGAAGGCTGTCGATGCTCATGCGTTGCGGCTCGCCGCGTTTTCAGCAAGCTGTTGCGCAAGGCGCATGGCTGCCACCAGACTATCCGGGCGGGCAATGCCTTTTCCGGCAATATCAAATGCTGTTCCGTGATCGGGCGAAGTGCGAATGAAGGGCAGCCCCAGCGTCACATTCACGGTTTCATCGAATGCAAGCGCCTTGGCGGGAATGAGCGCCTGATCGTGATACATGCAGATGGCCGCATCATATGTGGCGCGCGCGGGCGCGTGAAACATCGTATCGGCAGGCAGGGGGCCGCGCGCATCAATCCCCTCGCGTATCAGTTGCTCGATCGCGGGAAGAATGATGGCATCATCTTCCTTGCCCAAGGCGCCGCCTTCGCCCGCATGGGGGTTGAGGCCGGAAATGGCAAGGCGTGGCGATGCAATGCCGAACCGCTCTCGCAATTCGTTTGCTGTGATGCGCGAAACCGCGACGATTTCCGTCGTGGTAAGCCGAGCTGGCACTTCTGATAGCGGAATATGGATAGTCACCGGCACGGCGCGTAGCTGCGGCCCGGCAAGCATCATAACCGGTGTGACTGGCTTGCCGAGATGGTGGCCTGCGAGCTCGGCCAGAAATTCCGTATGGCCGGGATGCTGGAAGCCCGCTTCATAGAGGGGTTTCTTGGCAATGGGGCAGGTGACGACTGCGGCGGCTTCGCCTTTGAGCGTCAGTTCGACAGCACGCTCGATTGCCTCGATAACCCCGGCGGCATTTTCCGTTAGCGGTTTACCGGGGCTTTCCGTATGGCTGTGTTTCAGCGCCAGAAGGGGCAGCCTTTCACCAAAGGCTGCTTCTGCTTCCCGAGGATCGGAAAGAATAGCAAAATCAACGGCAAGGCCCAGATGGCGCGCCCGTGCGGCAAGCTGTTTCGGATCGGCAATCAGAAAGAAGGGCGGCAGGGAGAGTTCGCAACGCTTCAACCACGCGGCAAGGGCAACATCCGCCCCGATACCCGAAGGGTCGCCAATACTGACGGCGAGCGGAGGAAGTGGCTTTGCGCGCATGTGAACACTGATCCGGAAGCTGCCGAGGCGAAAGGGCGCGAATGGCGCCCTATCTTCGGCGCCGTCAACGATTGACGATGGTGGCCTTTTCGCGCAGTTCCTGCACGTATTTCTTGCTGAGTTCCTCAGCCTTCTTTTCCTGCCCCGCAGGGGAATCCGCGCCTTCCATGGAGAAGACAAGCTGTGCAACGCGGTCATCCGACACCTGACGGGTGGAGCATACGGCCAGGAATTCAACACCCTTTTCCGTATCGTGCGGCTTGGTCGTCCGGTTGACGCCAGCGGCCTTCACATCCTTGGACCATTCGCCGGGCAATTGCGGCTCGATGATACGGCCAAGATCGCGGACGGTCACATCGAGAATGCCCTTGGCTTGCTGGCGCGTGCTGTCACAATTCTGGAAGCGCGCGCGCAACGCATTGGCTTCCTGACGGCGTTTTGCCAGAAGAGCGGGCGAACGCTTGGAGGCGGGGACCACGAAAATCACCTGCTGGAGATGATATTCAGTTGCAACGGGCTTCTTTCCGCCGTTCTTCAGCATACGCTGCACGGCTTCCTGCTCACTGACCATGCCGGTCGCGCGGAAGCGGGCGCTGACAAGGCGGCCCCAGCCCATCTGGACCATGATATATTTCTTGAAATGTTCCGGCGTGACGCCCGACTGGTTCATAACCTGATTGAGCTGCGCCAGCGTCATCTTGTTGCGGCTTGCAAACCCGGCATAGGCGTCATTCACTTCCTTATCGGAAATATTGATGCCAAGCGATTTCATCTCGATGCGCTTGAGCATTTCTTCGGTAAGCTCGTTGCGCGCAAGCTGGTTGAGATTGCCGCTTTTACGCTGAAGCTTGAGGAAGGCCATGCGGTGCTTGATGTCGCTATTGGTAATAGCATTGCCGGACACGATGACTTTGACCTCGGATTCTCCTGCGGCGAAAGCTGGAGCCGCAACCGTTCCAAGCGCCGTCAAGCAAACGGCAGCGCCTAGCATGGAGGCGATAAGAGGTCTTGCAAACATCATCTTTCTTTCCCGATTCCTTCCGGTCGGTGAATGTGTTTTTCACCGGATGTGTCCCGCCTTGGCATATGCGTGACGCAATTCATCTATCAAAAGCCAATTATATGTTGCCTGTATAAAGCAGCCACTGCGGCGAAACAATGACATTCAATAATTTACGGTAGCGTAGGCCTTGGCTTTTACTGCACCTCAAGCGGTTTCAGTTAAAATGGAGCCGCTCCAACTGAAAACAGGTTTCCAATGGCAGGCTGGAGATTGTTGCGCAAACAAAAGAAAATGCCGGATGCATTGACCGTACTTCCAGCCCTTTCTCTTAGCCAGCCCGTTTCCCTAGAAAGTCTGCGAACCGTTGCCGAAATCGCCGAGCGTGCGCAGCGAAATCGTGAAGCCAACGCTATGCGATGCCTTTTCGTCACCCGGATTGCGGGTCTGGATATAGGCCATCGAATAGGTGAAGCACTCATCGTCATAGGCAAGGCCAGATGAGGCCCGCACCAGCGTATCCGATACGAGATCATAGGTGCCGGAGCCGAAAACCCGCCAGTTGGTATTGATCCGCGCCGTGGCAGACCCTGTAACTTCCTGTCGGAGATCGGAATAGCCATAGGCTGGCTGCGGAGCAATATAGGCATATTGGCCCGAAACGGTTAGCTTCTCCCAGCTTTGCTGCGCCTCGAATTCGCCGCGCTGGACGGCGAAATCATCCTTGCCGAAGCGTCCGCGGGCGGCAAGCGCCAGACCGGTCGAGTTCGACGTGCCGATCATGGCGACATAATCGGAGCGCGCATCCTCCAGGCCGGAATCCGCACCGACATTGACGAAATCGCTGGCGGCGTAGGAGTTCAGGCCGCCAAGCTGGAAGGACTGGCCGCCAAGAGCATAAAGTGCCCAGTCGCTATCCTTGAAATTACCAGAATAGCGCAGGCCGAGATTGGCGCGCGTACCGCCTTCCACACGGTCATAGCCGGAGAATTTGTTACGCGAGAAGAGATTGGAGGCGTCGAAAACGAAGCTCTGCGCATCTTCATTGGGAAGCTGGCCGGCATAGCGTTCATTGTTGCGGACAAAGATCTGTGCAACCGGCTCCAGAATATGTGTGGAACTGGTGGTTGAGAACAGGATCGGCCAGCGCAATTCAAGCCCGGCCGTCGCCATGGCGCGCAGTGCTTCTGACCGAACGACAGCATCGGTGAAACCCGCATTTGCCGGATCAAAATTCGTGTCTACGCGAATGGCATCGCCCCGCAGCGCCAGAAGCGGCGTAATCACAAGACCCGAAGGCGTGATGAAGGTCCGCTTCCATTCGGCTTCACTGGTGAAGCGTAGATTGGTGCCGCTGAAGCCCGGAATGCGAGGGTAGGGATTGGGCTTTGTGACCCAGGAACCATTCTCGTCAACGCTGATGAAAGGATTCGTATAATCCGCATTCTTTCGATAAAGCGCCTGCAAATTGGCCGTGAAATTCAACTCACCACCATAGACCGGCTCCGGCATGGTGTAGGAATAATCCAGGCTTGGGAATACCCAGGGCTGCTTTGAATACATTTCATTCGGATCGCCCGCCAGGTAGGATTCCTGAACGTTGAAGCGATAGAAATTCAGATCGAAATAGTTACGGTTGTTGATGCCCGTCAGGTAGATTTTTGAAACCTGCGTCTGGGCATTGTAGCCCTGGATTTCATAGGTGCGGCTGAAATTATGGTCGGTCTGGGCCAGCACATCCCAACCGAAATGCCAGCGCGAATTAATATCGAAATTACCCTTGGAGGCCACCATACCGCGATTCGTTTTCTCGCGGTCGATCGTGGCGACGCCGAATTCCTCCGGCTTCAACTGATGAATCCCGGCAATGCGGAAATCATACTCGCCGTTTTCCAGACGATGGCGCCATTCGGCTTCGGTAAGGAAACCTTGTTTGGTATAGGCTGTCGTGGAAAGCGTCAGGTCATAATTGGGCGCAAGCGCCCAGAAATAGGAATTCTTGATGCCGAAACCCAGATCGTCCTTATAGGCGAAACCCGGGAAAAGAAAGCCGCTCTTGCGTTTGACCGTCGGGTCGGCCATCTCGAAAGCAGGCAGATAGGCAAGCGGCATGCCAAACAGCTCAAAACGGCCCCGCTCGAAACGAACGGTTTTCGTTGCACTGTTCCAGATGATCTTGCGCGCCTTGATCTGCCACAGAACGGGCTTGTCTGGATTCTTGGCGCAGGGTTCGCAGGCGGTATAGGCGCCATTGTTGAATGTGGTGATTTCACCGTTGCTGCGTTCGGCGCTCTCAGCGACAAACCGCGTATTATCCGTCGTCTCGACGCGCAGGCCGTTCACAAAGCCATCGCGGAAACTGTCGGTCACATCGATATGGTCGGAATAGATCCGGTTGCCGTCGCGCTCCACGATTTCGACATTGCCGGTCGCGGTCATGCGGCGGGTTTGCTGGTTATAGGTAACCTTGTCGGCGACCAGCCGGTTGCCGTCATATTCAATGCGAACCTTACCTTGCGCGGTAACGGTGTTCACATCGCGATCATAGACGAGTTCATCTGCCTGAAGCAGCATGCGGGCGTTTGGATCGCTTTGGTAATTGGCTGACAGGGCATCCTGCGCCTGGGCAGGCGAGGAGAGAATTGCGACAGAAACAAAAGGCAAAGCAAGGACGCACGCCAATGCAGTCCCGCGCGCAAGGCGCGAGAGCGTATGGGGCAATACCATGCGGGTGTTACTCAAACCCACTAACCATCCTCCTTATGCAACAAAAAGGAGACACCAAAGAATGTCGCAATAACTACAGGAACCCAAGCGGCCACGAATGGCGGAACGAATCCGGCATCGCCGAAAGCCTTCACCAGCACCGAGACGACATAAAGCACGAAGCCTGCAATAACGCCACCCAGAATCATCGCTCCCGACTGGCCAAACCGCACAAATTTTAAGGACACTGTTGCAGCAATGAGCGTCATTGCCATCAAGAGTGCGGGCAATGCCAGAAGTGACTGGTATTGCATGTCAAATGCGTTTGCCGAATAACCGAAAGAACGCGCTACTTCGATCTTGTGGCGCAATTGCGTGAAGGGAATTGTCTCGGGCGAGGCAAGCTTTTCCTCCACATATTCCGGGCGCAGCTGCGTGGAAATCCGGAACGTTTCAAGCTTCTGCGGTTCCTGCCCGCGCGCAAAGCGCATGACATCGGTCAGCTCCCAATAGCCGTCTTGCAGCGTCGCGGTCCGCGCGTCGTAGCGGTCCTTGATATTCTTTTGCTCGTCGAACTGGATAAAGGTCGCATCCGCAAGGGTGGTGCCCTGATTGAGAATGCTCTTTGCACCGATGATCGTCTCGCCTTCGTCGGTTTTCTGACGAAGCCACGGATCACGCAAGGCCGAGACATCCGTTACCTTGCCGGTTTTCCACATTGCCGCAATCTCTTCGGCTTTGGAAAATCCGTGTGCGGCAAGCGGGTTGAGGATGAAAATCGTGGCAAGGCCGAAAAGCAGCGCACCGAAACAGGCGGGCAAAAGGAACTGCCACGCTGAAACGCCAACGGAACGCGCCACCACCAGCTCATATTTGCGGTTGAGTGAGATGAGCGTCGCCATTGCAGAAAAGAGCGCCACGAACGGAATCATCTGCTGCATGATGAAAGGCACGCGCATGGCGGAAAGGCCTAGCGCCGCCCATACCGTATAAGCGGGCAGATTGGCGAGCCTGTTCGCATTTTCGGTAAAGTCGAGCAGCAGCGCCAGCGCAAAAATGCCAAGCAGAAAATAAAGCGTGATCTGCACATAGCGTGTAAAGAAATATCGTCCCAGCGTCCAGCCGATCATAACCGGCCTCCGGCATTGTTGCGGGGACGTCCGGTGAAGCGGGCGTAGAATTCGCCAAGGCGCCGCCTCGTATTGTCGAGGAAATCGAGAATGCGATCGCTCCACTTATCGGGCAGGCCGAGGCGCCGCCCTGTCAGCAATATGAAGCCCGTAACCAGAAAGACGACCAGCGGCACCAGATACATGACGAGAATGTAGCTTGGGTCCTTGTCTGCGCGGTCGGAGGCGAAATAGCCAGCCCAATAGACGAGAAGCGCCGTGCTGATGGCGGAAAAAGAGGCTGAAACGCGAGCTTCGCGATGCGAGCGGGAATCGCCGGCAATGGCGAGCGCGATCATCGCGAAAATGAGCGGATAGATCCACTGTGTGAAACGCCGATGCAATTCGGCTTTGTAAGTCAAAGGCCTTGTCTGAAGCATCGGGTCGTTGGAGTCGGGATTCAGTAGATAGGTAAGCGGCCTGTCTTTGGCAAAAATAACGAAATCATCACCTGCTGAGGCAAACTGGTTGAGGTCGAAGGCATAGGAATCGAACTTGATGATCGAAACGGTTCCGTCCGAGACATTGCGGCGCTGCACTTCGCCATTTTCCATCAGCAGCATGTCGCCCGATGGCGTGGAGGCAATGGCGCCGTCGGCCGCATAATAAATGAGATCGAGTGTCGGATCGCACGAATCCGCAATGAAAAGGCCACCTATGCTGCCGTCTGCCCGGCGTTCGGCAATCTGAATATAGAGATTGTCGGCAAGCTTGCGGAAAGTGCCTTCCTGAATGATGACATGCATCAGGTCGGCGCTGGCATTGGCGATCATCGCGCGCATATTTATGCGGGCATAGGGCTCGACATAATTGGCGATCAGAAACGAAGTCACGGAAACTGTTGCAGCCAGGATCAGAATCGGGCGCATTACCGCGCTGCGCGGCGCGCCGGAAGCGTTGATGACGACGAGCTCCGAATCCTGATTCATCGTCGAAAGCGTCTGGGTAATTGCAATGATGAGCGCAAAGGGCATCACAAGCGGAATCGCAGACGGAATCAGCAGTGAACTGAACTGGACGATTGTCTGGAAGGTTTGCCCGCTTGTGGTCAGAAAGTTGATACGCTGAAGCACCTGCACGGTCCACGTAATGCCCACCGCAGCGCCCAGCACCGCGAAGAACATGATGGCCACTCGGCGCAGGATGTACAACTCGATCAATCGCATAGGTGGAGTCTACATCCCGCTTCCGTTGAAAGAGCCTGCCTCGGAAAATGAAACAATGCTCACAATTGCAATTTAATCTAAGGCCGTTTGGCTAAGATTGCCCCAATAAATTTGGTTAACAGATTACTAAATGCCAGACCTGTAGACCAGTGCGTCGAATCCGAAATCGGCATCACCACAGCCTAGCATGGCCTTTTGTTAAAAGGATTGGAATTGCCGAAGCAACCTGTTTTTTGATGTTGGCCGGAAAAACGCGTAGGGATTGCTTCGTCACCGATTTGTTCACGTTAACGCAAATCTGAATCGTATGACCTGGCAAGATTGCTGTTTTCGCCATATTCGTCTCACATGAGAGAGGAAAAAGTAGCGACACAATCGTGTCATTCTTCAATCCAAGTCTGGAGTTATCATGTCTAAACGTCCTTCGATCTCTTTCAGCGAATTTGAAGTACCGCAAAAGGGGGTGGCCGTCCTGCTGGTGGCCAAGGGCGGCGGTTTTGCCGATGAGGCGGCAAGGCGTTGGCGGCGCTGAAAAGATTGTGCGTATTGCCGATATTTCCGGCTTCACCGGGGCTTTGGGCAAGACTGCCGAAGCAATCGAGACGACCCCGGCGGGTGTGGAAAAGATCGTTCTTGTCGGCGTCGGCGAGCCGGGCAAACTTGGCAATGACGATTGGCTGAAGATTGGCGGCGCGGCATTTTCGCAAATCGGCAATGCCGAGCGTGTTACGCTCACGCTGGCGCTGCCGGAAACGACGATTGCAGGCGATGAAGCCGCTGACGTAGCACTGGGCATGGTTCTGCGCTCCTATAAGTTCGACCGCTACAAGACCCGCAAGAGCGAGGAAAACGGCGAGCCCAAACATGCAGCGAAGATCACCGTTTGCGTTGCCGACACCCATAGCGCCCGGAAGGCCTTTGAAGTGGCTGAAGCGGTGGCGGATGGCGTCATTCAGGCACGCAACCTCGTCAACGAGCCGGCCAATATCCTTGGCCCCGTGGAGTTTGCGGAAGAAGCTGAAAAGCTGGAAAAACTCGGTGTGAAAGTCGAGGTGCTTGGCGAAAAGGAATTGAAGAAGCTCGGCATGGGGGCGCTTCTTGGCGTTGCGCAAGGCTCCGTGCGCCCGCCGCGTCTTGTCGTGATGGAATGGCATGGCGCCAAGGGCAAGGAAAAGCCGATTGCCTTCGTCGGCAAGGGCGTGGTGTTCGATACGGGCGGTATTTCGATCAAGCCTGCCGCCAATATGGAAGATATGAAGGGCGATATGGGGGGCGCTGCCGCTGTCACCGGCCTGATGCGCGCGCTGGCGGGACGCAAGGCCAAGGTAAACGCCATCGGTGTCATTGGTCTGGTCGAGAATATGCCGGACGGCAATGCCCAGCGTCCGGGAGATATCGTCACCTCCATGTCCGGTCAGACCATCGAAGTCATCAATACCGATGCTGAAGGCCGTCTTGTTCTCGCCGATGCGCTCCACTACACGAACGACCGTTTCAAGCCGCGTTTCATCATCAATCTCGCCACGTTGACAGGCGCGGTCATGGTCGCGCTCGGCCAATACCATGCGGGCCTTTTTTCCAATGACGATGAGCTTGCCGACCAGCTTTATGATGCCGGCCAGTCAACGGGTGAAAAGCTGTGGCGTTTGCCACTCGGCACCGAATACGACAAGATGATCGATTCGAAATTTGCCGACATGAAGAACAGCGCCGGGCGATATGGCGGGTCCATCACGGCGGCGCAATTCCTCAAGCGTTTCGTGGGCGAGACGCCATGGGCGCATCTCGATGTGGCAGGCACGGCAATGGGATCGCCCGCCAATGAATATAACCAGTCTTGGGCGTCGGGTTTTGGCGTGCGCCTGCTCGATCGCCTTGTCCGCGATCAATTTGAAAGCTAAAATCTTTATAAACAACGGGATGGATGGGGAAGCTGATTGCGTTTCCTCATCTTCCTTCAAGCAGGCAGGGCATGGCAGAAATACTTTTTTACCATCTGACGGAATCGACACTGGATGAAGCCCTGCCGGGCCTTGTCGAACGCTCGTTGGGGCGTGGTTGGCGCGTAACGGTTCAAACCGTCAGTGAAGAGCGGCGCGATGCGCTGGACAGCCTGCTCTGGACCTTTTCGGACACGTCTTTTGTGGCGCATGGCACGGATAAGGAACCCAATCCTGAACATCAGCCCGTATTGTTGACCACGACTGAAACCAATCCCAACGGTGCAACGGTCCGCTTTCTTGTGGAAGGCGCGAAGCTGGAACAGGCCGGAGATTATGAGCGGCTTGTGGTGATGTTCGACGGGCATGATCAGGATCAGCTCGACATTGCCCGCACCCAATGGAAAGCCTTCAAGGCGGAGAACCATGATTTGACCTATTGGCAGCAGACGCCTGACCGGCGCTGGGAGCGTAAAGCCTGATGCGCCCCGTTCTTTTCCTGATGATCGCCGCCGGCATTGCGCTCGGTATCGGCTATCCATGGTATATGCGCCACTTCACCGGAAGCGAGATCGGGCGCTGGACCATGCTGGAAAACCGTCAAAGCGGCTTCAAGGTTCAGGAAGTGCGCCTGGCCGCGAGCGATGCGCCGGTGCGTGTCTTCATTGATGCCACACCGCTGCCGGGCTACGTGCCCGCCGAGCGTCGCTCTGCCGTGACCTTAGCAGTCAGCCGCGACGGCCAGCCGGTGCTCTCGCAGGGCCTCGATTTCGTTTCGACAAGCGGTTCCATCAACACGGATCGCCCGCAGGATGGCCATGTCCTGCGCCAGAGCGCGGGCGATATCGATCCGGTCATTCCCGGCCTTTATGCCTTTCGTCTGGTGCAGGGCAATACGGACGGGTTGCAGCTTTCCAAGGCCGATCTTGTGCTGCGCCGCGGTGCGCAACCCCCCAATGAAACCTATACGACTATCGGGCTCGTTCTCGGTGTGCTCGGCCTTTACGGCCTGATGCGTACACGCCTTCGCCGCCCCCAAACATAAGAGCCTGTTCCAAAAGTCGCCATTTGCAGCCCGGCATCACGAAGAATGCAACTGGAGTGCTAAGGGCTGGCGCGGATCAACTCCGCCATGGCTTCCTCATATTCGGCTGAAAGCTCCAGCCACTTATCCTCGGCTTCGGCAAGGGTTGATTTGGCGTCGCTCATATCCTTGTTGATGCGAATGGCTTTCTGCGGTTCCTTCTCATAAAGAGCCGGGTCTTCCAACTGCATGCTGAAGTCTTGAATCTGTTTCTGCAATTTCTGGATCAAGCTTTCGGTTTCCTTGATCTTTTTCTGCAACGGCGCAAGGGCTTCGCGCTTTTGTGCTGCAAGCTTGCGCTGCTCGGCCTTGTTCACCTTCGGCCCTTCGTCGCGGTCCGCAGCAGGCTCGCCCTTCGCGTCTGCCAGCACGATCTGGCGATATTCATCAAGATCGCCTTCAAATGGTTTCACGCCGCCTTCGCGCACAAGCCAGAGCCGCTCCATCGTGGCTTCGATAAGGTGGCGGTCGTGGGCAATCAGGATCACCGCGCCGTTGAAGGCGTTGAGCGCGTGCACCAGCTCCTCGCGGCTGTCGATATCGAGATGGTTTGTCGGCTCGTCGAGGATGAGCAGGTTCGGGCCGTGGAATGTCGCAAGGCCCATGAGAAGGCGCGCCTTTTCGCCGCCCGACAAATCCTTGGCGGGTGTCAGCATTTTTTCCGTCGAAAGGCCCATCTGCGCGACACGGGCACGCACTCTGGCTTCCGGCTCGGCCGGCATCAGCTTGCGCACATGCTCGATCGCATTGTCTTCCGGCACCAGATCGTCAAGCTGGTGCTGCGCGAAAAATGCAACCTTCAGATTGGGCGAAATGGTAAGGGTGCCTTTTTCCGGGGCCAATCGCCCGGCAATCAGCTTGGCGAGCGTGGATTTACCGTTGCCGTTTGAGCCAAGCAGTGCGATGCGGTCGTCATTGTCGATGCGCAGCGTCACATTGCGCAGCACCGGCTTTCCCGGCACATAGCCCACATCCGCGCCGTCAAGCGCGATAATGGGCGAGGCGGCCTTCTTTTCCGCATCGGGAAAGCGGAAAGGCTGCACATGGCTTTCCACATAAAGCTCGATGGGCTTCAGCTTTTGCAATGCTTTCAGGCGTGATTGCGCCTGGCGCGCCTTGGTCGCCTTGGCGCGGAAACGCTCCACGAAGCTTTCCATGTGCTTGCGGTGGGCTTCCTGCCTGGCATGGGCCTTTTGCTGAAGTTCCAGCATTTCATGCCGCTGCCGCTCAAATTGATCGTAATTGCCGCGCCAGAAGCTGATCTTCTTCTGGTCGAGATGCATGATCGATGATGTGGCCGAGTTCAACAGATCGCGATCATGGCTGATGATGATGACCGTGTGCGGATAACGCTTCACATAATCCACCAGCCACAAGACGCCTTCAAGGTCAAGATAGTTGGTCGGCTCATCGAGAAGAAGAAGATCGGGTTCGGCAAACAGAACGGCGGCAAGCGCCACGCGCATCCGCCACCCGCCGGAAAAGGCGGAAGCAGGCTGGCGCTGCGCTTGTGCATCGAAGCCAAGGCCGGACAGGATGGCTCCCGCGCGCGCTTCTGCCGAATGCGCGTCGATATCGGCAAGCCGCGTGTGGATTTCCGCAATCCGGTGCGGGTCTGTGGCGGTGGCTGCTTCTTCCAGAAGGGCGGCGCGCTCCTTGTCCGCCTTCATGACGATTTCGATCAGCGGCTCCTCAGTGCCCGGCGCTTCCTGCGCCACCTGGCCGATGCGGGTGTTCTTCGGAAACGATATGCTGCCGGTTTCCGGCGCCAGATCGCCCGTAATCACGCGAAACAGGGTTGATTTGCCGGTGCCGTTGCGGCCGACAAAGCCTGTCTTCGATCCCGCAGGCAGCGTCACGCTGGCGTGGTCGATCAATAGGCGTCCGGCAATTCGTACGGAAATATCGTCAAGGATAAGCATGGTAAGAGGGCTTTTGCACGGCTTCCGCTTTTTCCGCAAGCCTCAAGCGAAGCGGCGTCCCGTCTCCTGTTGCAGAAAATGCACAAGATCCAGCGATGGTGCCTCCGCGCCGATCCGCGTCAGGGCCGCATGGATCTGGCCGCGATGATGCGTCTGGTGATTGAAGAAATGTGCCATGGAAGGTGCAAGCCGCTGGCTGATCGTCCGCATGGAGTTCAGCGCGGTATAGCTGTAGCGCCCGGCAAGCCGCCCCGCATCGAGACTGTCGGTAAAGCGGCAGATGCGCTCATCTTCCGCCTGCCGCTTTTCGCGCAGGGTGATGAAATTGTCGGAAATGATCGTATCGAGCGTCTTTGGATGGTCGCCTTCATTCGTAAAGCGTTTCATCCAGATGCGGTCTGCGACCAGCAGATGATTGAACGTGCGGTGGATGGAGCCGAAGAAGAGGCCGAGATCGAGCCGGTATTCTTCGTCGCTCAACTGGGCGGCCCTGTCATAGAGCAGTTTGTTGGCCCATTGGTTGTAATAGGCAAACATCTGAAAGTGCTGTTCCATGATTTCCCGCCCTGAATCGCCTTCGCGCCTATCTATGGAATCAAATTTATGCAGCCTCAAGCCGATAAGATCGCGGGGCCATGCGGTGATAACAAGCGATCAGCTTGGCTCGCAAAATGCTGTCTTAACCAAAAACCGTTCCCGCTTGCGGGCTTGCGCCTCTTGGCATTTTAACGCATCGACGTTATAGAGCCTCACTTTTCTCCATTCATCAAACAAGGTGTCATAATGGCAATTGAACGTACTTTCTCCATGATCAAGCCCGATGCGACCCGCCGCAACCTGACTGGCGCGATCATCGCCAAGCTTGAAGAAGCGGGCCTGCGCGTTGTCGCATCGAAGCGCGTCTGGATGAGCCGCCGTGAAGCTGAAGGCTTCTACGCCGTTCACAAGGACCGTCCGTTCTTTGGCGAACTGGTTGAATTCATGTCCTCCGGCCCGACGGTCGTTCAGGTTCTCGAAGGCGAAAACGCAATTGCCAAGAACCGTGAAGTCATGGGCGCCACCAACCCGGCCAATGCCGACGAAGGCACCATCCGCAAGGCCTTCGCCCTGTCCATCGGTGAAAATTCGGTTCACGGTTCGGATGCTCCCGAAACCGCTGCCGAAGAAATCGCCTACTGGTTTTCGGGCACCGAAATCGTTGGCTGATAGTCACAATGTGAATGAAAAAACCGGGCAATCGCCCGGTTTTTTTTAACTGTTCTTCCGAGAACCGATTAAAAAAGGATGATGACCTGACTTGAAGTCATCCCGCCCCTAAAGGCTCTGCGCCAGCCTTGCGATTTCCTTGTCGCTCTCGTCGAGAAGCATCAGCTTGCCCATCTCGATCTTATAGGAGCGTGTCTTGCCCAGAACATCGAGGAATTTCCGCTCCTGGTTCATCAGGGCCGGAGGGCATTGCACATAGGTTGATCCGATTTCGGCAAAGGCGATGTTTTCACCAGTCACGGTTGCCTTGCTGAAATAGCGGTTGCAGCCGCCAGATCCGCTGACTGCGCCATCCGTTGCGACGTTGAGAGTAGTCTGCGCATCGTCAATCACGCCACTGCCCTGGATATCTTCCGCAAGCCAGTCCTTGCCCTCGATCCCTATCGAGGCGGCATCGTCGGTATTCTTGCGAACCATCACGACATTGATATCGAGAGGGGCGGCAGGGTTTTCCGGGTCAATGACATAGCGTTCGTCATTGACGAACCAAAGGGTGTCGCCCGCGCTGATGCGCGCCTGAAGCGCATAGCTGTGTCCTTGCTCAATCGCGTTGGTGTCGAAACTGATGGCAAAGGGAATAGGCGAGCCATGCACGGATTCGATCCGTGTTTCACCCAGTGCGCGCGATGGCGTATCCGCAACCGACATATCGACAAGCTGTACGATGAGGCTTGCCTCCGGCGGAAGCGCGATGCGTTCGCGATAGAGAACCTTGCCGCTGATTGTCTTTTCGGCCGCCACGCTCGTCGTCGGCATGGATGTCGCAACGAAAACGGCAGCTCCGCCAAGCGCGCCGATGCCAACCACAAATGCTGCCGCAATTGAGAGAGTTTTCGCCAGTCCCTGTCGCATTGTCAAAATCCGAACCTTCGTCCCCCCCAGTCGTCGTTCATATCTGACAGAAGGTATATGCCTTTTATCCTGTCTGGAATCGTCGCCATTGGGCGCCTGATTCATGAACTCTACAATAGCCCAATCATCATGTGAAAATTGTGGCGGTACAACTCTGCGCTACCCAAATTTTCCTGTATTTTCGAGAGTTAAATAGTTAATTCATCACCACAGTCCAAACCAGACTGCAGGCATTTCATTCGCTTTTGCGAGGCTCTTCCCATCGCTTGCGGCTTTCTTCGTCCTCTTCTTTGGAGGACACCCAGCCGCCAGCCGTGCCATCGGCAAGATGCTCACGCTTCCAGAAAGGCGCATTGGTTTTCATATAGTCCATCAGAAACGAAGCGGCCTCGAAAGCGGCGTGTCGATGTCTGGACGCGGCGACGACGAGAACGATATTTTCGCCGGGTTTAATCAGACCATAGCGGTGAATGATGGTCAGGCCGTTCAGCGGCCAGCGTTCCAGGGCCTGCTTTGCCATGCGCGAAATTTCGGCTTGTGCCATGCCCGGATAATGCTCAAGCTCAAGAGCGGCAAGCTGTCCGTCTTCATCGCGGCAAAGGCCGGTAAAGGTTACAATCGCGCCGATTTCCCTGCGGTTCTTGCCAATGCGGTCGATCTCGGCGGCAATATCGAAATCTTCGCTGCGAACGCTGATCGATAGCGGACAGGTGGGTTGCCCGTCCATATCAGCCCCCGGTCATTGGAGGGAACAGCGCCACTTCGTCGCCATCCTTCACCAGTTCGTCATGTTCGGCGTGTTCCTGATTGATGGCGGCGCGAATAACGTTTTCATGCTCGAAAGCCGCATCATATTCTTCACCGCGTGCTTTTAGCCGGGCAATCAGTTCCCCGACGCTAACAGCTTCGGCAGGAAGCTCGATGAATTCTTCTCCCTTGCCGATTTTTTCTCGCACCCAGGCGAAATAGACGAGTTTTACGCTCAAAAGATCAATCCATGACGTGTTTGAGGCCAGCGCGGAAATAGTCCCATCCCGTATAAAGGGTCAGAATGGCCGAAATCCACAACAGGCCGATACCGATCTGCGTTACATAGGGTATGATTTTGTCACCGGCAGGGCCAGCGAGCAGAAAAGCAAGCGCAACCATCTGTGCTGTGGTTTTCCACTTGGCAAGGCGTGATACCGGCACGCTGACTTTCAGTTCCGCAAGATATTCCCGCAGGCCCGAAACAAGGATTTCGCGGCACAGGATGATAATCGCAGCCCAGAGCGTCCAGCCCGCAATGGTACCATCGGCTGCCAGAAGCAACAGGATGGCGGAAACGAGAAGCTTGTCGGCGATCGGGTCCAGCATCCGGCCAATCGTGGAAGTCTGTTTCCAGATGCGGGCGAGATAGCCGTCGAAAAAGTCGGTAATGCTCGCAATGGCGAACAGCCCGAGCGCCGTCCAGCGTGCAAAGTCGCTCGATTCCAGCCGTCCTTCGATGAAGAAGCACAACACCACGAGCGGAACGGCGATGATCCGTCCGTAAGTGAGCATATTAGGCAAGGAAAGGGTATGATTCTTCTGCATTGTTCCGCCGCATCGTTATGATGGCACATCAACAGGGATGACGGAGAAAATCAACACCTGCGAATATGTTATGCTGGAATCTAACGTCGCTAATATGTCCAAATTATACAAAATCACGTCATTTGTCCCGGAAGTGGTCGTGGATCGCCCGCGCCATGGCTTCCGAAATACCATCGATTTGCATCAGATCTTCGACAGCGGCGCGCGAAACCGCTTTTGCCGTTCCAAAATGATGTAAAAGGGCGCGCTTGCGCGTAGGGCCTATGCCGGCAATTTCATCCAGCGGATTCCTGACTATTTCCTTCTTGCGTCGTGCGCGGTGGGTGCCTATGGCAAAGCGATGCGCCTCGTCGCGCAGGCGTTGGATGAAATAAAGAACGGGATCGCGCGGGGGCAGGGTAAATGGCTGCTTGCCTTCCATGAAAAACCGCTCGCGGCCTGCCTCGCGGTCAACGCCCTTGGCGATGCCGATTGCCGTGACCAGATCGCTGATGCCCATCTCGCCGAGTATCTGGCGCACCGCGCCCACCTGTCCCTGGCCACCATCAATGAGAATGACATCAGGCCAGGCAGGGAAGGCGTCCGGGTTCTTCACCTCGCCGGCAGGGGTTCCATGTTCCTTTACCAGACGTGAGAAGCGCCGCTCGATCACCTCCCGCATCATGCCGAAATCATCGCCCGGCGTAATGTCGGTCGAACGGATATTGAACTTACGATACTGGTTTTTCACAAAGCCTTCCGGCCCGGCGACGATCATGCCGCCAACCGCATTGGTGCCCATGATGTGGGAATTGTCGTAAACCTCGATGCGGCGCGGTGCGCGCGGCAGGCCGAATGTTTCGGCAAGCCCCTGTAGCAAGCGCGCCTGCGATGAGGTTTCGGCCAGCCTGCGGCCAAGTGCTTCGCGCGCATTGGTCAGCGCGTGCTGCACGAGTTCT
The DNA here is from genome assembly GCF_000007125.1 of Brucella melitensis bv. 1 str. 16M. Taxonomy (NCBI): domain Bacteria; kingdom Pseudomonadati; phylum Pseudomonadota; class Alphaproteobacteria; order Hyphomicrobiales; family Brucellaceae; genus Brucella; species Brucella melitensis. The sequence goes on along the minus strand of NC_003317.1, from coordinate 1,300,560 downwards.
TTCTTTTCACCGCGCTGCGGCACCGAGACCTGGACCTTATGACCGGCGCGCGTGGAGAGCGCCTCGGTGATAAGGGATTGTTCTTCGACCGTTTCCGAAAGGAGAACGAGTTTCGGGCAAGGCTTGTCATCATAGAACTGCGACAGGAAAGCGCCTAGCACTTCCGCTGGCCCGAGCGAACTGTCGGCTTTCGGAAAATAGGCGCGGTTGCCCCAGTTCTGGCCGGTGCGGAAGAAGAAGACCTGAATGCAGGTCATGCCGCCTTCCTGATGGATGGCGAAAACATCGGCTTCCTCGACCGTTTGCGGATTGATACCCTGATGGGACTGGACGTGTGAAAGCGCGGCGAGACGGTCGCGATAGACTGCGGCATGTTCAAAATCGAGATCGGCGGAAGCTGCCTGCATTGCCGCTGCCAGATGATCCTTGACCGACTGGCTCTTGCCGGAAAGAAAGGCCTTGGCCTCTGCCACAAGCCCGGCATAGTCCTCGTCGCTGATTTCATAGGTGCAGGGCGCAGAGCAGCGTTTGATCTGATAGAGCAGGCAGGGCCGTGTGCGGGTTTCAAAGACGGAATCGGTGCAGGTGCGCAGTAAAAAAGCGCGCTGGAGCGCGTTGATGGTGCGGCCCACAGCCCCCGCCGAAGCAAAGGGGCCGAAATAGTCGCCCTTGCGCGAACGTGCGCCGCGATGCTTGAAAATGCCCGGCGCGCGGTGGCCGCCGGTCAGCAGAATATACGGAAACGACTTGTCGTCGCGCATCAGCACGTTGAAGCGTGGCCGCAATCTTTTGATGAGATTTGCTTCAAGCAGAAGTGCTTCCGTTTCCGTGCGCGTGACGACGAATTCCATCGTCACGGTTTCACGGATCATGCGTGTGATGCGATTGGAATGGCCAATGCCGCGCGCATAATTGGAAACGCGCTTCTTGAGGTTGCGCGCCTTGCCGACATAAAGCACGCCTCCATCGCTGTTGAACATGCGATAGACACCGGGATTGTTGGGCAGGCGCTTCACAAAGGCATTGATGATGTCCGGGCCGCTGAGCCCCGCCGTATCGGGCAGCCCGTCCGACGAATCCCACTGGATGGATTCCGCAGCCGAAGCTATGCGGGCAGGCTCTTCCTCGCCGTTTGCCGCCGCATCGTCATCGTCTTCGGTTTCTGCCTCACCGATAATGATGCCCGCAACGTCCTGTTCGTCATCGGGCGGCAGATGCGTTTGCTCGCCGGTGGCCATTATTCGGTAATTCCTGCAATGTCGGGTGTTTCCCATGCCAGGTGCTGCCCACCGTCGAGCGCAATCATCTGGCCGGTAATGGAACGGTTTTCCCAGAAATAGCGAACCGTACGCCCGAATTCCGGCAATTCCGGTGCGCGCTGGAGGGGAAGTTTGCTAACCTGCCGCTCGAAATCTTCCGGCCGCTGGCGCTCGCTGGGCAAGGTGGGGCCGGGCGCGATGGCGTTGACGCGGATGCGTGGCGCCAAAGCCTGCGCCAGCGTGCGCGTCGCGTTCCACAAAGCCGTTTTGGACAGCGTATAGGAAAAGAACTGCGGATTGAGCTTCCACACGCGCTGGTCGATGATATTGACCACCAGCCCGTCCTGATCTTCCGGCAGGGCTTTAGGCATGTCTTCTGCCAGAATCACAGGCGTTTTCAGGTGAACGGCGAAATGCCGGTCCCACAAGGCCATATCAAGGGCGCCGACCTTATCCTCCTGAAACAGGGAAGCATTGTTGACGAGCAGGCGAATGGGGCCGATCCGGTCCGAGGCCTGTTTCACCAAACCACGCACATCGCCTTCAAGGTCGGCTTGAACCACGCAGGCATTGCCGCCACTGTCGTTGATGCGATTTACAATTGCCTCGCCTTCATCAAGCGAGCGATTGCAATGAATGGCAACCGGAAAACCATGGCTGGCGAGGTCTTCGACGATCGCCTTCCCAATACGCCGTGCGCCGCCTGTCACGAGGACGGGGCAATTTGCAACCATGCGGGCTTCGGGATCATTCAACACGGTAAACGCTTTCTTATCGGGATTCTCAGGTCTTTTCATGCCATTCCGGCCGGAAAAAAGCAGCAAAAAATGATGCGAGATGCAATGACAACTGACAAATTATGAAAGATTTCAGCAGCTTCGCTGCATTGCTGGCAATGGTTTCGGCTTCTCCTGTCTGTTGCTCCTTCAATATAGGGTGTGAAAGCCGGCGTTGCGATAATGCAACATCGCATTTTTGCCATCTTCTCGACAGGTTATCTCCACACAACGGGGCATTTCGTGCCGCAATTACCCTCGATATGTCACCCCTGTCAGCGCGGCATGGGCGGTTCACTCCCGATGCTGCCCGCCCGATAAGGGACCGCGCAAAACGTAATTTGTGTAAGGAGAATGCCATGCGCACTCTTAAGTCTCTCGTAATCGTCTCGGCTGCGTTGCTGCCGTTCTCTGCGACCGCTTTTGCTGCCGACGCCATCCAGGAACAGCCTCCGGTTCCGGCTCCGGTTGAAGTAGCTCCCCAGTATAGCTGGGCTGGTGGCTATACCGGTCTTTACCTTGGCTACGGCTGGAACAAGGCCAAGACCAGCACCGTTGGCAGCATCAAGCCTGACGATTGGAAGGCTGGCGCCTTTGCTGGCTGGAACTTCCAGCAGGACCAGATCGTATACGGTGTTGAAGGTGATGCAGGTTATTCCTGGGCCAAGAAGTCCAAGGACGGCCTGGAAGTCAAGCAGGGCTTTGAAGGCTCGCTGCGTGCCCGCGTTGGCTACGACCTGAACCCGGTTATGCCGTACCTCACGGCTGGTATTGCCGGTTCGCAGATCAAGCTTAACAACGGCTTGGACGACGAAAGCAAGTTCCGCGTGGGTTGGACGGCTGGTGCCGGTCTCGAAGCCAAGCTGACGGACAACATCCTCGGCCGCGTTGAGTACCGTTACACCCAGTACGGCAACAAGAACTATGATCTGGCCGGTACGACTGTTCGCAACAAGCTGGACACGCAGGATTTCCGCGTCGGCATCGGCTACAAGTTCTAATTATAGCATAATTGGACACGGAAAACCGGACAGGCAACTGTCCGGTTTTTTGTTGTCTGCAAAGGATTTCAGGCATCCGGTAATGCGCAGCCTCGATCAGCCGCGCGGCAGAAGCTCGACCAGCTCCGGGTGCAATTCCTGAAAGCGCTTCATCCAGCGTTTCAGCTTCGAGCGGTTGCGTTCCCATTTGCCTTCAAAGCGCAACGCCAGATAGCCGAGTGCTGCGGCAACCGCGAGATGTCCCGCATGAAGCTTTCCGGCAAGGCGCGGCGGGGCCTCGTTGAGAAGATCAAGCGTACGTTCGGCCTTACGCCATTGCAGGTCGAGCCAGGGTTGATGAATTTTCTCTTCCGGGCGCATCCGCCGTTCATAGACATGGGCCAGCAAAACGTCGCAAAGCCCATCGGCGATTGCTTCATAGCGTTCCGCATCGGTGCGCTTTTCGGCATTGCGTGGAAAAAGCTTGTTGCCCGAAACGCGGTTGAGATATTGCGTGATGGCGCGGCTATCGAAAACGGCCTTGCCGTCATTGGTCACAAGCGTTGGAATCTTGCCCAAAGGGTTGACCTGAATGAGCGTTTCCGGCTCCGCGGATGTGTTGACGATGACGCTTTCAAACGGAATGCCTGCATAATGCGCGGCCATCCGCACCTTCGCGCTGTAAGGCGAGGCGGGCGAATAGAGAATCTGTGTCATGTTTGTCCTCGACTATGAAGATTGGAATGCCGATCCGATTGTTCAGATCCGGCCCTATTGCATTGCCGGCATGATGACCGAGCGGCTGCGGCACGCATTGGCATCCACCTCATCGCAACTGCGATATTGAAGGTCTCGTGTCATGCAGATGCGGACTTCCTGAAGGTAATTCCGCTTGCAGGCAATAGAGATACCGTCAGGCTTCATGCCCGGATTGGCGGCAATGAAGGCCTTTTCAACGAGAAGGGGATCGACGCGGCGCTCGGTGGCAAGATTGCGAAGGCTCGGCGGAATATTCACTTTTTCAAAAGCGTTCCGGACGGTTGCGAAATAGTCATTTTGAGGCAGGCCGGAGCAACTGCTGTGCTTGCGCCATTGATGGGCGATGAGGCCTGCCGAAGGTATGATGTCGGAAAGGCTGGAGATGATCCGGCGCGGCACGTAACTGCCGCGGCTGCGCATATTATCGACCTGGCAATTCGCCGGATAGCCCCGCTCATTTTGCGGCCAGAGGCCATGAACCACAAAGCCGAAGGGGCGCCGCACGCCGCATTGCTGCTGATTGGCGCGCGGACCTTGCGAGGCGCAATAGCTGGGCGACCACGATAATGACAGAACATAGAAATCAAAATCGCCGGGGCGCCCGCCATCGCGGTCATCCGCTTTTGCGGGGCTGAACCCTATGGCTGCTGAAAACCCGGTTGCGAGCAGGATGGCACGGGCTGCTGCCAAGGTGCGCAGCATGAGAGCCTCCGCTTAACGGAGGACGCGGCAGCGTCCGTCATAGACATACCAGCGGTCGAAACCATCCACGCAGAATTCGACATTGCGGCCCAGCGCCGCGAAGCCCTGACCTTCCTCGACCATATACCAGACCGGGCGGTACTGCCCATCGGACAAGACCGCGGTTGCCTGACAATAGGTGCGTTCGATGTCGGCGGGGCTGACCTTCGGTTCATAGCGGGTAAGGCGCACATCGCTCATCGCGGTGATGCCGACCTTGGGCAGGTTTGGCACATGGCGCACCTGATAGCCGAAGCCGGATACGACACGGCGAAGAACGCTCTGCTGGTTACAAAGCCCGGCATCAGCCACGCCAGCCGGGGCAGGGGCGATATAGTCCGCCGCCTGAACGGTCGGGACCGATGCAAGCGCCAGTGGCACAACAGAGGCGGCAAAAAGTGCTGCCCGCGAAAACTGTCCGATGCGATCCGAAATGCGTTGCATGTTTTTATCCTGTCCCGCGTTTTTCCAAAAACAGATGGCCGTCATTGTTCCGGCAGCAGTTTCTTTCAGCCAGGGGCGGCGGTCAAGCCCGATCTGTCTCGCCGCGTATCCATCGGAGGCTGAAATTGCTTCCCTTTTCCTCTTCAAGCAGCCTGGTAAGGCAGGGAAGCAGGATTTGCATTTCACTTTCGAGTGTATAGGGCGGATTGACGACGATCATGCCCGTTCCATCGAGACGCGGGTCGGGAGAGGGGGCACGAATCGCAAGCTCGATCTGCATGATCTTCGGGATGCCGGTTTCACGCAGTCTTCTGGCGAAGCGTTCCGTTTCCCTGCGGTCCTTTACCGGATACCACAGCGCATAGGTGCCGCCGCCAAACCGCTTGTGTGCTTTGGCGAGGCCATCGGCTAGACGGTCGAATTCTCCATCTTTTTCAAAAGGTGGGTCAACCAGAACCAGCCCGCGCTTTTCCTTTGGCGGCAGATGCGCGCCGAGCGCAAGCCAGCCATCCAGTTCGGTCACGCGCACCTGATAATCGCCGTCGAAAAGCTTTGCGAGTTTCGCGGCATCCTGCGGGTGCAGTTCCAGTGCCGAAAGGCGGTCCTGTTTGCGCAGAAGGTGGCGCACCAGAAGCGGCGAACCCGGATAGTGGCGAAGCCTGACCCCCGTGTTCACGGCGTAAACCGCATCGAGATAGGGCTTCAGCAGTTCCAGCACGGGCTGTTCGACCTGGCCTTTTTCAACCGCCGTCATGATGCGCTCGATACCGCCAGCCCATTCGCCTGTCTTGCCCGCTTCCGTGCCCTTCAGGTCATAAAGGCCGATGCCCGCATGGGTATCGATGACGCGAAAGGCCTGCTCCTTGCGCTTCAGATATTCGACGATACGGGTCAAGATGACGTGCTTGACGACATCTGCAAAATTTCCCGCGTGATAGGCGTGACGGTAATTCATGGCTGTGCTTGTTTCATGCCGTGTCGCTTTCGGCAAGGGTTGCAATGGCTAAACGCAAAATCGCTTTCGCATTGCGTCGTTCGTGCAATATCCCTGCTCTCGTAAATGTGACATACAGCCCCCAGCATCCGCTCCTTTTCTGAGTCGAGTTTGAAATGTCTGGTGGCGTCCTTCTGATCGTCCTCTTTGGCGCGTTTCTTCACACAAGCTGGAACGCTATCGTCAAGGGGAGCGGGGATAAATTCTTCGGTGCGGCCAGTGTTACGGGCGCAGCCGGGCTGATTGCTCTTTTTCTCGTGCCTTTCCTGCCGCTGCCAACTGCCGCGAGCTGGATTTACATGCTGCTTTCCACCATTACGCAGACCTTTTACATGTCGCTGGTGGCGGCAGCCTATAAATCCGGCGACATGAGCGAGGCCTATCCCATCATGCGCGGCACGCCGCCCTTGTTGGTGGCGCTGGTCAGCGGGCCGCTGGTCGGTGAAATCATGGGCTGGCAAAGCTGGCTTGGCATCGTGCTCATCTGCTCCGGCGTGCTGGCCATGGCGCTTGATGCGCGCCGCCGCAATCGCGGGGCGTCAAGCCGCACGGTCTTGCTCGCGCTTGCCAATGCCGGTTTCATCGCCAGCTATACGCTTATCGATGGTCTCGGCGTGCGTGTTTCGGGCGAGCCTCTCTCCTATACGCTGTGGCTGTTCCTGCTCAATGCCGTGCCGCTCGCAGGCTGGGCGCTTTACCGCGAGCCGAGCCGCTTCATCAACTATATACGCAATCGCTGGCGCCCGGCGCTGATCGGCGGGGTCGGCACGCTCGGCTCCTACGGGCTGGCGCTCTGGGCGATGACCATGGCGCCGATTGCCGTGGTGGCGGCACTGCGCGAAACCGCGATCCTCTTTGGTATGCTCATTTCCGCGCTGATACTGAAAGAGAAGGTCGGCCTGCCGCGTTTCGTGGCGGCGGGGTTCATCGTTGCCGGTGCGATTGCACTGCGCCTGTCGTGAAAATTTATTTCATCAGGGGCGCAATCATCTGGCAGAAATTCGTTTCTGCTGGCAAATGATTGGGGTAATAAACAATCATGAACCGGCACACCCCCATATCGAATATCAGGATCGGCCATTCGGCTTGCCCGCATGACTGTCCGTCCACTTGCGCCCTCGATGTTGAACTGCTCGACGAGCGCATGATCGGCCGTGTGCGCGGCTCCAAAGACAACAGTTATACGGCAGGCGTCATCTGCGCCAAGGTGGCGCGCTATGCCGAGCGTGTGCACCACCCAGACCGGCTGAAGCATCCGCTGGTGCGAGCGGGCGGCAAGGGCGAGGGGCTTTGGAAAGAGGCTTCATGGCAAGCCGCTCTCGATCTTATTGCAGAGCGATTTGAAAGGGCCGAACGCGAATATGGCAGCGAAACGGCCTGGCCGTTTTTCTATGCCGGGACGATGGGGCTGGTTCAACGCGATTCCATCCAGCGCCTGCGCCACGCGAAGGGCTATTCCAACCAGTTCGACAGCTATTGCACCAATACCGCCTGGACAGGTTATTTTGCCGGAACGGGCAGCCTGACGGGGCCGGACCCGCGCGAAATGGCAAAGGCCGATTGTGTGGTGATCTGGGGCACCAATGCCGCTGCCACGCAGGTCAATGTCATGACCCATGCAGTGCGCGCCCGCAAGGAGCGCGGCGCGAAGATCGTCGCCATCGACGTCTATGCCAATGCAACCGTGCGGCAGGCGGATATGGGGATTGTCTTGAAACCCGGTACCGACGGCGCTTTTGCCTGTGCGGTGATGCATGTCCTGTTCCGCGACGGACTGGCGGATCGGGATTATCTGCAACGCTATACCGACGATCCGAAGGGGCTGGCAGCACATCTCCAAACCCGCACGCCGCAATGGGCGGCGCCGATCACCGGCCTGTCAGTTGGGGAGATCGAGGCTTTTGCCCATCTCGTGGGCAGGACAAAGCGCACCTATTTCCGCCTTGGCTACGGCTTCACGCGCCAGCGCAACGGTGCGGTCAACATGCATGCAGCCGCATCGATCGCCTGCGTAACCGGGGCTTTTCAATATGAAGGCGGCGGGGCCTTCCACTCCAATTCCGGCATTTTCCGCATGGACAAGCGCGAGATCGAAGGCCGGGCATTCCAGAAAAACGGCATCCGTTATCTCGACCAGTCGAAAATCGGCCGGATCCTGACCGGTGACAGCGAGGCGCTCTATGGCGGGCCGCCGGTTACGGCAATGCTGATCCAGAATACCAATCCGATAAATGTCACACCGGAACAACGGCTGGTGCGTAAGGGATTTGCGCGTGAGGATCTCTTTGTTGCGGTTCACGAGCAATTCATGACCGACACCGCCAGGATGGCGGATGTGCTTTTGCCTGCAACGACTTTTCTTGAGCATGACGATATTTATCGCGGCGGCGGCCAGCAGCACGTGGTGCTCGGGCCGAAACTGATCGAACCCCATGCGGATGCGCGCCCCAACATATTCGTCATCAACGAACTGGCAAAACGGCTTGGCGTCGGCCACCTGCCAGGCTTCGAGCTTGATGAGCGTACGCTGATCGACCACATGAACGCCAACAGCGCCCTGCCGGATTTCGATACGCTGAAGGAAAAGCGTTTCGTTGACCTGCAACCCTCTTTCGAGGAAGCGCATTATCTCAACGGTTTCAAATGGCCGGATGGCAAATTCCGTTTCCGCCCGGACTGGTTGGGAAGCCCATCCCCCAACAAGCCACCGGAAGCCATGGGTTTACAGGGGCCATATCAGACGATCCCGGAATTTCCCGATCATTGGGAAGTGATCGAGGCGGCGGATGCTGAGCACCCGTTCCGCCTCACCACGTCGCCTGCGCATAATTTCCTGAATTCCACCTTTGCCGAAACACCCACCTCCACGGCAAAGGAAATCCGGCCTGAGCTTCTCATTCACCCAGACGATGCCGAGGCACTGGGCATCGCCGATGGCGACCGGATCGAAATCGGCAATCATCGCGGCGAAGTGGTGCTTCACGCGGTTCTTCATGCCGGGCAAAAGCGCGGCGTGGTGGTTTCGGAAGGCCTTTTCCCCAATTCCGCTTTCGAGCGCGGAGAGGGCGTCAATACGCTGGTAGGCGCACAATCGCCTGCCCCCTATGGCGGGCTTGCGGTTCACGATACGAAAATCTGGATCAAGGCCTATCCGGCAAGAGCGTGAGCCGCTCATAAGCATTTCCAGCAAAAGTGCGAAGCGGTTTTGCGTGGGACAATGCGAAAAATAAAGAGATAGAGCGGTTCCGACGATTCTTTTAAACAGGAACCGCTAAAGCATTTTCGAGCCAAAAGTGCGAAGCGCCTACGCGGGGAAATCAGTCCACTGGACTGATTTCTGATCCCGCTTCGATGCGTCGGATAATGCGACAAAACAAATGCTTGGAGTCGCTTTAACCGGCGTATTTCAGGCGAAGGCCGGAAATGCCGACCGCTGCGTTAAGGCCCTTCTGGCCCTGCACGGAGATGGGCTGAAGCGAAATCGTCTTCCACGAACCGCCGGTCAGGATATTGGTGCCGAAGCCGACGCCGATTGCGGCATTGGCGGATGCGCCGACATAACGCCCCTGCAATGCGCCAGCCGGGCGAACCGTCGGCGCCCAGACGGCCCAGGCGAGGCGGCCACCATTGATGAAGCCGACATCGACGCCGATCTTGGTGATGGTGCCGTTATAGTGCTCCAGCGGGCCGCGGCCACGCTTGGGCTTGAATACACAATTAACATCCTGACGGCTGCCGATGATGACACCGATCGCCGGTGAAATATCGCAGGTCAGCATACCGACTTCCGAATGCGGCTGCGTGCGGCCCGAAACGGGAGGGGCAACCAGGTCAGCAGCACCGGCAGGCGCGGCGACGGCGATGCCGGAAACGACGGCCATGGCCGACAGGAGGGAAGTCGAAAAACGGAGAGACATGATCTTGTCCTCTTCTGAGACACACATAGAAAGAGACGCTTTCACGTTTCTTAACGGGATTTGCCGAAGCAGGTTCCCTTAAGCAGCGGAAATAAAGCTTTTTCCGGGATATTAAAGTTTTGTTAACGAAAAATTGTATGTGTGATCAATTTGTCGCGTCGGGCCGGAAAGCCTTTCAGGCGCTGAGCACCATGCCGTCCGAAAACTGGTTGGAAGCCTTCTCTCCAGCCGCAAACTTTTGAAGCGCAAGCGGATAAAGCCGGTGTTCGGCCTTCAGCACGCGCGCGGCCAGCGTTTCGGCTGTATCGCCGTCCAGCACCGGCACTGCGGCTTGTGCGAGGATTGGCCCTTCGTCCATGCCTTCCGTCACCAGATGGACGGTGCAGCCCGCAAGCTTCATGCCCGCATCGAGCGCGCGCTGGTGCGTGTGCAGGCCCGGAAAAAGCGGTAGCAGGGAAGGGTGGATATTAAGAATGCGCCCCTCGTAAGGGGCAATAAAGCGGCCTGACAGAAGGCGCATATAGCCTGCAAGGCAGATAATATCCGGCTTGAGAACGTCGAGAGCGGCAAGGATCGCATCCTCATGCGCTTCTTTGGAAGCAAAGTCCTTGCGCTTGAAAACCTGCGTGGCAATGCCTGCCGCTTCTGCCTTGGCAAGGCCGCCCGCTTCTGCCTTGTCGGAAAAGACCGCTACGATTTCCGCCGGAAAACCGGGCGCTTGTGCCGCGCGGATCAGCGCTTCCATGTTGGAGCCGCCGCCTGAAATAAAGATGACGACCCGGTTGCGTTTCATAGTGCGAGCTGGCCCTTGTAGATGACGCCGTCTTTCTCACGCCGGGTCATGCGGCCGAGTGTAACGACCTTTTCGCCTTCGGCTGCAAGTGCTGCGATCACTTCATCGACCTTTGCCGGATTGACGACCGCAATCATGCCGATGCCGCAATTGAAGGTGCGCAGCATTTCATTCGGTTCGACATTGCCAGTCTTGGCAAGCCAGGAGAAAACCGGCGGGACTGCAATGGCCGGAAGATCAATCTCCGCAGCCAGGCCTTTCGGCAGGACGCGGGGAATATTGTCGGGGAAGCCGCCGCCTGTAATATGCGCCAGCGCCTTGATGCCGTCGCAGGCACGGATGGCGGCGAGCAGCGGCTTGACGTAAATCCGCGTCGGGGTGAGCAGGGCTTCACCGAGCGTTGCGCCCGGTTGGAAAGGGGCCTGCGACTTCCAGCCGAGGCCGGAAAGCTCGACGATGCGGCGCACAAGCGAGAAGCCGTTGGAATGAACGCCCGAGGAAGCAAGGCCCAGAATGATGTCGCCTTCGGCAATATCGCCGCGCGGCAGCAGGCGGTCACGTTCTGCTGCGCCCACGGCAAAACCTGCAAGATCGTAATCGCCGTCGCGATACATGCCCGGCATTTCCGCCGTCTCACCGCCGATCAGTGCGCAGCCCGCCTGACGGCAGCCTTCCGCGATGCCCGAAACGATCGCGACGCCCTGATCCGGCGAAAGCTTGCCGGTGGCGTAATAATCAAGAAAGAAAAGCGGTTCCGCGCCCTGCACGACCAGATCGTTCACGCACATCGCCACGAGATCGATGCCGACAGTATCATGGATATCCGCATCAATAGCGATCTTGAGCTTGGTGCCGACACCATCATTGGCCGCAACCAGAACCGGACCCTTGAAGCCCGCAGCCTTGAGATCGAACAAACCGCCGAACCCGCCGATTTCGCCATCCGCACCGGGGCGGCGTGTCGAGCGCACCAATGGCTTGATCTTTTCGACCATCAGGTTGCCGGCATCGATATCAACACCAGCCTGCGCATAGGTCAGGCCGTTTTGGCCGGCGGGCTTGTTTTCCATGGTCATGGCGTGCTCCTGAAACTGGGTGCTTGTCCACGCTGTATTTGTTAGCGCGCAATGGCACGAGATGGCCCGTCCTGCAAGGCTGGGGGGCGGGAAAAGCGAAAAAGATTGCAGGAATCTGTCGAAATTTCCGTTGTTGCCGATTTACCGCCGCAAAGCAGGCTTGCGGGCTTGCAATTCCTGCAAAGATTGCAATCTTGACCTGCTGATATAATTTTCCTCAATTGTATCCTGCGCGGCGGTAACTCGATCTTAAACTCCGCACGGACCTATAGCCTGTTCCAAAAGCCGCCATGCTGGTGTGCAAATGATGCTTTTGGTTCGGGCTCCAGAACGGTTCCGGCGATTTTGTTAAAACAGGAACCGCTCTAACGGCAAATCTGCATAGAATGGATCATCATGGTCAAGAAACCGACGCCCGCGCGCCAGACTGTCACCAAAACCATTCGCCAATCGGAAACGATTGGTCGCAACGGTGACATTCATGTCAATGTGGAAGTTGAAAGTTTTTCAGGCGCATCGGTTCGGCGGCAGGCCGGTTTCTGGCTTGGAGCCATGGCCTTCTTCGTGCTGTTTCTGGTCGTGTTCAGCTCGGTTCTCCTGCCATTCGTCGCGGGCATGGCGCTTGCCTATTTTCTCGATCCGGTTGCAGACCGGCTTGAAAAGGTTGGCCTTTCGCGGCTCGCGGCAAGCATTGTCATCCTGCTTATCTTCCTGATGATCCTGATTATCGGGCTGATGATCGTCGTGCCGATTCTTGCTACGCAGCTTGCCGATTTCATTTCTAATCTTCCCGGCTACATCACGCAATTGCAGTCGCTTCTGGCGAACAGGGATTCGGAATGGCTGAAGAAATATATCGGCATCGACAGCACGGTCATTCAGCAAAATCTCAGTTCGCTGCTCCAGCAAGGGGCGGGTTTTCTCTCCACACTGCTTCAGTCGCTGTGGAATTCGGGGAAATCCCTGATCGATATTGCGGGCCTGTTCGTGGTGACGCCGGTGGTCGCCTTCTACATGCTGCTCGACTGGGACCGCATGGTGAACAGCATTGATTCATGGGTTCCGCGTAAGCAGCTTCATACGGTGCGCCGCATCGCGCGCGAAATGAATGCGGCGGTGGCTGGCTTCATCCGGGGGCAGGGCACGCTCTGCCTCATTCTCGGCACCTATTATGCCATCGGGCTGACGCTGACGGGGCTTAATTTCGGCCTCCTGATCGGCTTTTTTGCAGGCCTTATCAGCTTTATTCCCTATATTGGTTCTTTTGTCGGGCTGGCGCTCGCCATCGGCGTGGCGCTGGTGCAGTTCTGGCCCGACTGGATCATGGTTTGCACGGTTGCGGCGGTGTTTTTCCTTGGCCAGTTCATCGAAGGCAATATTCTCCAGCCCAAGCTTGTCGGCTCTTCCGTGGGGCTGCATCCGGTCTGGCTGATGTTTGCGCTTTTCGCCTTTGGTTCACTGTTCGGCTTCACTGGAATGCTGGTCGCCGTCCCGGCTGCGGCGGCTGTCGGGGTGCTTGTGCGTTTTGCATTGAATAGCTATCTGCGTTCTCCGATGTATGATCCTGCCAACCACCGCTCGAACCCGGACGCTGGACCTTTGATCGAGGCGGGTGACAATACAGGCCGTGAGAAATGAGATGGAGCCAAAATCCGATGGGATTTGATGGGGGCTGCGATGCATGACGCACCGCGCCAGATACCGCTTAATCTTGAGCATCAGCCCGGTTACAACCGGGAGGATCTGATCGTCACGGCTTCCAACCGTGCCGCAGTCGATCTCATTGACCGCTGGCCGAACTGGCTTTCGCCGGTTACGATCCTTGCCGGGCCGACGGGTGCGGGCAAAACCCATCTTGCCGAAATATGGCGCTCGGGTACGGATGCGCTGCTGGTCGATCCGTCGAACATCACCGAGGAAGCCGTGAACAGTGCTGCCGAGCGCCCCGTTTTGATTGATAATATCGGCGCCGAAGCTTTTGATGAGACGGGGCTTTTCCACCTCATCAACAGTGTGCGCCAACATGCGGCGCAGGGGCCGGGTCCGTCCCTGCTGATGACTTCGCGCCTGTGGCCTGCAAACTGGAACGTGAAACTGCCTGACCTCGCATCACGTCTCAAGGCTGCAACCGTGGTGGAAATCGCGGAGCCGGACGACATGCTGCTTTCCGGCGTCATTCACAAGCTTTTCGCAGACCGGCAGGTGAGCGTGGAGCCGCATGTCGTGTCCTATCTTGTCAGCCGTATGGAGCGTTCGCTTCTATCGGCGATACAGATCGTGGATCGGCTGGATCGCGCCGCGCTCGAACAGAAAAGCCGCATCACGCGTGCGCTTGCGGCGCAGATTCTGGCCGATATGGGGCAGGCCGGATGAGGGTGGCGGTCACAGGGGCGGCGGGCTTTGTGGGCAGCGCGCTTGTGTCGAAGCTGGAAGCGGCAGGCCATAATGTCATGCCGCTGTCGCGGGAAGATATTCACGATGCTGATTTTTCAGGCGTGGAAACCGTTGTTCATTGTGCAGCGCTGGCTCACCGCACAGGGGCTGAGCGCCCCGATGCCAAAACATTTGATGCCGTCAACCATCGGCTCGCCGTCGAGCTGGCGCGAAAAGCAAAAGCACAAGGCGTAAGGCGCTTCGTCTTCGTTTCAACCATCTATACGATTGCCGGAAATCCATCGCCGCTTGCACCCGACATGCCCCTTGCACCACGCGATGATTACGGGCGGGCGAAGGCAAGGGCCGAGGCTGCCTTGCTTGCCATGACAGGGCTGGACATTGTGATTGCGCGCCCGGTTCTGGTTTATGGACCCGGTGCGCGCGCCAATTTGAAGGCGCTGATGAAACTGTGTGACAGCCGCATTCCATTGCCTTTTGGCGCAGCCAATAACAAGCGCAGTTTTGTATCGCTGGAAAATGTCGCGCGGGCGTTGATATTCCTGAGCGAAGCGCCTGCTGAAAAGGTTGCTGGCAGGGTTTTCCATCTGGCCGAGCCGCAGCCGCGCTCGACACGTGAAATCGTGGGCAAGGCACGGGCGGCAATGCAGCGCCCGGCGCGGCTTGTGCCCGTGCCGCCGCTTATCATGAAGTTTCTGCTGGGGGGGATCGGCAAGCGCGGTCTCTACGACCAGCTTTTCGGCAATCTGGTTGCGGATAGTTCCTTGCTTATCGAGGCCGGATTTGAATATCTGCCGGGCGACCCGCAGTTGGAACTGATGGCCAGAGCAGCAAAAGATAGCTAGTTTTTAGCGCCGACAGCCTTTGGCGGCAGGATGTGTGATTGCACATGAGCGGGCGTGGACGCGGGCGATGGCGCCTTTTTGGCAACTGATCCGGTAATGAGCGTTGCGCTGTCCGGCTTGTTGTGTCCACCGATCAATTGATCCTCGTGAACCCAGCCGATGATGTTCGTCGAGGGTACAACCACACGATGCCAGCGGCCTGTCTTGCCGTAGGAGCGCATTTCGCGGCCTTTCTCAATGGTGGCAATGGCTGGCGAACGGTCCCAGGCATTCTTGTGAATGGTGAGCTTGGCCTTGGCATAGATAACCGACGGCGAGTTTGCCGGTGTATTGACGCCGCGTGGTGGCATGGCGTGAGGTGCAGCGGGTGTAACCGATGCCACGACGCTCCCGGAAGGGCGGGGCGGTTTGGGCGCCGCGACGGCCGCGGTCTGGACGGGCTTTTGCGGTGTGGGCGCAACCGGTGCTGCCGGGCGGGGAACAGGGCCAACGGCGGCCGCATAATCTCTGGCTGGCGCTTTCGTATCGGCAGTCTTGCCGGGCGCGGGCTTGTTTTCAGCCTTGGCTGTAGCTGCCGGGGCGGGCTTGGGCGCGGGACGCTGGAATAGCGCGGATAAAGCCGCTTGTGGGCTTTTGTGCTGCGCAGTGGACCACAGGCTGAATGCGCCAAGAGCCAGAATGGCGCCCAGCGCCAATATCGGCGTCGAGGAACCCGATCCGCTTTTGCGCCTGGAAGAGCGCTTTGGCGAACGCGAAGAGGAGCTTCGTTTCCTTGCAGCCATTGTCTGTTTCCTGTCCGAATCGCGACAGGAAGACACTACCGCGTCTTCCTTCGCATTTCGTTACCGGAACGTTCAGACTGAGCGTGTCAGGCCGCCATCGACACGCAGGTTCTGCCCGGTGATATAAGCCGCCCCATCGGAAGCAAGGAACGACACGGTTGCCGCGATTTCCTCGCTCTTCCCATAACGCTGCATCGGCACGCTTTCGCGGCGTTCTTCCGTTGTTGGCAGGCTGTCGATCCAGCCGGGGAGGACATTGTTCATGCGGATATTCTCAGCCGCATAGGTGTCGGCAAATATTTTGGTGAAGGAGGCAAGCCCTGCACGGAACACAGCCGATGTCGGGAACATCGCACTTGGCTCGAAAGCCCAGGCGGTCGAAATATTGATGATGACGCCCGATTTCTGCTTCTGCATTGCAGGCACGACGAGGCGCGCGGGGCGCACGGCATTGAGGAAATAGGTGTCCATTCCCTTATGCCAGTCTTCGTCGGTAATTTCGAGAATTGGTGCGCGCGGCCCATGACCGGCGCTGTTGACCAGAACGTCGATCCGCCCCCATTTTTCCAAAGTCTGGTCGACCAGCTTTTGCAGGTCGTCGTTGGACTGGTTCGAGCCGGTAACGCCAATGCCCCCCAATTCTTTGGCGAGGGCTTCGCCCTTGCCGGACGATGACAGAATGGCAACTGCAAAACCGTCCTGTGCCAGACGGCGGGCCGAGGCTGCTCCCATGCCGCTGCCCCCTGCTGTTATGATCGCGACTTTCTGAATTGTCATGCTTCCAGGCCCTGTTCCCAATGGTTTGATGTGATAAAGTTAGCGGATCGCCCTGAAAGCCCAAGTCAATTTTGTTGAAGATAAGATTTTGCCAGCCTTGGCGAACAGGCAATAAAAAACGCCGCTTGAAGCGGCGTTTTGCAAAGAGGCAAACGGATAGATTATTGATTTCCGGTTTTGCTGTCACAGGAAGTTTTGCCGGAAGCCTGCCCTTGCTGCTTCTGGTTTGTTTCACTTGCTTCAACCGCATTGCGGAATTCGGCCCACTCACGTTCATGACGGCGATATAGCTCATCGGAAACAGTCTGGATAGCCATTTTGATCCTCCGTTGATCTGTCTGCCAATTAGCACAGCCCGGCGAAAAACACCGCATCACAAACGGTAAGCGATTGAAATCTAAATCGGTTTATATGTTTATAACTTTGTTGGCTTCAGTTTTACTGAAAGAAAATACCGCCTTTTCCGATTTTTCTCTCGATCCCTGCCGGTTTGGTTTCCTTGCGACAGATGCGGCCCGCAAGCCCGGCTTCAATTATAAAATATAAAGCCCACGCGGAGCGGGTCCGCGTGGGCTGATTGTTGTGCAGGTCTGGAGCTTAGAGCGCATCCCGAAAAGTGTGAAACGGTTTTCGGAAAAGATACGCGTCAAAGCAAAGGATTAGAGCGCCGATCTGATTCAATCAGATCGAAACGCGCTCTAATGAGCAACTAAAGGCAAGGTTTCCGCTGGCACCAGGGAGGTGAATGGCGGCACATAGGCCTGCGCCAGAACCAGAACGCCCACAAGGCAGGCAAGCGCAATCGAATGGAAGAACACATAGCGAAGGATCTTCGATTCGTGTCCATACCACTGGGTTGCCGTTGAGGCGACGACGATGGATTGGGCGTCGATCATCTTGCCCATGACACCGCCAGACGAATTGGCTGCTGCCATCAGAACCGGCGAAAGGCCAAGCTGTTCAGCCGTGATCTTCTGAAGCCCGCCGAACAGGACGTTGGAAGCCGTGTCCGAACCCGTCAGCGCCACACCCAGCCAGCCGAGCATCGCGCCGAAGAACGGATAGACCCAGCCCGTCTGTGCGAATGCAAGGCCCAGGGTCGCGTCTGTACCCGAATAGCGGGTGACATAGCCGAGCGCGAGCATTGCAGAGATGGTGATGAGCGAGAAGCGCACCACATAGGCCGTCTTGAAATATTCCTTCACGAGCTTCAACGGATTGAAGCCGAGGATAAAGCCCGCGACGACGGCGGAAAGCAGGATGCCCGTGCCTGTGGCCGACAGGAGGTTCAGCGTAAAGATCGCAGCTTCCGAATGGGCTTCGGCAACGACCGGCGGAACCTTGAAGACCAGGTTATGCAGATGCGGAACCTGCATTTTCCAGATCCACAGCGAATCGAGCCATGTGCGAACCTGCGGTGTGCCCCACAAGAACACGAAGATCGACAGAACGAGCCATGGCAGCCATGCGCGGAAAACCGCTCCCCTGGAATGGCTGTGGCGCGGCTGGACCGGTGCATTGGTCTCTTCGCCCTCTTTGCCGGTCGACGTCCAGATGCGACGCGGCTGCCAGAAGCGAAGGAACGCGGCAAGTGCTGCCATGGAGCAGATGGCGGCGATAACATCGACGAGCCATGGCCCATGGAAATTGGACACTACATATTGCGGTACGGCGAACGAAACACCGGCAACCAGCAGTGCCGGCCAGACTTCCATCATGCCTTTACGGCCCGCAAAGGCCCAGATGAGCCAGAATGGAACGATGGCCTAGAAGAATGGAAGCTGATGACCGATCATGCCTGACAATTGCAAGAGGTCGATCCCCGTCACCGCAGACAATGCGATAACAGGTGTACCCAAGGCGCCATAAGCGACGGGCGCGGTGTTGGCGATCAGCGACAGGCCAGCGACAGGCCAGCGGCGGGAAGCGGCGGGAAGCGGCGCAAAGCCAAGCCCCATCAGCATGGCTGCCGTCACGGCCACGGGTGTTCCGAAGCCGGCTGCACCTTCAAAGAACGCGCCAAAGGAAAAGGCGATGAACAGAAGCTGCAAGCGACGGTCGGGGGTTATCCCGGCAATCGAATCACGCAGGATGTTGAACTGCCCGGTCTGTTCCGTCAGGCGATACAGAAAGATCACGTTGAGAATGATCCAGCCGATGGGCATAAGGCCATAGGCTGCACCGTAAACGGCTGTGGCTCCCGCCATGTCGGCGGGCATTCCAAAACCGATCACCGCAATTAAGAGCGCGGTAATCAAACCGAGAATCGCGGCTATATGTGCTTTTATGTGGAAAATGCCGATTCCGCCGAGCAGTACCACGATGGGCAATGCGGCAAGCAATGTTGACCAGAACATGCTGCCTAGGGGATCGTAAACTTGATTCCAGGGCATCGAAGTCCTCCCTCCTGGATTAAAATCTCTTCCTTTTCACTCCAATTCGCTCCACCGATTTGGCTGACCAATGGAAACATTCCCTTCCGCTGCCCTCTCCTTAGAGCGGTAGTCGGGCTATTGCGCGTCATGGTATGCAGGTGGATGATTGGTAAACTTACTTTACCAGAGCTGTCAATTCCAACGGCTTTAAGATTTTAGAATTAGCGGGCCGAAGCGAAAAAGCGTCAACGGGCAAATTTGCCTCTTGCTTTATGGCATTGGATTATCTAGTGAGAACCCCGTTCGAACAGAGCAGCGGAGCGTAGCGCAGTCTGGTAGCGCACCTGATTTGGGATCAGGGGGTCGCAGGTTCGAATCCTGCCGCTCCGACCATTTTCCCGACAAGTTGATCGATGATGGAAAGCCTTGATGCCGCAAGGCTGTGGCGTGCGTCTTTATCGCGTTGACACGCTAAACCGGGTAAACTATTGCCATGATAGATTTGTCTCCTTCCTGCGAGGGAAGGTGAAGCGGAGTTCAAGGTTCTTCAAATGGTAGCTCGCATTTATCGTCCAGCTAAAACCGCCATGCAGTCCGGTAAGGCCAAGACGGATCAATGGCTTCTGGAATATGAACCCGAAAAGCCTCGCGTGGTCGAGCCTTTGATGGGATATACCTCTTCGGGTGATATGAAAAGCCAGATCCGGCTGTTCTTCGCCTCACAGGAAGAAGCGGTAGCCTATGCGACGCGCAACGACATTCCCTATCGCCTCATGGAGCCGCATGAGCCGAAGCGCCGCAAGGTTTCTTATTCCGACAATTTCCGTTTTGATCGTCCGCAACCCTGGACCCATTGACGGGTTGTCTGGTTCAAACGGCTGTTTCATAGCCTGAAAGACAAACACGCAATCGCCGAGGCCCCGATAAGGCCCCGGCGTCTTGTTCAAAGGGCAGGGTCCCGTAGCTCAGTTGGATAGAGCACCGGCCTTCTAAGCCGATGGTCGCAGGTTCGAATCCTGCCGGGATCGCCACTCATCTTTTCTTTTTGTCGATTGCCACGATAATTGGCCTTTTTGGTCGCTACGCGTTCCTTGGATCAGTAGTGCGCGCTTTGAACCCGTGGCCGGAGACTAGAAAAAATACGTCAGTCGGTCGGGGGTCACAGTGATTGGACCGCATGCCGGCTATTCTCTAACGGTAGTAAGAGCATCTACCCTTGGCGGCGGATTGCAGTGAAGATCGCCAATTGCTTTGCGTCATCAGCATCCGATTGGAAAGCAAAGGGGACTACAGTTCTTACAAACACTTGTGGAGGGAACACAAAATTCCCTTGTTCGACCTGCATTGAGAACGCTTTTCTGCCATCTTACTTCACTGCTCCAAGGGCAGGATGAATTTGATTCGAGTGGCGGGGAGATGAGAATGTCGGTGATCGGTGATGTGTTGTTTATGCGCAGCGATGGGGGAGACGTGGGCGACGTCGTCCGTCATGTCGAGCGAGAGTTGGCGAACCATGTCGACGGGTATGATCAGCACAGGTTTGACAGCCAGACGGACGAGGATGTAGTGCGAGCATTAGTGCGCGAACTTAGTATCGAGCCGATCACGCTCGACTATGATGGAGCACAGAAAAACGTCGTAGAGACGCGAATCTCGGTTCGAGATCACTTCGAAGGCACAGTTGAGGTGCCTGGTCTGCGCGTGAGCAAGACCTTCCCATTCACTGGAGATGAGGGGCTGTGGAAGTGGGGGGCCGGACAATGGAGCAGCATGATGCCTCGTGGCGAAGTTTATGGCGGCTCGGTCACCATCGGTATGGCGGTGCGCGAGAACGAAGGTGAAGCCGCGGCTAACCACATTAACTCGACGCTGGAACAGATCGAGGAATATTTGGCTCGACAGAAGGCACAACTCGATCCATTCAACGCTGCGCTACCTGGTCTTCTCCTTCCGCTGGTTAAAGCTCGTCGTGATCGTCGGAACAGCGCCCAGGACCTGCTAGACAAATTCTGAATGAAGCGCAAGGGAGCATAACAATGTAGAGCGCAGTGATCCGCACCGCGCTCATCGGTATCGACCGGGCATCTTGATCCGTTGATCGGTGATTTCACCGCGCAGCTTGCGAGACAACAGCGCTTTGGACCGCCTTGCGGAACTGCGATTGTGGTAGTTGGGGTCGGTTCAGGCTGAGGGCGAAATGACACTCTAACGGGGGAAGTCAGCAATGAGGCCCTTAGCTGCTAAAAGCGGAAGGTTCCAACTTTCCGGAACTAAGAAGATATTGCAGCGTGTAACCGATAGAACGTGCATCGTCCAACGCATCGTGCCCCTGTAATTCCGGGTGCTCAAGGCCGTAATAATCAGCTAGCTTGTTGCTAGGCGTTCGCGCTAAATCCTCCACAGGCATACCAGCAGCAAGCAGAAGCTTCACAGCGTTATCGAACCGGGGCGCGGGTATCGGGGGCGCAATGCCTTCAACATAGCAGCTGATTGCGATCATGTTCAGCTCGTCTTTCCCCCATGACCAGAAGGTTGCGCCATCAGAAAAGCTGTCAAGATCATTCAGCGCTGTCTTCAAAGGTTTGCCATCTCGCGAGATCTGTTCCTCGGTGATGCCCGTCAGGTCCGTGAAGTAGGGGGCGATGGCATAGCGAGCGCCATAGCGATCGTGCGGTGTCACGTAGGCTTTAAAAGTCTCGAGTATGGGGAGTTCGTTTTCGAGACCAATCTTGACTGCTCCGATTTGAGCTATGACAGGGTCGGGGTCGATAGCTGCACACCAGAAACGGCTCTGGGAGCCTTTGATGCAAAGGAACTCGCAGTCGAAGATGATGGCGGTTTTCACGTGCGTCTCCCGGCAAGATTATGCGCCACAAGACTAATTGAGTTTGTCGGGATGGCAATGGCCAGTGTTGGCGCTTTCCGGTCATGCCGTCGCTGTCCCAACTGAACTATAGTCTGTTTTGGACATCAATCGCCCCATGCAAATCAAGGCTTTCCGGCACCAAAATTGACAACGGTTCAAGTGGGACAGCCGCTTGCAGGCTTACGGTGTCATTTTGCCCTCAGCCGGAACCGACCCCTAGTTGTCCAACAATACCGCATGCGCACAGCCCGTATGTAACAATGAGATTAGTGATAATTCTGCGTCAATCGGCAGTGACCTGAACTACCGATCGAGAAGCATCGCGATATCCGGACGTTTGTTCAAGGGGACAACGAACAAAGGGACACTGAGGGCGAGCGCTGCACGATAGGCCGCAAGAACGGACCGCTCCTGATGTTCAACGAGCTCTTCTTGCGAACGGACGGGTCTTGTTCTCCGTGAATCCGATAAACGTCGCAATGCGATTTTCTCAACGTCATCGACTAGGACAATGAACCGGGAGACATCGATAGCCGAGAAAACCGAAGGCGAAATTTCCACGAGGCGATCAGGAGTGTCTATGATGGTATGTCCGTCGAGAACGATCAATCCTTCTTTCGGCGCGCGCCGAATGAAGCCGGCTATCAGAAGAGCTTGATTGTCATCGATATTTCCCTCACGCAGAAGATCATGGATGACAGGCTTGCCTTTGCGCTCCTGTCTCTCTGCCTTAATGAGACTACTGGCCTGCAAGTGCTCGAAAACAAGTCCCCGTCGCGCATCTTTCAGAAGTGTCGACTTGCCGACTCCGGACACCCCCACTAAGGCAACGACCTTCCGCCCACTCATGCTTGAAATCCAAGGTCGATCTGCGAAAGCAGGTCGTCCAGACGAGGACGCGGTATGCGAAAGATCGATTGAGGCGGATGCTCCGTGATAATTTTGCTCTCCTGAAGCTGCTTCAACCCGATAGCTGGATCAATATAGGCAGCAAGCAGATAGTTGATAACTTTTACAGGCGATTCGGCCGATGCCCGCCAGCCCTCAAGGTCCTGTTCACTATATACCGAACGTCCACCTGTCATCTGGAGCAGCTCCCGAGTGGACCGCGCATAACGAACGTCCTCGAGTATTCCGATTGCCGACATGGTCTGGGACGGTGAAGACGACGATTTGCCCTTGTAGAAGAAAAGGAGTGATCCTGGCGGGCCCAAATTGGAGGGTGCTCGGCAAAGATACACCTTTCGAATTGTGTTGCCCGGTCGCCGCGGACCTCCTCCCAACCCAAGCGCTCCGAAGAGATCCAACTGGTTCTGCTGCTTGAGATCTGGATAGAGGATATCGTGATAGCCTTCTTTGATCGGGATACCGAACGCTGCAGTGTCCGGCACGATGGCGAAGCGCGGATAATTCAGGCGATGGACATCAAAGCGATTGTCGCCATCTGTCGGTGTAGGCGCGCGCGTGCCCATACGTTTTTCGTAGATCCTTTCGTCGTCCTCTTTTGTCGCAGTGTGCGTGAATCCGAAATATTCAAGAAGATCAATGAGGTAGGTCTGCCCCTCATATGTGGTGACATAGACGAGGTCATATTTGTTCTTTTGAGCGAACCAGAAGACCTTTTTCAAAAGCAGTTCACCGAGCTTAAGGCCGCGTCTTTCCGGCCGAACCTTGAACGTGCAGATCTTCAATATCTTATTGGCTTTTTCCATGGCGTCGGTGTCCGAGCCCGTTTTATCCTTTCTGACGAGAAGGCCGGCAATTCCGTCGTCTTCGATAATCCAGCAGAGGCGCCGCTGCTTCACCCATTTTTCTGTCCACCATTTATCAAAACCTGGATAGTCCTCGCGCAAACTGTCAAAGATAGTGTCCGTCAGAGGTATCGCATGAGCGGCGACCTCATCGATGAAACGCACCGGCGCTTCGATTGGCTCATAGGTCGTTCTAAGGAGCTGAACAGCGTCTGCTACATAAAGCACCCGGCGACCGAGTTCTGGAGAATGGCGCCTGGCCCGCTCATGAAGCCCTCTGTCCTGGCTCACAAGAAAGTCCACAGCGCCGATGTGAAGCGCATGTAGTAGGGTCGCATCAACTATGTCGTTGTGTTTCGGAAGAGGTCCGAATGCGTTCGAAAGATCTGCAGTGGTCAAGCCGCGAACTTTAGATAGAGTTTGAAATTTCCCCAGCTTACTCAGAGATATCTCTCGGCGGGCCGTATCTTTGTCGCGGCCAACATCGTCGCGCGCCGCCTCGTGCACGAAAATATCGACCTTGTGCTTGGCAGCGAGGCTTGTCAGTGCAGAAAAAGCCGGCTCTACTGTTTTATTGTCTTCCAGATGGATAATTACATTCGTGTCAATCTGGTAAGTTTGTGTGCTCATTCCGGAGCGCCTTTTGAAGCTCGGGCTTCGCATAGAGGAAAGACTGCGGAGCTTTAAAGCCAAATCGCTCCTTCAATTCAGGTAAGGTCAGCGGCCTCGTAAACCGGCGCGGCGTCGACAGCTTCAGTGCAAAGCCCTCCTCTAGGCCGCTAAAGTAGTCATCGAAATCAGCTTTCTTGATCGATGCTGATTGACCATGCTTTTTCCAAAGCAGACGGAGTTGAAGTCGTTCAACATTTTCAATTTTAATGGTGCCCACCAACGCCATTTCTGGCGATGTCGAATAGATATAGGCAGTCGCACCCGCAGCTATCGATAAGGGAAAACGCCGTCGCAGCTCAATGGTCTTAACGCCATCAAATATCTTGCCTGAATAATTCGGCTTTATGCTGATGACGAGATCCCGTTTTGTAGGGCGGGCACCATCGCCGTCGCCAAAAATCGGAAGAACATACTGTTCGTCGTCCGCAACCAACCCGCCAAGATCGGCCTGTATCCGAACGCCGAGATTCGAATGAACAGGAAATGCTGCATCGATGCGCAAGCTGGCACCGAGAGCCTCGACATAGCGTTGCAATGACGAGATTTGGACATCGCCTCGTTGTTCAATCTTGGAGATTGCTGCTTGGCCGACACCCAAGCGCTGAGCCATCTCGATTTGGGTAAAACCCGCAGCTTGCCTTAATGCTCTAAGAGATTGCCCCACGACACGTCCCGCATCGCCATCGCCAATCCGGACGGCATCAACAAATTCGCGTTCAACCGACATTGTTTGACACCATTGCTCTCCGAATCATATTCCAAAATATTCCTTTGAAGGAATAGCATCGCTAGGATATTCGATGCAATGGTGGAAGCTGCATAGGAATTGGCTTAGAGACGATCTCGACCAAAAGGCCATTTTAAGGAGGCAATCATATTCGTAAGCGAACGAACCCGGTGATGTATCCATTAGGATCGGATGACGACAAAAATGAGCACGCTCCCAGTTCCCGAACTTCATGAGCTGGAACAATCTGAAGGCTCGAGCCGGAATCGTGCGTTTTTTATCCGATGATGTTACTGATTTGGGTATGATTTCGTGGGCAGTAGTGTTGACTGTTAAGTCAAGGATCTGGCTTTCGGCGCACTGTATTGATGGCTGGTAAGACAACATCACTTTGGAAAATAATCGGAAATACCGATGATGTTTTCGATTTGAAGTGAATTTCATCTGACAATAAAGTAATATTAAAAGCTTATTTGATCTTACCGTATTGGATAACTATAATAACCGTATCATAATTTTATTGTAAAATTAGATTTGTTGTTTAATAATTATTTCGAATCATTAGTTCTCAGGTGATAGATTTGAACGTTGATTTTGAGCGTCACGATCTTATCAAGCGACGACTGCGAGCTCGAGGCATTACATTTGTTGAAATTGCCAACGAGCTTGGGGTGAGTACTGTCGCGGTCTCGCGGGTCTGCCAAGGACGAGCGCGTTCAGCCCGAGTTCAGACTGCTATTGCCCAAAAACTTGGCGTTGAGCCGAGTAGCCTTTGGCCGGAGCGTTATGAAAAACAGGAGGCGACCATGAAGAAATAACAGGCTTGAAAAAGGGAAACGGCCCTGAGAGCGCTAACCCTCAAGGCCGATTAGAATATCGATCACGAACCGATATCTCTTTTTCCCTCTATCCGCTTCGAGAGTCAAGTCCACGGATCCTTTTCCGGGTTCGGGAACAGGATCAATTTATCAATCGAGAGGCACCGGTGACGGCGGATCGGATTGCGATCCGCTGGGCTCAGGTGATGGATATGGAACATATTAGCCACAAAACGTTTGTCGCTCCGCAATCTAGCCGATCGACACGGCACATTTCGCCAAGATCAAAAGCCAGCCTTCGAGGTACCTTGATTGCGCAGCTGCCTGCGGATGATCATCCGCGCCGGATCGTGTTTGAGAGCAAGCTCGAACAGCGGGTGCTTCACCTGCTTCTGGCTTGTCGAAACGTGCATGATATCTGGGATCAACCTCCATTCGTCACCTATCGAAATGCTGAAGGGAAGCAAAAGCGACATGTTTTCGACTTTCTCGCAACGCTTAAGAATGGCCGACGGGTTGCAATTGCCGTAAAGCCTTCATCCCGTGCGAAATCACGCAGTTTTTGGCGCGAGTTACAGTACATTCGTACCGGCACCAGTCTAGCTTTCGCGCACGACGTCGTGCTCATGACCGATCAGTCTTTCACGGTCGCAGCCGCCCGTAATGCTGCACGCTTGCATGAATTTCGCCGTACCCCTGATCCGGACGCAGATGAACACGTCAGATTGATCCTTTCGAAGCTCGATTGTGCGGTGACCGTCGGCGGTGTGGTAGCTCGAAGTGAACTGCAAGGTCGAGGTTTTCGAGCGGTTTTTCGCGCTATTTACGACGGATATGCGGATCGTCTCGGAGCGGGTGACATCGATTTCGATACCCTTCTGATGGCTAGAGGGGCGATGTGATGAGTATTCGTTTTCGACTGTCTGAGGCCGATTGCATAACTCTAAATGGCATCGACCATGTCTTGGAACATTATGATGAACTGGGCGTAATTCTGCGAGCTCGCGATGCTTCCTCTCGTCGCCTGTCATTTAGCCATGAGGAAATTATGCAATTGCTCTCGCAGCCTGATGTTCGGCTAGAGCGGGACTATTTCGCTGCTGGTCAGATCGCGCGGCGGGCGCGTTGCGATCAACGTTATCTTAGCTCGCTACCACCCGAGGCACGCCAAAAACTGCGCTGGAAAGCCAGTTATTGTGAAGCTTTCCTGGAGGCTGAAGCGAAACACAAGGCTTGCCGTACACTCGGATCCATCTCGCAGATATTACCTGCTCTGACTATGAGAGTAGATGAGCGGGAAACCATCTGCCAACTGCCGGCCGGGAATCACAAAGTGGGCAAGCCTGTTACGCGATTTCTGCCACCTTCTCCGACAGCACTGCGTTCATGGATCCGGCTGTACGAGAGGTGCGCGCGAAGCCCGCTTGCATTTCTTCGGAAGCGACGATCAGATTTATCCTATGCCCGAAAATTGGTGGGCGAGACCGAAATATTACTGGCTGAATGCGTTTCAGAATATTTGTCGCGCAACAAGCCAAGTCAGCAAATGGTAGTCGACCGGACACGAACTCGCTTCATCGAGACCAACGAAAAACGTGCACTGCTTGGGCTGCCTGCTTTGCCCATACCTTCGGCACGTTCCGTTCGTCGTCGGATTGCTAAACTCGACCCCTTCGAAGTTACGGTGCGCAGGGAAGGCGCTGAGTTCGCTAAACGCAAGTTTGCCTTCTATGAGGAGGGAGTCTCGACAAGTTATCCACTCGAACGTATCGAGATGGATGAATGGAATATCGATGTTGTTTCCCTCTTTGGTCGATCAGGTGCACTTGATGCTCTGAGGCCTGAAGAGAGAGCTCGCTTCGAAGTCGGACGACGTTGGCTTTATGTAGCTCTCGATTGTGCAACGCGATGTATCGTGTCGCTTCGTATTGTTGTTAATCCATCGGCGGAAGATGCAATTCGGGCGCTGGAACTCATAACGATCGATAAGACCCCGATCGCTCGAGCGGCAAATTGCGATTCAGACTGGCCGTACTTTGGAGGCATTGGTACCCTTGTCACGGATCAGGGGGCAGCGTTCGCGTCTGCAGATTTCCGAAGCGCCGTGTGCGATTTGCACGGCACTTATGAGGCGCCACCGGCTGGTGTCCCGAAACTTCGTGCTGGCATTGAAAGATTATTCGGCACGTTCGGCGCGCAATTGATGCCGTATCTAATCGGGCGGACGTTTTCCAATCCGCAGGAACGTGGCGACTATCCTTCGGAGCAATGGGCTGCTCTGACAGATGACGAACTGGCTGAGATTTTCACTAACTTTGTGGTCGATATTTATCATAATACACCGCACTCTGGATTAGGGGGCGAAACGCCAGCAAACGCATGGAAACGTTTGGCAAATGAACGCTGGATCACTCCGCCGCCAACGCTAATCGAACGCACTGTGGTGTTTGGCGTTCCGCTACAGCGAAAAATTGGCAGGCACGGCGTTCTTGTGCATGGCATCCATTACAGCTGCAGTGAACTTCAGCAAGCGCTGTTAACCGGTCATAATCGGATGGTTCGGGTGCGCGTGAATCCGCGCGATCTTACTTTCATCTGTGTAGAAGTCGCTGGCGAATGGCGCATCGCCGAAGCTGTATCGAAGGCAGTGACAGGTCTTTCGCTCGAAGAATGGCAACGATTGGTATTCGAGCTTCGCTGTAAACATAGAGGCGAAGCGGCTCTGTCAGAGGAAATAATAAGGAAGGCCCGCAAAAGATTGGTGAGCATTGATCAGCGGGCGCGGGAGTTAATGCGCATTCAGCCTGATCGGACGACAGCAGGCGATCTCGAGCAATTAGAAAAAACCTTGTTTCTGGGGCTCAGAATTAAACTGTCCGGGCATGAGACGGAGGATCTAGTTCCGATAACTGATGACCTGTTTGGCGATGTCATCACACCCTTTCAAGCAGCAGTCGATCACGAGAACCTCACTGAGGCCGATGATCAAAAGCCGTGGGAGCTGTCAGATGACTGATCTCAGGTTTGAAGTGGCTCAGAAAATCGTTGGCCTCCGACGCGTTTTCGCACACCATCCCGCTTTTCTCAGGCTGGAAGAACAGTTTCGGTTATTGCTCGAGCGGCGGCGCGCCGAGCTGGCCGCTGATATCTCCTTGGAAGCCCGAGGAATTGCCGTCATAGGAGCTTCAGGTAGCGGAAAGACTAGTGCAGTTGCGAGACTGCTTAGTCATACACCCGGCCTGGTAATACATGATGACGGGAGCGCACGTGCCGACGTTGTAAGTTTTCAGGTGCCATCTCCGGCCACCTTGAAGTTTGTCGGACAAACAGCATTGGAGGCGACTGGCTATCCAATGTTTGCCAGACGCACAGAGATGGTAATCTGGGCGATGGTGCGTCAACATCTCTTCGCCCGGCGAACTCTCTTTTTGCATCTGGATGAGGCTCAGGACCTGTTGCGGCATCAGACGCCTTCTGCATTACAGTCAGTGGTGCGAACGTTGAAGTCGTTAATGCAACCAAGGATTGGCCAGTCGGTCTGATCCTGTCTGGAACGCCTGAACTGAAGGACTTGCTAAATCACGATCCTCAACTTGCGCGTCGCTTCTACCCGATCGAGTTTCCAAAACTCTTCGCGACCGCAGATGCGACACGGGTCATGGAAACGATCTCGGCCTATGCCAGTCGTGTCAATTTATCCGTGAGTAGCAATCTTAACGACGATTTTTCTGCACGTCTCATCCATGCGTCCGACGGAGAATTCGGTCTTTTGATTGAAATTGTGATTTCAGCAGCAGAAGAGGCGCTTCTTGCTAGAAAGGACCACTTGGACCATCTCCATTTTATCATGGCATTTCGTCGTCGTTCGGGGTGTATCGACGCTTTAAACCCCTTCATTGCCGTTGATTTTCTCAGGATCGACGCCCGAACGCTTCTGGCAAAGGAGATATCTCGATGACGATAGCAAGATTAGCACTGACCTGTGAGTTGGCTGACCGCGAAACACCTACCTCGTTTGCGTCAAGATTGGCGGTACGGAATATGGTTGGCAGTGCAGGCGAGTTTTGCCCTGACGTTGGGCTGAACTGGAAAAGTCTAAGGATGGGGAATTCTACGGAGATAGCACGGCTCTCTGCAATTTCTCGCGCATCTCCTCCAGATCTACAGCGATACGCCTTCCGAAGTTTGGGACAAGCTCGACAAAAAATTGGACGAGAGCTTGCAACAAATCGTTCCGTACATCGAATGAGCGCAAAGCTATGTCCCGTATGTCTAACTGAGAGCGTCGCGGCAACTGGGTTTTCTGGTGCTTTTCGTCGTTTGGACTGGCAATTTGTTGCGATTAAGAGTTGTGATATTCACCAGGTAGCGTTGATCAACTTGCCTGCAGAGAAATTTGCCACTCACGCATACGACTTCGCGCGGGTAGTGCAAAAACATTGGAGAACTGTTCAGCAGGCGGCAATATCACCGTTAGCGTGCAAAGAGACAAGTTTAGAGCAGTATATTCGTAAGCGTTTATCTGGTTGGAAGGGCACGGATTGGCTCGATCGTCTTTCGCTGCCAGCTATTGCCAAAGCATCGGAAACGCTTGGCGTAAGAGTCAAATATGGTGCCTACGCTTCTTCTCAGGGAGTGGGAAATATCGATTCTCAGACAGTGAGCCAGGTTGGGTTTGAAGTTCTCAAAAAAGGAGCTGACGGGTTATTAACGGCGCTGGCAGAATTTAAAGCGGAGCGCAGATCTCCCCATGCGTCTCATAACCGGGATTTGGGTTGCTTTTTTTATGGCTTTCTCGGGAAGGATCGATATCCGGTATAGAGCCCATACGAAAAATAGTTCGCGACTTCGTTATCGAAAACTACCCGGTCGTGACGGGAACAGCGATCTTGGGGCATCGTGTCGATCAACCGGCTTGTTTTACTTTAGGAAAGGTCGAAAAGGAGCTCGGTCTTCGACAAGAGCGGCTTATTCACATGCTGTCTGAGCTGTCACCAATATCATGGGATGCGGCTAATCCGCCGACTTATGTGACAAGGGATCAGGTGCAGCTTCTAAGGGGCAGGATAGGCGATATCGTTCCGCTGGTTCGGGCTGGACAAATCATCGGATGCAGTTATCATTTCGTCACAACCTTTATCGCGGCAGGAATGATAAAGAGGAGAAGAGATGCAGCAAATAAAACATACTTATATCGCTCGGATTTGGAAGCATTTGTAAAACCGGTCAACGAATTACCACTAGCAGCGGAAAATCCGACACAAGTTTCGATTTATGACGTTAGTCGTTCGATCAAACGCAGCGTGTCCCAGATATATGAATGTTTTTTGAAGAACAGACTGTCTTCCGCGTGCCGAATGTCTGAAAAGTTCGGAATCGATGCGTTGCTACTTGACCCAGATGAGGTGCGGGATATGTTGGTCCTGCCTCATCAAGAAAGCGATCTGCGACTTTTCGAAGCAACTAGACGGTTGCGCATCAATACTCGCACGCTCCAATTCTTAATTAAGGCCGGCTATCTGCGAGTATACAAAGCCGCGAACCCAAATACGAAAACCTTTCGACATTACATTAAAGTTGATGACGTGCGGAAATTTGAGCGAAACTTCAGCACGCTAGGTAGCCTGCGTGACGAGTTCGGTCAGATATCACACGGTGGTATATGTGCGAAGATTCGCGTCCTAGGTATTCACCCGATATACGCAAAGGACGGAATTTCGACCATTTATCACCGCAAGGATGCCGAGCGCGCGATCAGAACTATCGAAGCAAAGAATATGAATATCCGCTGAGTACCACGTGGAACGCTGGGTGGTGGTGCGGGTCGTTTCATCGGCCCGAACCAGAATTGAGTTTCAGCAGTTTTGCGTTGAGCGCTTCTTCCATTATACGCTCGATATCGACCAGTCGCATGTCGTGGTCGTAAGCAAGGCGGCAAATAAGATTAAAGATTTCGCCGCTTCTTGGCCCATATAATTGCCAGTCATCCAGAGCATGGCTATCGGGGTGGTGTTTAGTCATTGTCATCTTGCATTTGTCCCGTACATCAAGAACTGAAGGTCAAGCAAAAAGAAAGCGCGCTAAACGGTAGAATGACGTAGTGTCAAAGTGGGCGATGTCGCGGAAGTCAGCCAGCCTTGGCAAAACCCAGCGTAATGTTGAAGCAAACCGTTTACGGCATTCCTAACTAGAACAATTGACTTTGCAAAACTTGTTGGTCAATTGGGATAGAAGCAAACTTCTAATTCGGTACCATCGGGGCGCTCGGTGAATTCGACTAGTAAAGGCGATAGCCTAGAAGACGCATTTTACCAGTATCTTTTCGATCAGCAAAATCGTGGAGAACTCGTTTTCGGGGCCTATCCGCCCGAAAACTGCAAAATTTATAAGAAAAAACGGTACTACTGTCGCGAACGAGAGGCAGATGTCGAGTTCGACATCGTTTTGGAGCTATATCGAACGGGGCGTGACGCTCCTCACCTTTATGTCATCTTCGAGTGCAAAAATCATGATGCAAGCATCTCTGAGATCTATGTAAACGATTTTTCGTCAAAAATCGGTCGCATATTCTCGCATGCCGTCAAAGGTATTATTGTCGTTACGTCCAGGTTGCAGTCTGGTGCTGAGAAGGTAGCCAGCAACGCCCGAATGGGTATCGTCAAGTACGATGAGCATGGATTGGAGATTATCGCTGATCGCAGGGGCGCGTGTATCGAGCACGGGTTCGTTCGTTCTCAAATCTTCCGCAGTGACGATCCAATTAAATCGCTGAAGTTTTCGGCCTATTACGATGGAAAATATTTCGGGACGATAGACGAGCTTCTAACGAACCTAGATCCTGAGCCCGTTGGTCAGTCTCGACACGAGAAAAAACGCGGTAGTATATCGGTTCCGTTTCGTTCGTTAGACCAGATAAAGGCCTTTGCGGCGAGGGCGCTCGAAGTAGCTAATTACTCGTCTGGAGCGGTGGATCTTGCAAAAATTTGCCAGAGTCTATCCATTGACTTGCAGTTTACTGATCAAGCTGTATTTGATGTCGACGGTGTCTTAATCTTGGGTTCGGCAAACTTTGAACGGAAAACGATACAGATAAACTCGCATTCACGGCAAACGCGAGAACGCTTTACCATCGGGCATGAGATTGGCCATTTTTGTTTAAATCACGATAGATATTTGCGTTCCGAAACCATCATCGCGAACGATTTGTTCATCACACGCGAAGAAGGCGACAGCTTTGTTTATGAGCGCCTAGAATATCAGGCGAATGCTTTTTCTGCTGAGCTAATCCTGCCGGATGTCACTTTCCTGCCGCAGACCGCGCAGTTCCGCCACGATCTGGAAATACGAGACAGAGGGCATGGATATATTTTTGTTGATGACCAGCCTTGTAACTATCTCCCCTATGAGGAATTACTATCGCGTCTGTCGACCTACTTCGAGGTTTCGAAGCAGGCTATCGAGGTGAAGTTCAAAAAAAGGAAATTGCTCATCGATAAGAGGCAACGAAATGATGCCTCTTCGATATCCCGGGTGATTTCCAATTTAACTTCGTCTCGAATGTCTGGACGCCTATGACGAGTACTTTCACGCTACCAAGCTATCTTGAGAGCCCAGATCGCGGGTTTCAAGTGAATGCGATGAAGCCTCCGAAGGTGGCATCATGGAATCCGATCTCTCTCAATGATTCCAGGCATATATGTCCGAAGCCGTATCGTTGGATTTGAGCATCCGGTGATAGCGCATGTTGGAGATAGGGTGGAATGCTGACTGACGGGTTATCTAAATGAACCCGCCAAAGCTGTCCTCTCGCGAGAGTACCGTACACCGGCAGCGAAGCGCTGTCTTTTTCGCGTTTAGGCCGCGCGTGACGCTTTTTTTACAGCCCGCATGGGGGAGATGTGCTGGTCAAACTAAATCGTCGAGTGGCAAAGAATCACCACTTTTGGTAGCGATGCGACGGGTTAGGACTTAGAGCGAAAAGTGAATTTTGGGGGGACTTTGAAAGCGAACATTCTATCAACCCTCTTGGTGAAGTCGACCAAGTCGATCAACCAGTCCGAAAGCTATCTTGCTGGCAAGCATAACCAGCTCAATCTCTTCGCTGCGATCGACGATCTTGTAACCGACGAGAATAAGCTCTCAGAGGCCGAACGCACCGCGATCGAGCACCACATCATCACCTTGCGCGCGGCGATTGCCCGCGCGCTCTGGTCACGTGAAATCTATGTCGGGCGATCGATCCTCGATGACTGCGTGTTTGGTGCCTGCAAGGCCGGCGGCGGCAATATCGTCGGTCGGGTGATTGCCGATCTCGCCCAGGCGGGCGCAGAGCGTCCGGGCTTCGTCCTCTATCCGCTGACTAGTTTCGGTATGAAGATACCGACTCTGTTTGACCGCTCCTCCTCCCTGCGCGACTGGGTGGCCTTCTCGCGCGCCGGTTACGCCGTGAGCGGCCAGCAGCACTCGGTGAAGGCCGCCCATGAACGATTGTGTGAAATGTCGGTGGCGCTCGGGATCAGGCAACGTATCGTCTTCGATGATATTCGCCACTTCGCGACCCATGCCACTTGGCTGGCCCGAAATCCGCTAATGCTGGTGCGCCTCACATCACATACCGGCGACATGTACGAAAACCAGTTCGTCTATTCCCTGAAGATCCGCACCGCCGCGTCCTGCCTGCTCATGCTGCATGCGCTCTCGGTCGAAAAGAGCGACCCAGTCGAGAAATTTCACGCCACCTCGAATGTCAATAATTGGGAAACCCTCAACATCCGCCACTACCTAATCGGCGAGAATCTGCGTGGCCGGCCGATGGGTCTGAGGCGCGTCCCGATGAACGTCTCCGCGCTCGAACTCGCTCGCCTTTCTGATGTCGCGGCGGTGATTTCCACCGACGAGTTGTCGACCACGCGCATGAAGCGGCTCTCGACCGCGATCATGACGGCACTGAAGACGGTTGAACAAGGATATTTCCGCCACGTGAACCTTTCCAGCAAAGACAAGGTCCAGAAGCGGCTCTACAAACGCTTCGTGACGGCGCTTGACTGGTATCGCCAGTCCTTCGGCTCCCGGATCAACGAGTCGGAAGCTGTCGTTGCCATCGCCGTCGCGTTCGAAACCTTGTTGACTGACGCATACCAGAGAGGCGTCGCCGACCGCATCGAGCGTCGGCTGGGCCTGTGCCTCAAGGGTGTGCCTGGCGTCGACTCCTACAAGCAGGCAGTTCTCGCCCTCTACCACGCCCGCAGCGAGATTGTGCACAACGGCTCACTCGGCCAGCAGGCCAATCTCGTCGCCGCGCAGGCCGCCTTCGCCCGCTGCTTTCACATGCTAATCTCCCGCCTTGAGGGATGGACGCCGGTGGCGAATGAACCAATCCGCGACCTACTGAATGACATCTAGTCGCGACACGCGACCTTTCCGGCTCCCTTTAGGTCGCTGGAAACCGGTACAAATCTTATGGATCATCGAACTTAGCGAGGAATATGCAATGTACAATTTATTTGTTTCGGGCTGGAAAGAGGAGTGGCAGGGGGTGCCATGTACATTCGACCTGTCGCGTTGCGTTAACCAGCACGAATACACGGATCAGAAGATTACCGAGAAGTTCGGAAAGCTAGACGGGGCCGAACTGGCGGAATTGACGCGCCTTCCCACGATTTTCGCCTATGAGGCTGCCTGCAAGCTTGATCCCAAGTTCGGGCTCATCCGCGATGTTACGGTAAGGCGCGGGCAAGTGCGAATCGAGTACGAGTTCATCCCGGTCCAGCCCTTCCTGACGGTAGCAGACTTCGACACCCTCGCATTCGAGCTTGATATTGGCAATTGGGAGATGAATCGTACGCACTGGGCGGTCAAAGACGTAAACCTGCCCAAGGAGCTGCACACGGCCAAAGGAATAACTCTGCCGTCGTGGACGCGACAGGCGAGCCGTGCCGTCGATATCACTCAGCACGATTTTGACGTCGGTCTCTCTTTTCCCGGTGAGGCACGCGGGCTGGTCGAGCAAGTGGCCCGCGAACTCGAGGCACGCGTCGGTCCAAACGCCTATTTTTACGACAACAATTATGTTTCCCAGCTTGCCCGACCGTCGCTCGACACCCTACTTCAGGACATCTACCGCAACCGCTGCAAACTGATCGTAGTCTTCGTCGGCGACGACTATCAGCGAAAAGACCGGTGCGGCGTCGAGTTCCGCGCGATTCGCGAAATCATCATGGCACGGGCCGAACAACGGATCATGTTCGTGCGTGTGGACGATGGCGCTGTCGATGGCGTGTTTCGCACGGACGGCTACGTGGATGCGAGACGGTTCAATCCTTCTGAGATCGCCCAGTTCATCGCCGAGCGCGTCGCCCTCATCACCTAGTTACCGCCAGTCTAATCGGTAGCGAAATGGTGAACATTTTCCTAGTTCGGTTCAAAAGCGGACGGTCACATGCATTCCTGTCTAGCCGAAGCTGTTTGTCAAAGAAGTGTCAGCTTTCAGGAAATCGCATTTGATCGACGAACGTCTGGGTTGAGGGTCGAAAGCCGACACGACCTTTATCGCGATAATCCCGGACGTTAGGGCAAAGTTGAATGTCGCTTTGCCGCTCAGGCAGGGGCAAAGTACCTTGGCAAAAAAGGCTATTTTACTGCAACAGGAGTATTTTTATATATTTATTTTCAATTGGTTATGCCAATTGCAAAGGCAATTTATCGTGTCATTCGACACTTTTTGCCAAGGGCTGCTGCAAAGCCTTTGCGGTTTTATCTGCCGTGCGGACCATCGCCGCCGTGCGGTCTGAAATAGGTGCGCGGGCCATGGCCTCCGTGTCTGCCGCCCCAATGCGGGCGATCCCC
Source organism: Brucella melitensis bv. 1 str. 16M (assembly GCF_000007125.1). Lineage (NCBI taxonomy): Bacteria > Pseudomonadati > Pseudomonadota > Alphaproteobacteria > Hyphomicrobiales > Brucellaceae > Brucella > Brucella melitensis. The sequence goes on along the minus strand of NC_003317.1, from coordinate 1,263,969 downwards.
CCGCCAGCCTGAACGCCTCCAATGCCTGTGGCGATGCCAGTATCCGCGGTCCCAACGGTCATGACGGTCGTTGAGCGCGGCACCAATTGCGACGCCAGCGATAAGCGGTATGCCGATCAAGGCTGCCGTTTGGCCGAAATCACCGGAATAGCCGCTGGCTGAACCTTCGCGCATCGCCAGATAACGCGAAGACGCCCAGCCGAACATATTGCCGTAGTTCACTTGGCACCAGCCATAGCCGGATGTACAGCCCCGGACATTGACCGGAGCACCGCTCGGTATGGCGCCAACGGCAGCATAGCCGGTTCCTGGCCCCGTCCGGACGTTGAGATTGGTGGTGGAGATGGCGTTTGCCGCCTGCGCTGCGCTTGCCGAAAAGACACCAAGCGCAATAAGCGCGGCTTTCAAAGCGAGCTTCATCGGATTTCTCCCTGCCTATTTCCTATTTCAGAAACGAAATTGGAAGGTAGGAAGTTCCCATAAAATATTGCCCGCTCGAAGCGGGCATATTTTCAAAAAATCAAATCTGTAGAAGCGTCGGAAAGTGCCGACGCTTCTTGTCCTATATAGGGGGACGCTCTATCGGCGGCAGCGTGCGACGTAGATACGTCCGTGGCGGTCGCGATATTCGCATTTGCCGCTGCGTAGTTCACGAACGAGCAGGCCGCCGAGAGCGCCTGCGCCCGCACCAATCAATGCACCGCGTCCACCGCCTGCAATACCACCAATGATAGCTCCGCCAGCCGTGCCGATCGAGACATCTTTCTCGGTTGTCGTACAGCCCGAAAGGGCCATTAATGCTACCAATCCAAGCGCCATTTTCCGCATAACTACTCTCCTCGTGAGCATGCCAATATGACGAGAACGATTATCCCGCCTATCAGTTGCCTTGTTACGATTGAAAAATTGGCCCCAACTCGTCTCTACAGATTAGCGGTGGTAACGAAGAATGACGGCAATGGCAAGCGCCGCAAGGCCGATCGCCATAACGCCCTGTATTATGAATACCCAAGTCATCATGATCTTCCTTATGGCGCGGTTGCCTGAATTAAACAGGAACTGCCCTAAGTAATCAGATTGCAGCAAAACCTCTTTCGAGATCGGCGATGAGGTCGGGCACGTCTTCCAGACCGATCTGAAGGCGGATGACCGCCCCGGCATAATCGTTCTTCGAAACGGTGCGGTCGCCAAGCTTCACTTCAAGCGCAAGGCTTTGATAGCCACCCCACGAATAGCCGAGGCCGAAAATCTCCAGCGCGTTGAGGAAGGCGCTCGCTTGCGCATGTTCGCCCTTTGCCAGAACAAAGGAGAAAATGCCGGACGAACCGGAAAAATCGCGTTTCCAGATTTCATGGCCGGGATGGCTTTCGAGGGCTGGATGCAGAACGCGTTCCACCATTGGATGATTTTCCAGCCAGCGGGCAATCTCCAGTGCGCTTTTGCGATGATGTTCCAGCCGGATGCCCATGGTGCGCAGTCTGCGCAAGATCTGGTAGGTGTCGTCAGGCCCGGCACAAAGGCCCATCGTGCCGTGTGTTTCCAGCAATTGCGGCCAGCATTTCTCATTGGTCGAAATGGTGCCGAAAAGAATGTCGGAATGGCCGGAGGGATATTTGGTTGCGGCGTGAATGCTGATGTCCACGCCGAAATCGAGCGCCCGGAAATAAAGCGGTGTCGCCCAGGTATTGTCCATCATGACGATGGCATTGCCCTTGTGGGCGGCTTCAGCGATGGCAGGAATATCCTGTATCTCGAATGTGTTGGAGGCGGGTGATTCCGTAAACACGACCTTGGTGTTCGGGCGCATCAGCTTTGCAATGTCCGCACCGATTTCCGGATCGTAATATTCGACGTCCACACCCATGCGTTTCAGGATCGTATTGGCGAAGTGGCGGGTCGGGTAATAAATCGAATCGACAAGAAGCGCATGATCGCCGGGTGAAAGAAATCCCAGCAGCGGAACGGTTATGGCCGCTAGCCCCGATGGAACGCAAACCGTTCCCGCAGAGCCCTCCAGCGCGTCGATGGCTTTGCAAAGCGCTTCGCTTGTGGGCGTGCCGCGTGTGCCATAGGTATATTTCTGGCCGTTGCTTGCCATGGTTTCTGCATCGGGAAAAAGCACGGTCGATGCGCGCACGACGGGCGGGTTGACAAAGCCGTGATAGTCGCCGGGGCAATAACCGTCATGAGCAAGCCGCGTGTTTATGCCCAACTTCTCTGTCTTCAACTGCTGCTTAGCCACGAAAATGCCTCCAGACCATGTTGCGTGCTGTTCCACAGATTCTCGAAAGACGTGATTCTGCCGGCTGGGTACAAGATTGGCTTCGGCAAAAAGAGCTTCGATCGCGTTCTTTGTGGGAACTCTAACTTCTTGGATAAGACGCGCGCAAGCCGGATGCAACAGTCCAGCCGGTTTGAGGCGCAAAGTGTACATTCAAAGGATATTTGAAGAATGACGGTGCCAAATGCGGAAAATATTTTACTTAATCCCATCCGCGCCGCTTGCGAGCTTGTGCGGGCGCTTCTGCGCCCTGCCTATAAAGGTGCGCCATCGTCATGGACGATGGAAATGACGGCCATTGTCGCTCTTCTGCCTTTCATTCTTCTCGTCCTGCATCTTTGGGATGCAGATCTCAGTAGAGCGGCCTCGCACAGCACCGGCCTGTTCATGGAAATCCTGCGAGCAGGCACGGATGCTATCCGTACCGTAATCTGGCTGCCCATAGCCCTCGCTGTATGGCTGGTGACGGCGCTTCTCCTGTCTCCGTCGTTTCAGGGCGGGGCACGGCGCTGGCTGGTACGATTGCACGGTTGGGCGACACTTGTGGCGGCGTCCATTATTGTGGGCAGTATTCCGGTGGAGCTTGGCAAGCTTGTCGTCGGGCGGGCGCGGCCTTTACTGATCGATGAGGTTGGAGCTGCGTCGTTCTCACCCTTCAATGGGCAATATCTTTATGAAAGCTTTCCTTCCGGCCATTCCATGATGGCGGGTATCATGCTGGTTTCGCTGTGGATTTTCCTTCCACGCCTGCGAATCGTCACGGTCGCGATTTGCCTCCTGTTCTGCATCAGCCGCGTGGCGGCCGGCGTGCATTATCTCACGGATGTGGTGGCAGGCTTCACGATTGGATTCGTTTCCGCATGGTGGGTGGCGCGCTACATGGCGACGCGAAATATTATTTTTTCTTTGGATGAGGAAAGCGTAATGCCGCGCATCTGATTTCGCCCGCAGGTTGTTTTTCGAGGGACTTTTCTTATCGCGGTAGAGGCTGTCAACCAATTGAAATATATGATATTAATGTGGAAAAGCACGAGTGCTTTCCGTCATATTTGCCAATAGATAATTTATACCCAGAAATAGGGAAATCATGTAAAATTTCGCATGTTCCCCCAGCATATCTTTCACAGGCGGGCTTCGTATCCACGTTCAGACCTTGACCAACGGCAAATTTTCCCCTTCGATAAGAGCTGTGAAGGCGACAGGTTGTCACGGCGCTCAAAAAATAAAATAGAAGACCTTCAAAAAGGTCTGGGGTGAGGGGCGGCCTGTTGTAGGGCATGGGCTTGGGAGGACAGACGGATTTTCCGACAGCTTTGTGCAAAAAAGTAAGAAGAGAGACGCTTGGGGCGAACGGCTCCTTGCGATCCAGGGAACATAAAAGGTTGCAGGCCAGATGAAAAAAACTCTCATGACGGGTGTATTGGGTGCGGCGGCGCTGTTTGGCATCGCTTCGGGAGCATCCGCAGACACGCTTTCCGATGTGAAGGCGAAAGGTTTTCTACAGTGCGGCGTAAACACGGGGCTACTTGGTTTTGCGTCGCCCAATGATAAGGGTGAATGGTCCGGTTTCGACGTTGATTATTGCCGTGCGGTAGCTTCGGCGATCTTCGGTGATCCGACCAAGGTGAAGTTCACTCCTCTCAATGCAAAAGAGCGTTTCACGGCGTTTCAATCCGGTGAGGTGGACGTTCTGATCCGCAACACGACCTGGACCATCAGCCGCGATACGTCGCTTGGTCTCGATTTTGCTGGCATCAACTACTATGACGGCCAGGGCTTCATGATCAATTCAAAGAAGCTGGCGGGCATCAATTCCGCATTGCAGCTTTCGGGTGCTTCCATCTGCGTCCAGGCCGGCACGACGACCGAGCTGAACATGGCCGACTATTTCCGCGCCAATAAGATGGAATATAATCCGGTTGTCTTTGAGAAGATCGAAGAAGCCAATGCCGCTTATGATTCCGGCCGTTGTGACGCCTATACGACCGACCAGTCCAGCCTTTACGGGGTTCGTCTGGCGCTTGCCAATCCGGACGATCACGTCATCCTGCCGGAAATCATTTCCAAGGAGCCTTTCGGCCTGACCGTTCGTCAAGGTGACGCCAGGTGGGCGGATGTCGTTCGCTGGACGCATAATGCGCTGCTCAATGCCGAGGAATACGGCATTACGCAGGCCAATGTCGAAGAGATGAAGAAGTCCGATAATCCGGATATCAAGCGTCTTCTCGGCGCGGAAGCAGACACCAAGATCGGCACCGATCTCGGCCTCGACAAGGACTGGGTGGTGAAGATCATCAAGGGTGTCGGCAATTACGGCGAAATCTTCGAGCGCAACATTGGTTCGGGCAGCCCGCTCAAGATCGCACGCGGCCTCAACGCCCAGTGGAACAAGGGCGGCCTGCAATATGGCATCCCCGTGCGCTAACGGGTCTTACTTTCCAGACTGATTATCGGGCGGGTGCAGCAGCATCCGCTGGATTTGTCGACTCTACAGTTGTCTGTTTGCTATTGGCCCTGCATCCGGGTCTTTGATCGCTGGCAGGCTGCTTTGTGGAATTCACCCGCGTCTTGCAGGCTGCAGGCTCGAAACGAGCTGGAACAGGCAGACAGCAAGACCGAACGGTTCGGCATTCGACGCCTTGTTTTCAGAAAATGCTCCGCAATGCGGGCTGTTTTTTCTGTCTAGGGCCGAGGCCGCCAGCCGAGAGGCACAGGAAACATATGGCTTCCTATTTTGGTACTGAACGTCGCCAGGGCAGCGGCGGAACTTCGCTCCTGTATGATCCGCGTGCGCGCGGCATCTTCTATCAGGTGGTTGTCTTTGGCGCGGTCATCGCCGGGATCTACTGGATCGTCGGCAATACGATCACCAATTTGCAGCGCGCAAATATTGCATCCGGTTTCGGCTTCCTCTATGGGCGCGCCGGTTTTGATATCAGTCAGACGCTCATTCAATATAACAGCGATTCAACCTATGGCCGGGCCTTTCTGGTTGGCCTTGTGAATACGCTTTATGTCGCCGCGCTCGGTGTTGTCACGGCATCAATCATCGGATTTCTGGTCGGCATCGGTCGTCTTTCGCACAACTGGCTGATTCGCAATATCTGCACGGTCTATGTGGAGGTCTTCCGCAATATTCCGCCGCTACTCGTTATTTTCTTCTGGTATTTCGGCGTTCTGTCGGTTTTGCCCCCGGTGCGCCAAAGCTATTCCATGCCGCTTTCCACCTATATCAACAATCGCGGCTTCTTCATGCCATCGCCGGTTTGGGGCGAGGGGGCATGGGCCGTGCCGGTGGCGCTTTTGATTGGCATCCTGGCTTCGTTTGCCGTTGCGCGTTGGGCAAAACGCCGCCAGATGGCAACAGGACAGCCTTTCCACACGATACGCGTATCGGCTGCACTGATTATCGGCCTGCCGATACTGGCGCTGATCGCGACGGGCTTTCCGGTTTCATTCGACGTGCCCAAGCTTGGAACCTTCAATCTGACGGGCGGCGCGCAGATCAAGCCGGAATTTCTGGCCCTGTTTCTGGCCTTGTCCTTCTATACGGCCTCCTTCATTGCCGAAACCGTTCGTGCCGGTGTTCTGGGTGTCAGCAAGGGGCAGACCGAGGCGGCCTATGCAGTTGGTCTTCGCTCCGGCCAGACGATGCGTCTCATCATCGTGCCGCAGGCGCTGCGCATCATCATTCCGCCGCTGTCGAGCCAGTATCTCAACCTCATCAAGAACTCGTCGCTGGCTATCGCCATCGGCTATCCCGATCTTGTCGCCGTCGGCGGAACCATCCTCAACCAGACAGGCCAGGCGGTTGAAGTCGTGGCGATCTGGATGGTGATCTATCTGGGCATCAGCCTGATCGTTTCCGGCCTGATGAACTGGTTCAATGCCAAGATGGCTCTGGTGGAGAGGTGACAATGGAAAACGCAGATCTCCAATATGTCCGCACACAGATGGTGGATGGTGAGGCGCCTCCGCGTTCTGTGCAGGGCATTTCTCACTGGCTGCGCGTCAACCTGTTCGCAACGCCTGTCGATGCGGCGTGACCATTTTCGGGCTGGTTCTGGTCGTCTGGTTCGTGCCGCCCATCATTGAATGGCTGTTCATCAATGCGGCCTGGACGGGAACCAGCCGCACGGCCTGCCTGACTGCCGCGCAGGGCGGCGCCCAGCCGGATGGCTGGTCGGGCGCCTGCTGGGCCTTCGTGAATGCGAAATATGAGCAGTTCCTTTATGGCCGCTATCCGATTTCCGAACGCTGGCGTGTCGATCTGACGGCGCTGATATTTGCCGCTCTTCTGGTGCCGCTTCTGATCCCGAAGATTCCGAAGAAGGGGCTCAACGCGATCCTGTTTTTCCTCGTGTTTCCGGTTGTGGCCTTCTTCCTGCTGGTTGGCGGCTGGTTCGGGCTTCCCTATGTGGAAACCCCGCTCTGGGGCGGCCTTTTAGTCACGCTGGTCCTTTCCTTCGTGGGCATTGCCGTGTCGCTGCCGCTCGGCATTGTGCCGGCACTCGGACGCCGTTCGAAACTGCCGGTCATCAAAACCCTCTCCATCATCTTCATCGAGATGGTGCGCGGCGTTCCGCTGGTGACGGTGCTGTTCATGGCAAGCGTCATGCTGCCGCTGTTCCTGCCGCCGGGCGTGACCTTCGACAAGCTGTTACGTGCCCTGATCGGCGTGGCGCTTTTTGCTTCAGCCTATATGGCGGAAGTGGTGCGCGGCGGTCTTCAGGCCATTCCGCGAGGGCAATATGAGGGCGCGGATGCGCTGGGCCTCAGCTATTGGCAGAAGACGGGTCTGGTAGTTCTGCCGCAGGCGTTGAAACTGGTCATTCCGGGCATTGTGAACACGTTCATCGGGCTCTTCAAGGATACCAGCCTCGTCTATATCATCGGCATGTTCGATCTTCTGGGTATTGTCCGGCAGAACTTTTCCGATGCAAACTGGGCTTCTCCACAGACACCTGCCACGGGTTTGATCTTTGCGGGTTTCGTTTTCTGGATTTTCTGTTTCGCTATGTCGCGTTACTCTATATTCATGGAGCGACGGCTCGACACGGGTCATAAACGATAAGAATAAAGGGAATAATGGAAATGAGTGCACAAAGCGCCCTCCAGCAGTCCGGGATCGGGATCGAAGTCGACCGCTCGAAAATGCAGGTTTCCAAAACCGAAGTCGCCATCGAGATCACCAATATGCACAAGTGGTATGGTGAGTTCCACGTTCTGCGTGACATCAACCTCAAGGTTATGCGTGGTGAGCGTATCGTCGTGGCCGGACCGTCCGGTTCTGGCAAATCGACCATGATCCGCTGCATCAACCGTCTGGAAGAACATCAGAAAGGCAAGATCGTCGTCGATGGTATCGAGCTTACCAACGATCTGAAGAAAATCGATGAAGTGCGCCGCGAAGTCGGCATGGTGTTCCAGCACTTCAACCTCTTCCCGCATCTAACCATTCTGGAAAACTGCACGCTTGCGCCGATCTGGGTGCGCAAGATGCCGAAAAAGCAGGCGGAAGAAATCGCCATGCATTATCTGGAGCGTGTGAAGATCCCGGAACAGGCCAACAAATATCCGGGCCAGCTTTCCGGCGGCCAGCAGCAGCGTGTGGCGATTGCGCGCGCGCTTTGCATGAACCCGAAAGTCATGCTGTTCGATGAGCCGACCTCGGCGCTCGATCCGGAAATGGTCAAGGAAGTGCTGGATACGATGGTGAGCCTTGCTGCCGAAGGCATGACGATGATCTGCGTGACGCACGAAATGGGCTTTGCCCGTCAGGTTGCCAACCGCGTCATCTTCATGGATCAGGGCCAGATCGTCGAACAGAATTCGCCAGACGAATTCTTCGATAATCCGCAGCATGAACGCACCAGGCTGTTCCTGAGCCAGATCCTGCATTGATACGGTTTTAGAGCGGTTCCGACGATTCTGTTAAAACCGGAACCGCTCTAGTTTCGCACGGCCAAAGCCGCGTCATAGCCATAAAGCCAGTCCAGATCTTTCAGGAAAGTTTCCGGGCTGCGCACGGCAAAAAGCATATTGCGGCCAAGCGCGAAAATGCCGGTGGCGTGATAGGCGAAGCGGTTTAACTGACCGCGCTTGGCAACGGCTGCGATCCGCTCCTTGCGGACACTATCGAACCGCTTGAGCCCTGCTGCCTGATCGTCGCTGTCGAGAGCTTGTGCAAGGGCAGCGGCGTCCTCGATCGCCATCGCAGCGCCTTGGGCTGCAAAGGGTGTCACGGCGTGCGAGGCGTCGCCCAGAAAGATTGTGCGATCCGGCCCGACAAATTGAGCGTCGGCCATTTCAAAAAGCGGCCAATAGGTCCAATCCCTTGTCGCGGCGAGTATCTCGTGAACCGGCTTGCTCCAATCCGCATAGATGGATTGTAGATGGGCATGATCGCCGGTTTTGGACCAGACTTCGCCGGGATTTTCGCCGCCGGTTATCGCGACAAAATTGAAGAAATTGCCGCCTTTTACCGGATAGGCGATGAAATGGGCCTTGTTACCAAGCCAGGCGGAAACCGCTTTGTGTTCCGGCATCGCGCCCAGAAAAGAGGCGGGCAGGGCATCGGCGGCAAGCGTGGTGCGCCATGCAATATGGCCGCTGAAACGGGCTTTGCTATAACCGGCCTTCGCACGCTGCATCGACCAGACACCATCGCAGGCGACCAGATAAGCGGCCTCGACAGTTTCAACGCTATTTTCACGCTTGATGGTGGCGGTGATGGAATTGCCTGTCATGCGCTGGTCTGTCATTTCCGCGCCGAGATTGATTTCAATGCCCGGCGCGTTGCGGCAGGCATCAAGCAGGGCAGATTGCAGGTCGGCCCGATGACAGACAATATAAGGATGATGCCAGCGATTGCGGGCCGTGTCGCCCAATTGCATGGCAAGCAGCGGGCGCGCCTTGCGTCCATCCATCAGGTAGAGGGCTTTCGGCGTGACACCCGTGCCGGATAGACGGTCGGCAACACCGAGCCGTTCCAGATGACGCATCGCATTGGGTGCAAGTTGCAGGCCGGCACCGACTTCCGAAAGTTCCTGCGCTTTCTCGAAAATCTGAACGCGCCAGCCGCGCGCCGCCAGTTCCAGCGCCGCGCTTAATCCGGCGACGCCAGCGCCTGCGATCAATATGTTTCCTCTGGTCAAGCCGGAGCCGCTCCAGCGCGCCGAAAAGATCAGGCTGCCTTATCGGCAGGGGCTTCGTAAACGCAGCCTGCCGGAATGGTTTCGTCGGCATGCAGCTTGGCATTGTAGCGATAGAGCGTCGAGCAGTACGGGCAAACAATCTCGCTTTCATTACCCATGTCGAGATAGACATGCGGGTGATCGAAAGGCGGGTTTGCGCCGACGCACATGAATTCCTTCACGCCGATTTTGATGGCATTATGGCCGGCGTCGTTCTGGAAATGAGGAATGATGTGATCGGACATAATATGCTCCGGTTCTGATAGATGGTGGTATATAGCATGATCTCGAAAAATGGGAACCGGCTTTCGGGCAGACCATGCGCAAACATGCCATGCCTGTACCCCGAAAGTCTTGTTTTCGGAAGCGTTTTTAGCAATTCTGAAGACAATTAAAGCGATTTGCTATCAAATTGTCATATGACAGCCATAGGCTTTGGGCCGAGCCGGAATGTTCCGGCAAAGGCCGGGACAGGAAAAATGAACGAAAACAGCGTTATGGCGAACGAGCCCCACAATGGGAGCGCAGATATGACAGTCGAACTGCCCCCCAGTTCCCCTTATTCCGGCTTTGCTTCGGGCGATCTGGCGCAGACGGACATTCACGAAGCTTTGAACGGCGGGTTGATGCAAAGTGCCGACCGCTTCGTCAATCGAGAGTTTTCCTGGCTTCAGTTCAATCGCCGCGTTCTTGAGGAGGCGGCGAATATCCGCCAGCCGCTGCTGGAGCGCTTACGCTTCCTTTCCATCTCGGCGGCCAATCTCGATGAGTTCTTCATGGTGCGCATTGCCGGTCTGGCCGGTCAGGTTCGCGCAGGCATAGCCTTGCGCAGCCCCGACGGGCGCACACCGCAGGAGCAGCTTGATTTCGTTCTGGAAGAGGTGGGGCGCCTTCAGGCGGAGCAGCAGCAATGTCTGCGCACGTTGCGCAAGGAGCTGGAAAAGGAAAATATCGAGATCGTTCGCCCGCCCGCCTTGTCGAAACACGAAAAGGAATGGCTGGAAAACCATTTTCTGGAAACGATCTTCCCTGTCCTGACGCCGCTTTCCATCGACCCGGCGCATCCGTTTCCGTTCATTCCCAATCTGGGCTTTTCCATCGCCTTGCAGCTTGCGCGGCGTGCCGATAATCATCCGATGACGGCGCTTCTGCGCATTCCGGTCGCGTTGAAACGCTTCATCCAGCTACCGACCGACCAGAACAACATCTATCGCTTTATTACTATCGAGGATGCGGTAAGCCTCTTTATCGGGCGGCTATTCCCCGGTTATGAGGTGCGCGGCGCCGGTACGTTCCGCATCATCCGCGACAGCGATATTGAAGTGGAGGAAGAGGCGGAAGACCTCGTTCGCCTGTTCGAGACGGCCTTGAAACGCCGACGCCGCGGTCAGGTGATCCGCATCGAATTTGACGGTGAAATACCGGAGGCGCTGCGCATCTTCGTGGCGATGGAGCTTGGTGTTTCCGAAAATCGCATCAGCGTGCATGAAGGCCTTCTGGCGCTGAACATGATTTCAGAGGTCGTTTCCATCCCGCGCGAGGACCTTAAATTCGTCTCCTACAATCCGCGTTTCCCGGAACGTATCCGCGAACATGGCGGCGATTGCCTGGCGGCGATTCGCGAAAAGGACATCGTGGTCCATCACCCCTATGAATCCTTCGATGTCGTGGTGCAGTTTCTGCGTCAGGCGGCAGCCGACCCCGATGTGCTGGCTATCAAGCAGACGCTTTACCGCACCTCCAACGATAGCCCGATCGTCCGCGCGCTGGTGGATGCCGCCGAGGCGGGCAAGTCGGTGACGGCTCTGGTGGAATTGAAGGCCCGCTTCGATGAGGAGGCGAATATTCGTTGGGCGCGCGATCTGGAGCGTGCGGGCGTGCAGGTGGTATTCGGCTTCATCGAATTGAAAACACATGCGAAAATGTCGCTCGTGGTGCGCCGCGAAGACCAGAAGCTGCGCTCCTATGTGCATCTGGGAACCGGCAATTATCATCCCATCACAGCGCGTATTTATACCGATCTTTCCTTCTTCACCTCGGATGCTGAAATTGCGCGTGACGTGGCGCATATCTTCAATTTCATTACCGGCTATGCGCAGCCGGCCGAGGAAATGAAGATTGCGATTTCTCCTTTCACACTGCGCGCGCGCATCTTGAAACACATTGAGGATGAGGTTGCCCATGCGAAGGCGGGAAAGCCTGCGGCAATCTGGATGAAGATGAACTCGCTCGTCGATCCACAGATAATCGATGCGCTCTATATGGCGAGCCAGGCGGGCGTGCAGATCGATCTGGTCGTGCGCGGCATCTGCTGCCTGCGTCCGGGGGTTCCGGGGCTTTCAGATAATATCCGCGCCAAGTCGATTGTCGGGCGTTTTCTGGAGCACAGCCGCATATTCTGTTTCGGAAACGGCCACGACCTGCCGTCCGGCAAGGCAATTGTCTATATTGGTTCCGCCGATATGATGCCGCGTAATCTCGACCGTCGCGTGGAGACCCTCGTTCCGATCACAAATGCCACAGTGCATCAGCAAATCCTGTCGCAAATCATGTTTGCCAACATAATTGATAACCAACAGAGCTATCAGCTACTTGCGGACGGCACCTCTCGCCGGATAGAAAAGGAAGCAGGAGAAGAAGCTTTCAACGCGCAGGAATATTTCATGACCAATCCCAGCCTGTCGGGTCGCGGAAAGTCGCTGAAGTCTTCGGCCCCCCGCCTTATCGCGCATCGCAAGCGCGCGCAGGCGGAGAGAAAAACGACTGCATGAGCCCCGCATTCGCACAAGGTCGCCTGAAGGGGCTGAAACCCGTTGCGGTGATCGATATAGGATCGAACTCGATCCGCGTCGTCATATATGAAGGCATCGTCCGTTCGCCGACGGTGCTTTTCAATGAAAAGATTCTCTGCGGCCTCGGAAAAGGCCTCGCGAAAACCGGCAAGCTCAACGAGAAATCCGTTGAGGCGGCGTTGCGCGCGCTGAAACGTTTTCGCGCTCTGGCGGAACAGGCGGGTGCGGTTTCCATCCACGCACTGGCTACGGCTGCGGCGCGGGAGGCCAAGAACGGCCCCGATTTCATCGCTCAGGCAGAAGCCATCCTTGGACGCCATATTGAAGTCCTGTCCGGCAAGGAAGAAGCCTATTATTCTGCGCTTGGCATTATTTCCGGCTTCTACAAGCCGAAGGGGGTGACGGGCGATCTTGGCGGCGGCAGTCTGGAACTGGTAGCCGTGGACGATCATGAAGTGGGCGAGGGGATCACCCTGCCGCTGGGTGGCCTGCGCTTGCAGGATATGTCCGATGGGCGCTTGCCCGAAGCGGTAAAAATTGCGCGCACGCAACTTGCAAAGGCGGTCATGCTGCAAGCGCATGAAGGGCAGGCCTTTTATGCTGTCGGCGGCACATGGCGAAACCTCGCCAAGCTGCACATGACTGCCAGGAACTATCCGCTGCATGTCATGCATGGCTATGAGATGGACGCCGCAGAGGCACAGAGTTTCCTGAAACGCGTGGCCAAGGGCAATCTTGATACGATGCGCGGCATCGAGGCGGTTTCCAAAAATCGCCGTCAGCTTCTGTCCTATGGGGCGACGGTCCTTCTGGAAACGCTGCGCTGCATGAAGCCGTCGAAGATTATTTTCTCGGCGCTTGGTGTACGTGAAGGCTATCTCTATTCGCTCCTGCCCAAGAACGAACAGCGGCTTGATCCGCTGCTGGCTTCGGCGGAGGAACTGTCCATTCTTCGCTCGCGCTCGCCGCGCCATGCGCGTGAACTGACGATCTGGACCGGGCTAAGCCTGTCTGTTCTGGGTTATGACGAGACGCCGGATGAGGCGCGTTATCGCGAGGCTGCTTGTCTCGTGGCGGATATAAGCTGGCGTGCACACCCCGATTATCGTGGCTCGCAGGCGCTGAATATCATTGCCCATGGCTCTTTCGGCGGCATCGACCATGCGGGCCGTTCTTTCATGGCGCTTGCCAATTATTATCGCCATGAGGGTTTGATCGAGGACGAGATCGCGCCCGAAATGGTCCAGCTTTCCACGCCGCGCCTACGTGAACGCGCTAAACTGCTTGGGGCTTTGCTGCGCGTTGTCTATCTTCTGTCGGCTTCCATGCCCGGCGTCATCCCGCGCCTTGTCTGGCGCGAGGACGAAGAGGGCATTGCGCTGGTCGTGCCGGGAGACCTCGCCGATCTGATTTCAGACCGCCCCGAGGGACGGCTGCAACAGCTTTCCAAGCTGACGGGGAAGAACATCTATTTCGCGGTCGGCGACGGCGCGATTGAGGAGATGCGGGAGTGATTTAGGGGAATAGGGGAATAGGGGAATAGGGGAATAGGGTGCGGGCAGGTGGTGGACAAGGCAAGTAAAATATTTGCCTTGACTGAAAAAGGGTGATTTTTTCCCTTACTCCCTTACTCCCTTACTCCCTTAACTCCACCGCTCTGATCCGTCGGTTCTCAAACTTGATGCCGATCTTGCCGTCGATGAGATCGAGTGCCTTCTGGCCGAAAACCTCGCGTCGCCAGCCGTGCAGGGCAGGGACGTTCGCCTTGTCGCCCTCCGCGGCGATCTTTTCAATATCGTCGGAATTGGCGACGATCTTTGCTGCCACGCCATGTTCTTCCGTCACCAGCTTGAGCAGGACTTTCAGGATATCCGCAGCGGCGGCGCTGCCTTCCGGTGAGTGGGATGGCTTTGGCGATTTGGGAAGGTCTTCCTTCGCGATTGCAAGCGCCGACTGGATCGCCGTGACAAGGCCTGCCGCCTGTGCGGAACGCTCCCAACCCTTGGGGATGGAACGAAGGCGACCGAGCGCCTCGGCGTCACGCGGCTGCTGCTGTGCGATTTCGGCAATCGTGTCGTCCTTGATGATGCGCCCGCGCGGCACGTTGCGTTCGCGCGCCTCGCGCTCGCGCCAGGCGGCAACGGCCTGCACGATGGCAAGCTCAAGTGGTTTACGCACACGCGCCTTCACGCGCCGCCATGCGTCATCAGGATGAAGATCGTAAGTTTGGCGCGCGGTCAGCACCGCTATTTCCTCGTTCACCCACTCGCTGCGCCCTTCTTTTTGAAGCTCTTCCTTCAGATAGAGGTAGATGTCGCGCAGATAGGTCACGTCCGCCAGCGCATAATCGAGTTGCTTGTCGGAAAGCGGGCGGCGGCGCCAGTCGGTAAACCGCGAGGACTTGTCGAGGTGCTTGCCCGTAACCTTCTGCACGAGCTGGTCATAGGAAATCGCATCGCCAAAGCCGCAGACCATTGCCGCCACCTGCGTGTCGAAAACTGGCGAGGGGATCAGATTGCCCAGATGAAAGACAATCTCGATATCCTGCCGGGCGGCATGGAAGACCTTGACGATTTCCTCATCGGCCATCAGGCGGAAGAAGGGCGCAAGGTCCAACCCCGGCGCCAGCGCATCCACCAGCGCCGTATGGTCAGGTGAGGCCATCTGGATCAGGCACAATTCCGGCCAGAAGGTCGTTTCACGGATGAACTCCGTGTCAACCGTGACGAAATCGGATTTGGCAAGGGCGGATACGGCCTCTTCAAGGGCCTCGGTGGTCGTGATGAGTTGCATGGTTTTCTTTTAGACAAAGCGACATCGATTGTCGCGAAAGAATGCGCAAAACCCGTAGCATAACAAGTGCAAATTGTATTTTTTGTCGATACGTTGCGTCAAGCGGCGCGAACCTTGACGCTTGCATACAGTGCAGACTTGACAAAACCCGGTCAAAATGCGCTTTTCCGCCAGAATTTGCAGCGCTTGCCTGCACTGACTTATCCTATTCCAAAAGGCAGAAATCATGCACCGTTACCGCAGCCATACCTGCGCAGCCCTTCGCAAGACGGACGTTGGTTCTAATGTCCGTCTGTCCGGCTGGGTTCACCGCGTCCGTGACCATGGCGGCATTCTCTTCATCGATCTTCGCGATCATTACGGCATTACCCAGATTGTGGCCGATCCTGATTCGCCCGCGTTCAAGGTTGCCGAAACCGTTCGCGGCGAGTGGGTCATCCGCGTCGATGGTGAAGTGAAGGCTCGCGCCGACGATGCGGTCAATACGAACCTGCCGACCGGCGAAGTCGAAATCTTCGCAACCGAAATCGAAGTGCTTTCGCCTGCGAAGGAACTGCCGCTGCCGGTTTTCGGCGAGCCGGACTATCCGGAAGATATTCGCCTGAAATACCGCTTCCTCGATTTGCGCCGCGAAACGCTGCACAAGAACATCATGAGCCGCACAAAGATCATCGCCGCGATGCGTCGCCGCATGACCGAAATCGGCTTCAATGAATTCTCCACGCCGATCCTGACGGCTTCCTCGCCGGAAGGCGCGCGCGACTTCCTCGTGCCGAGCCGCATTCATCCCGGAAAATTCTATGCGCTGCCGCAGGCGCCGCAGCAGTACAAGCAGCTTCTGATGGTGGCCGGTTTCGACCGCTATTTCCAGATTGCGCCCTGCTTCCGCGATGAAGACCCGCGTGCCGACCGCCTGCCGGGCGAGTTCTATCAGCTCGACCTTGAAATGAGCTTCGTGACCCAGGAAGAAGTCTGGGAAACCATGGAACCCGTCATGCGCGGCATTTTTGAAGAATTTGCCGAAGGCAAGCCGGTGACGAAAGTGTTCCGCCGCATCGCTTATGACGACGCGATCCGCACCTATGGTTCGGACAAGCCGGACCTGCGCAACCCGATTGAGATGCAGGCCGTGACCGACCATTTCGCCGGATCGGGCTTCAAGGTCTTCGCAAACATGATCGCCAACGACGCAAAAGTCGAAGTCTGGGCCATTCCGGCCAAGACCGGCGGCTCCAGAGCTTTCTGCGACCGCATGAATTCCTGGGCGCAGAGCGAAGGCCAGCCGGGCCTTGGCTATATCTTCTGGCGCAAGGAAGGCGACAAGCTTGAAGGCGCTGGCCCGATCGCCAAGAATATCGGCGAAGAGCGCACCGAAGCGATCCGCAAGCAGATGGGCCTTGAAGACGGCGATGCCTGCTTCTTCGTGGCTGGCCTGCCGTCCAAGTTCTACAAATTCGCAGGCGATGCCCGCACCCGCGCAGGCGAAGAACTGAATCTCGTCGATCGCGACCGTTTTGAACTGGCTTGGATTATCGATTTCCCGTTCTACGAATGGGACGAGGACAACAAGAAGATCGACTTTGCGCATAATCCGTTCTCCATGCCGCAGGGTGGCATGGATGCGCTGGAAAACATGGACCCGCTGGAAATTAAGGCCTATCAGTACGATCTCGTCTGCAATGGTTTTGAAATTGCCTCCGGCTCGATCCGTAACCAGTTGCCGGAAGTCATGGTCAAGGCTTTCGAGAAGGTGGGTCTCAGCCAGCAGGACGTGGAAGAGCGTTTCGGCGGCCTTTACCGTGCCTTCCAATATGGTGCGCCTCCGCATGGCGGCATGGCGGCCGGCATCGACCGTGTCATCATGTTGCTTGTCGGCGCGAAGAACCTGCGTGAAATCTCGCTCTTCCCGATGAACCAGCAGGCGCTTGATCTTCTGATGGGCGCGCCTTCGGAAGTTTCACCGGCACAGCTTCGTGACCTGCATGTGCGCCTGGCGCCAGTGCAAAAGAGCTAAACTGATAGAAAAACCCGGTCTTGAGCCGGGCTTTTTGACTTTAATTGTCGGCCTCCACACTGATTTTCAAAAGCTGGATGATCTTTGTCGGGTCCAGCGATGCCGTGGCGAAGATCGAAGCGAAAGTGACCGGCTGGTCTGGCGAGGCGCTGATGGTTAGCGACTTCGGGTCGGTGAAATATTTATCCGCAGCGGTTTTGAGCTGCTGGGTGAATTCGGGGTTCTTCAACTGTGTTGCCAGCAGCGGAACCATCATCTTCACCTGTTCGGCGAGCGTCTTGGCGTCGGTGCCCTGCTGCTTCGCAAAATAGTCCAGTAGCTTCTGGGTGAGCGTGTCATTGTTAAAGCGGATCGTGAGGTTCTTGAGGTTGAGCTGCTCGGCAAGAACAAGAACGGCCCTACCGGAGGCATCCTTGTCGGCATCGGCCTTGCTCATGGCTTCCTGCGTCTTGTGGACGGCTTCCATGAAAGCCAGGTCATAGCCACCCAGATTGCCGGTAATGTCGATGGTGCCGAGTTCCGG
Source organism: Brucella melitensis bv. 1 str. 16M (assembly GCF_000007125.1). Classification (NCBI taxonomy): domain Bacteria; kingdom Pseudomonadati; phylum Pseudomonadota; class Alphaproteobacteria; order Hyphomicrobiales; family Brucellaceae; genus Brucella; species Brucella melitensis. Next base: position 1,246,370 of record NC_003317.1, on the reverse strand, counting down.
CGCCTTGATTTCAAGCTGGTCGAGCGAGGCGTCGCCGGTCTTGGGCGACCAGCTTCCCTTGGAGTTCAGCGAAGCGTCGAGCGTGTTCATGCCGAACGGAGCAAGCGGGTTCTTGCCGCCTTTTTCAAAGGTCACGTCGATATTCTGGATGTTCCAGATATAACCGATCTTCTCGGTCTTGTTGGATGTGTCGAGCGAAACGTCGATACCCTTCAGCGTCGTGCCATTCTTGCCGGGTGCGCCGAAATGAACCTCGTCGATCTTCGTTTTGTCGTAAAGGACTATGCTGTCGAGCGGTCCCTTGGTCGTTTCGGACGGAATAAAAACATTCTGCATCGACAGGCCCTTGATCTCGGCCCTGCCGTTTTTCTCTTCCTTGCCGTTGAAAACGAGATCGGGAACGGTGATCTGCTTGATGGTATAACGGCCGTCCGGGGTGTCTTCCACATTTTGCAGCGTTACATCACCGAGAACCGTTTCATCCTCGGAAACAGTGGGCAGCTTGAGCGAGGCGCCTTCGAGGATGATATCCGCGCCGTTGGCCTTGACGCCGCTGAAGCTGAGCTCGCCGCCCTGCTTTGCGTAGAGCGCCTTGATGCGGTTTGCGACGGCATTGGCATCTGCCGCCATTGCCGCGCTGCCAAAAACCAATGAAAGGGCTGTGCTGGCAACGAGAATGCGCGCTGCGGGCCTGATGCTGACAAATAATTGCATGTGATACTCCTGCCTTACCCCTGATTTTGTATGGCATCCACAGGCGGAAATCGTTTGTTTTTACAGCACGATCTGCTCTGTTTGCAATGCCTGCCAGGAAAATCCGATTGTGATGGTTCTATAGACTATAAATGGCGGCAGTATTGCGACGGTGTGGCAAAGCCTTGCCCTCAAGGCGCAATTATAGTGAGTTGGCGGGTGAGCGCGCATTTTCGCGCCATGGCAGGTTTGCTTTTCTTAAAGCATAATCCGACTGGAGTGAAACGAGGACGATCAAGATTATGCTTCATATAAAAAGGGCTTGACCGCCGATCTGGTCCAGTCAGATCGGGGCTCTAATGTAGAGGATTGGTTTTCTTCAACTCTTGCTGACGAATCGCACAGTTGGTACTGAGAGATATGGGAAAAAGTCTGATTCCGCCCGGCGACGGCGAAGAACACATTGAACGGGTCGATCTGAAATCGGCTCTTGAGGAACGTTACCTCGCTTATGCGTTGTCAACGATCATGCATCGTGCGCTGCCGGACGTGCGCGACGGCTTAAAGCCGGTGCACCGCCGCATCATGCACGCCATGCGCCTCCTGCGGCTTAATCCCGATCAGGCTTATGCGAAATGCGCCCGTATCGTTGGCGATGTCATGGGCAAGTTCCATCCCCATGGCGATGCCTCGATCTATGATGCGCTGGTGCGGCTCGCGCAGGATTTCGCCGTGCGCTATCCGCTCGTGGACGGGCAGGGCAATTTCGGCAATATCGACGGCGATAACGCCGCCGCCATGCGCTACACCGAAGCGCGCATGACGGAAGTGGCGACGCTGCTTCTGGAAGGCATCAACGAAAACGCCATTGATTTCCGTCCGACCTATAATGAGGAAGACGAAGAACCCATCGTTCTTCCCGGCGCTTTTCCCAACCTGCTTGCAAACGGTTCGGCGGGCATCGCGGTCGGTATGGCCACCAATATTCCGCCGCATAATGTGGCGGAGCTTTGCTCGTCGGCGCTTTATCTCATCAATCATCCCGATGCGCCGGTGGAGGAACTCGTAACCTCGCCCGAACAATGGGCGGAGATTGAACAAGAGTCCAAGACCGATCCGGCAGCACTTCTGAAATGCAAGGTGCGTGGCCCGGATTTCCCGACCGGGGGCATCCTCGTCGAAGAGCATGGCAATATTCTTGAGGCCTATCGCACGGGGCGCGGCGCATTTCGCGTTCGTGCCCGCTGGCACAAGGAAGAGGGCAATCGCGGCACCTGGGTGATTGTCGTCACCGAAATTCCCTATCAGGTGCAGAAGTCGCGCCTCATCGAAAAGATCGCGGAACTGCTTCTGGCAAAGAAGCTGCCGCTGCTTGACGATATTCGTGATGAATCGGCGGAAGATATCCGCATTGTTCTGGAGCCGAAGAACCGCACGGTCGATCCCGAGCTGCTGATGGAATCGCTGTTCAAGCTGACCGAGCTTGAAAGCCGCGTTTCATTGAACATGAACGTGCTGTCGCACGGCAAGGTGCCGAATGTCCTGTCGCTGGGTGCTGTCCTGCGCGAATGGCTGGAGCATCGCAAGGAGGTGCTGGTTCGCCGGTCGCAATTCCGGCTGGCGGAGATCGAAAAGCGTCTCGAAATCCTTGGCGGCTTCCTGATCGCCTATCTCAATCTGGATGAGGTGATCCGCATCATCCGTGAGGAAGACGAGCCGAAGCAGGAATTGATGCGTGCTTTTGAACTGACTGACGTTCAGGCCGAATCCATCCTCAATATGCGCCTGCGTTCATTGCGCAAGCTTGAGGAATTCGAGATCCGCAAGGAGTTCGATGACCTCACTGCCGAAAAGACGGACCTGGAAGGTCTGCTCGCTTCCGGCACGCGCCAGTGGAAGAAGATCAGCACCGAAATCAAGGCGGTGCGCGAAAAGTTTGGCCCGACGACCAGGCTTGGCAAGCGCCGTACGACTTTCGCCCATGCTCCGACGCACGATCTTGAAGATATCCATCAGGCTATGATCGAGCGTGAGCCGGTAACGATCGTGGTTTCCGAAAAGGGCTGGCTGCGCGCCATGAAGGGGCATCTGGCCGACTTCTCGACGCTTTCTTTCAAGGAGGGCGACAAGCTCAAGCTTGCCTTCCATGCCGAGACGACCGACAAGCTTTTGTTCTTCACCACGGGCGGCAAGTTCTTCACCATCGGTGCCAACACGCTGCCGGGCGGCCGCGGCCACGGCGAGCCGATCCGCATTCTGGTCGATATGGAAAACGATCAGGATATACTGACGGCCTTCGTGCACGATCCATCCGCAAAGCTGCTGCTTGTCAGCCATGAGGGCAATGGTTTCATTGTTCCGGAAAGCGAGGCGGTCGCCAATACCCGCAAGGGCAAGCAGGTCATGAACGTCAAGGCCCCGGATGAGGCGAAGCTTTGCCAGCGCGTTTCGGGCGATCACATTGCTGTCGTCGGCGAAAACCGCAAGATGCTGGTCTTCCCGCTTTCCGATATCCCGGAAATGACACGCGGCAAGGGCGTGCGCCTGCAAAAATACAAGGATGGCGGGGTTTGCGACGTTCGCACCTTCGCAATTGCCGATGGCCTGTCATGGCAGGATTCGGCGGATCGCACCTTCAATCGCAGCAAGGAAGAACTGGTCGAGTGGATCGGCGCACGCGCCTCTGCGGGCCGTCTGGTGCCGAAGGGTTTTCCGCGTTCGGGCAAATTCTGATGGATAGAGCATTTTCGAGCCAAAAATGTGAAACGCCTATGCGGGGAAATCAGTCCACTGGACTGATTTTTGATCCCGCTCCGATGCGTTGGAAAATGCGACAAAACAAATAGTTAGAGCAATCCCGTCAAGACAAGAGCCGCTCTGGACGAAAGGCGGCGCATTCGGCCGCCTTCTGTTATCCCTCAAAACGCTGCCAGCCGCGGGGGCCCAGATGTTCCTGCGGTGTGAAGCGGATTTTATACTGCATCTTGCGGGAACCCTCGACCCAATAGCCGAGATAGACATGCGGCAGTCCGGCAGCACGTGCCCGTTCGATATGGTCGAGGATCATATAGGTGCCGAGCGAACGCTCCTGCATGTGCGGTGAGAAGAAGGAATAGACCATCGAAAGCCCGTCGGCCATCACGTCGGTCAATGCCACCGCGATCAGTTCGCCATCGCCCTTGGCGCTCATGAAACTGTCCGGTCCCCGCCGCCGATATTCGATGATCTGCGTGTTGACATGCGTATCCTCGATCATCATCGCATAATCGAGAACGGTCATATCCGACATGCCGCCGGAGCGATGGCGCGCATCGAGATAGTCGCGGAAGAGCGCATATTGCTCGGTGCTGGGCTGCGCCTTGTGCACGCGCCCGATAAGATCGCGGTTCTGGCTCCAGACCCGGCGCATATTGCGCGTCATTTCAAATTCACCGGCCAGAATGCGAACGGAGATGCAAGCCCTGCACACTTCGCAGGCCGGGCGATAGGCGATGTTCTGTGAGCGGCGGAAACCGCCCTGGGTTAGAAGATCGTTGATTTCGTTGGCCTTGTCTCCCACCAGATGCGTGAACACCTTCCGCTCCTGCTGGCCCTCAAGATAGGGGCAGGGGGAGGGAGCTGTCAGAAAGAACTGCGGAGACTGCTGCGGTTGATGGGTCATTCAATATCCACGAAATGGCAATACCGAAACCATTACGATAATTATCAAGGATCGAACCGACAGCGCAAAACATCAATAGACATTTTGTCCTGTCGGCTTTGATTTTTTTGATCTATGCGCTTATCGATCCGAACGGATGACGGCGGTGCCGAGAAGCAGGTCATGCACGGTGCGCTTGCGGTCGAGAACCAGCGTTGCAAGCAGGATCAGCGGCGTCAGGACGACATTCAGGCCCCAGAACAGCACCGTATGAACGATTGCAAGCACGGGATCGACCGTGCCGCCTTCAAGCCTTACGAGCTTGATGTTCATCATCTGCATGCCCTTTGTAGCCTGCTGTGGTCCGCCCAGCGTGTGCGCAACATAGAACAGCGCCACCATTGGAAACATGATACCATAAAGCATCCAGCCGAGGCTGAATGTGATGATGCCAAGAATGGCGATCACGATTGCCACAGGAATGCAGAGCAGAAAGACAATCAGATAATCGATGAGGAAGGCCATGATACGGCGCGTTCGCACACCTTCAAAGAATGAGCGGCTTTCATAACGCGGACCCACGATTTCACCGTGTAGAATATGGTCGGACATCGTTCCTTCCAGTCGTTTCCAAGGAAGCGGCCGGGCAATGAGAACCGGCGCTGTTCCGCAATCTTAGCGCAACAACGCCCAACATGGTAACGGAAACCGGCTATTTCAAGGAAACGGGTTTAACGTGCCGAAATGGAATAGCCCGATCAGGCCTTGAGCTTTTCAGCCACTTCCATTGCGAAATAGGTCAGAATTCCGTCACAGCCTGCGCGCTTGAAGGCGAGCAGGCTTTCCATCATCACCTTTTCCTCGTCGATCCAGCCATTGATCCCGGCAGCCTTTATCATCGCATATTCGCCGGATACCTGATAGGCGAAGGTCGGCAGGCGGAATTCGTCCTTCAGACGGTGGATGATATCGAGATAGGGCAGGCCCGGTTTCACCATCAGCATGTCGGCGCCCTCGGCAATGTCCTGTTCGGCTTCGCGAACAGCTTCTTCAGGGTTGGCCGGATCGATGTAATAGGTTTTCTTGTCGCCTTTCAGCAGGCCTTGCGTGCCGATGGCGCCGCGATAGGGGCCGTAAAAGGCAGAGGCAAACTTGGTCGCATAGGACATGATCGGCACATGGCTGAAGCCGTGCTCGTCCAGTGCCTGGCGGACAGCGCCCACACGGCCATCCATCATGTCGGACGGGGCGATGATGTCTGCACCGGCCTCGGCCTGGGAAAGCGCGCCGCGCACCACCATGGCGACCGATTCGTCGTTGAGAATTTCTCCGTCGCGCAAAATGCCGTCATGGCCATGTGTGGTGAAGGGGTCCAGCGCGGCATCGGTGATGATGCCGATTTCCGGCACTTCTTTCTTGATGGCGCGTACCGCACGGTTGATGAGGTTATCCGGGTTTGCGACGAAGGAGCCGTCGTCGGTTTTCACTTCCGGCTTTTCGCGCGGGAAGGGGGCGATGGCTGGAATGCCAAGCCTGGCGGCTTTTTCAGCCATGCGCACGGCCATATCCACCGAATAACGTTCCACGCCGGGCATTGCTTCCACCGGCTCGGTCACGCCGGAGCCATAGGTCAGGAAGAAGGAAAGAATGAGGTCGTTCACCGTCAGGTGGTTTTCCTGCACCAGCCTGCGCGACCAGTCGGCCTTGCGCATGCGGCGCAGGCGGCGGCTGCCCGTTACGTCATCGACGTGCTGGCTGATATTGGCTGGCAGATATTTGGACTGACGATCGGTCATGGAACTGTTCCCGAGAAGTGACGCCTTGGAATGTGAAGCCCCAAGGCTGGCATCGGATGGGCATCCGTTTATCATGGGAAAAGCGATGAAACCAAGAACATTGACCTGTGCAGGATTGACGCGGGGCGTCTCACTTTCTACCCATTTGTAGGAACGGGAGAAAAGATATGCAGATTGACTTCGGCGGTGGTAGCGAGATTGGCTTTGAACGCAAGGGTAAAGCGGGACTTGTGAAGCTTACACGGACCGCAGCACTCAATGCGCTGACGCATAATATGATTCTGGCGCTCGATCGCGCCTTGCAGGCCTGGGAAGATGACCCGGAAGTGGCTTGTGTGATTCTCGAAGGTGAGGGGCGGGCTTTCTGCGCCGGCGGCGATGTGGTCGCAGCCTTCAAGGCCGGACAGGCCGGCACGCCCGCCTATGAATTCTTTCATGACGAATATCGGCTCAATGCACGGATCGGTCGTTTTCCAAAACCCTATGTCTCGCTCATCAATGGCATCGTGATGGGCGGCGGCGCAGGCATTTCCGTGCATGGATCGCATCGCATCGTGACCGAGAACACCATGTTCGCCATGCCGGAAACAGGTATCGGTTTTTTCCCGGATGTGGGCGGCAGCGCTTTCCTGCCGCATCTGCATGATAATTTCGGCTATTATCTCGCCTTGACAGGCAACCGCATCCGCTGGGGCGATTGCCTGCAAAGCGGCATCGCAACCCATGCCGTTGCGGCAAGCGATCTGGAGGATGTGCGCGACGATATCATCGCCACTGGCGATATCGACGCCGCGCTTACCCGCAGCCAGTACCCGGATTTTGAAACCTCTGTCGAAATACGCCAGCTTGTGGCCGAATGTTTTTCCGGCGCCACGCTGGCCGATTGTATCGAGGCGCTGGAACGGGCCGCCGAGGCGGGCAACAAATCCGCCAGGGACATATTGACGGTTATGGCTACGCGCTCGCCGACCAGCCTCGCGGTTACGTTCCGCCAGCTTGCCGATGGCCGCCCGCTTGGCCTCGATGACTGTATGCGCATGGAATATCGCATCACAAGCCGGATGCTGGAAGCACAGGATTTCTATGAAGGCGTTCGTGCGCTTCTGATCGACAAGGACGGCGCCCCCGCCTGGAAACCGGCGACGCTGGAAGAGGTCAAGCCTGAACAGGTTAATGCCTATTTCGCCAATCTGGGTGACAGGGAACTGACATTGTGATGAGGAGCGGCTGATGCATATGAACGAGCTGTGCCAGCACATTCAACCCAGCGGAACCGAATGGGCCTTCACATGGTTCATGCGGCTCCTCGCACTGGCGGCGCTGGCAAGCGGCGTGTTCTATTGGATCCGCCTGATCGGCATTCACCCCGGCCTTTTATGGCGCTTCGACCTGATGCCGGGGCTTTGGCAAACAGCAGTTGTGGCGCTGGCGGTGTTGATGCCTGTTGCCTCGACGGGGCTGTGGATGCGCGCGCCCTGGGGGCCTGTCTTGTGGTTTGTCGCAGCAATGGGCGAGATAGCGATCTATTCCGTCTTTGCGCGGCATTTTGAATACAGGCCCATCACCGTCGCGTTTGATGTGCTTTGTATTCTCGTTTATATCGTCTTTCGCGTGCTTTTGTTTCTCGAAAAGCGGCGGCAGGCGCGTGCGAGCCTGCCGCTTTGACGATATGTTTGCCGCATTCTCAAATGAAGAAAGTTTAATCCGGCAGCGGTGCCAACCGCCCGCAAAACGGGGCTTTTCGCGTGTATGACGCCTTCCAGCAATGCGGGGCGAACCCGCTTGCCGGTAAGCAAACATTAAGCCTGAATGCGCATTCTCGCCGGTAAGTTACTGTTAAGGCTGACTTTTAAGTCGAATTTTATGCATCTCCCCTAAATTCCTCTCAACAGACGGTGAGAAACAAACCACCGCATAAAACAGGAAGAGAGCTGCATCGTGGTTTCACGAAATGCGGCTCCGGCAGAGAGGCAAAAGAAATGACCAATACCCAGCGCAAGATGGATGCATCCGCTCCGTTCATGGCACCGCAAACCGCGCTTCGCAGCCTTTATCTGGAGGCTCTCCAGCTTGTCGAGCGCCTGCATCGCCGCCTGCTCGACGTGGTGAAGGATGAGTTCGACCGCAATGGCCGAAGCGACATCAACGCCACGCAGGCGCTTCTTCTCTTCAATATCGGCAATTCGGAATTGACCGCCGGTGAACTGCGCTCGCGTGGTTACTATCTTGGCTCGAATGTTTCTTATAATCTCAAGAAGCTGGTTGAAATGGGCTTCATCCACCATCAGCGTTCCCGCGTGGACCGCCGCTCGGTGCGCGTCAGCCTGACCGACAAGGGCAATGAAATCGCCAATCAGGTCGCCTCGCTTTACGAGCGCCATATCACCTCGATCGAACAGGTGGGCGACATTCAGGTTGAAGAATTTATGGCGATGAACAAGTCGTTGCAGCGTCTTGATCGCTTCTGGAACGACTCCATCGCTTACCGCCTGTAAAACCCGAACGGCTTTCTGCACCCGTAATTGACCTGCAAGTTTGTTGCAGAACTGTCACAGCGGGCCTGCTTTCAGGGCAGGAGCATTCACTGATCTTCCAATCTTGGCGCGCCCGGCTTGAAAACCGGGCCGGGCGACATGATTAAGCCATAAAAGCCGAGATAAGCATTTTGCAATGGCACGGGCAAGAAAGTGCCACCTTCAGAAACAGGCCCCTGGAAACGCAAAACGGAAACGTAGAACGCAAATACGGGGAGGCAGGTTCGCAGATTTGCGGTCCGGGATCGCCTTTATGACCTGTTCCTGATATTCTCTGGAAAGATTGCCGCAAGAGCGGTTAGCCTTTTGGGACGTTAATCAAATGACCAAGACCGACAGATCAGCCAATGCTTTCAGGGCCGACCGCCGCCGCTTTCTGCGCAGTGCGGCAACAGCCGGGCTTTCCGTGGCTGTCTCCGCCATGGTTTCTTCGGCCTATGCTCAACAGGTTCTGAGCGACGTCATTTCCTCGCCGCGTCGTGGCAATTGGGACGACCAGTTTGATGCCCGTGCGACGGGCGGGCGGCGCGTTGCCACGAACCAGCCGGTCCTGAGCCCGCAGACGGTCGCCGATATCCAGAATGCAATTGTGCAATATACCGATATTGCAAGTCGCGGCGGCTGGCCCTTGGTGCCGGGCAATGCAAGGCTCCAGATTGGCGTTAACGACCCGGCGGTGCAATATCTGCGCAAGCGTCTGATGATTTCCGGCGATCTGCCGCAGGAAGCCGGTCTTTCCACAGCTTTCGACACCTATGTCGATGCGGCGCTCAAGCGTTTTCAGGCTCGTCACGGCCTGCCGGCGGATGGTGTCATGGGACAGTTCACCTATGCGGCCATGAATGTGGACGTGAATACGCGTCTCGGCCAGCTTCAAACCAATTTGCAGCGCCTTGCGCCTTTGGCCAACGATACCATGCAGGAGCAGCGCTTCGTCATGGTCAACATTCCCGCAGCCCGCATCGAGGCTGTTGAAGGTGGCAGCGTCATTCAGCGTCACACGGCCGTTGTGGGCAAGATCGACCGCCAGACGCCGCTCCTCAATTCCAAGATTCACGAAGTCATTCTCAATCCTTACTGGACCGCGCCAAAGTCGATCATCCAGAAGGACATCATTCCGCTGATGCGCAAGGATCCGGAATATCTGACGAAGAACAAGATCCGTCTTTACGACCAGTCGGGTCAGGAAGTTCCGCCGGAAAGCGTGGACTGGAACACCGACGATGCGGTGAAGCTGATGTTCCGTCAGGACCCGGGCAAGATCAACGCCATGTCCTCGACCAAGATCAACTTCCACAATCCTTATGCGGTCTATATGCACGATACGCCGCAGAAGAGCTATTTCAACAAGCTCATGCGTTTCGACTCATCGGGCTGTGTGCGCGTGCAGAATGTGCGCGATCTCGACGTCTGGCTGCTCAAGAATACGCCGGGCTGGGACCGCCAGAACATTGAAGCCACGATCAAGTCGGGCGTCAATACGCCGATCCAGCTTGCCGATCCGGTTCCGCTGCACTTCGTCTATATCAGTGCCTGGTCCACGGGTGACGGTGTGGTGCAGTTCCGCGATGATATCTACAAGATGGATGGCTCAACCGAACTGGCGCTTGGCACGGACACCTGATTGCGTCAAAAACCACCTGTTGCAAGCCGCCCGGATGCCATGCCGGGCGGCTTTTTGCTTGTGCGGCATTTATCAAATCGGTTTGCCGCATTTTGGAACATGCTTTTCGCTTTGCGGCCATTGGCCTTGCCTACTCAAGTGTGATAATGCGCCTCATCCATGTCGCATTGTCCCACGCAAAACCGCTTCGCACTTTTGCTGGAAATGCCCTAACCCGGAGGGTGTGAAACATGTCTCAAGCCAACGCCGCCACGAAAGCGTCTTCGGACGTTTTCTTCAATGCAAGCCTCGAGGACATCGATCCCGAGATTTTCGGTGCAATCCGCAACGAACTTGGTCGCCAGCGCCATGAAATCGAGCTGATCGCTTCGGAAAACATCGTTTCGCGCGCTGTTCTGGAAGCACAGGGTTCCATCCTCACCAACAAATATGCCGAAGGCTATCCGGGCAAGCGCTATTATGGCGGCTGCCAGTATGTCGATGTCGTGGAAGAACTGGCGATCGAACGCGCCAAGAAGCTTTTCGGTGCCGAATTCGCCAATGTTCAGCCGAATTCCGGCAGCCAGATGAATCAGGCGGTTTTCCTCGCGCTGCTTCAGCCAGGCGATACCTTCATGGGCCTCGACCTTAATTCAGGTGGCCACCTGACCCACGGTTCGCCGGTCAATATGTCCGGCAAGTGGTTCAATGTCGTGTCCTACGGCGTGCGCAAGGACGATCATCTGCTCGACATGGACGAAGTCGCCCGCCTCGCACGCGAAAACAAGCCCAAGCTTATCCTTGCAGGCGGACGGCCTATTCGCGTATCTGGGACTGGAAGCGTTTCCGCGAGATCGCCGATGAAGTGGGCGCTTGTCTCATGGTCGATATGGCGCATATTGCCGGTCTCGTGGCTGGCGGTCAGCATCCGTCGCCGGTTCCCCATGCCCATGTCTGCACCACGACAACGCACAAATCGCTTCGCGGTCCGCGCGGCGGCATGATCCTCACCAATGATGCCGATATTGCCAAGAAGATCAATTCGGCTGTCTTCCCCGGCCTTCAGGGCGGCCCGCTGATGCATGTCATCGCCGGTAAGGCTGTTGCCTTTGCCGAGGCGTTGAAGCCTGAGTTCAAGCTCTATGCGAAGAATGTGGTGGATAACGCCCGTGCGCTTGCCGAGGAATTGAAGTCGCACGGCCTCGACATTGTTTCGGGCGGCACCGACAACCATCTCATGCTGGTCGATCTGCGCCCGAAGAACGCAACCGGCAAGCGGGCGGAAGCCGCTCTCGGACGCGCCAACATCACCTGCAACAAGAACGGCATTCCCTTCGACCCTGAAAAGCCGTTTGTGGCCTCCGGCGTCCGTCTTGGCACGCCTGCCGGCACCACGCGCGGCTTCGGCGTTGCGGAATTCAAGGAAATCGGTTCGCTGATCGCCGAGGTTCTCGACGGTTTGAAGGTCGCCAATTCCGACGAAGGCAATGCGGCTGTCGAACAGGCCGTGAAGGAAAAGGTCATCGCCCTGACCGGCCGTTTCCCGATGTACGGCTATCAGGGATAAGTCCGCTTTCGTAATACCGATGAAACCCCGTTCAACGCTGTTGGGCGGGGTTTTTTACACCGCTTTGTGATTGTCGCATCCGGTAGGTGGAATGCCGCTTATAGGTTATGATCGCCGGGAATCGGTTGCGGGAATAAGGCTCTTGCGTTTGTATCGGGGGCGATCCCACATATGAGCAGCCCGTCGCCAGTGTTGAAGTCGCCGATATTGAGATTGCCAATATTGAAATTGCCAATATTGAAATTGAAAGAGTTCGATGCGTTGTCCCTATTGCCAGTCTGAAGATACGCAAGTGAAGGATTCCCGCCCGGCGGAAGACGGCGCTGTTATTCGCAGGCGCCGCGTCTGTTCGGTCTGCGGCGGGCGTTTCACGACATTCGAGCGCGTACAATTGCGCGACCTCATGGTCGTGAAGAAAAGCGGGCGCCGCGTTCCCTTCGACCGCGACAAGCTCACGCGGTCCATCGAAGTGGCGCTGCGAAAGCGCGATGTTGACAGTGAAAGGGTGGAACGCGCCATTTCCGGCATCGTGCGCCAGCTTGAAAGTGCCGGCGAGGCGGAGGTAACCTCCGACGAAATCGGGCGGCTGGCCATGGATGCGCTGAAAGGCATTGACGATATTGCCTATATCCGCTTCGCTTCCGTTTATCGCAATTTCAGCAAGGCGGTGGATTTCCACAATGTCATCGATGAGCTGACGGTTTCCGAGACCGGCGATAATCTGGAAACGTAGAATGGGCGCCAGCGAATTTCCGCGTTCAAAAGCGACATTGAATGATCTGCGCTTCATGGAAGCGACGATCCGTTATGCGCGCCGTCACAAGGGGCTGACTGGCACCAATCCTTCGGTCGGCACGATTATCGTCAAGGACGGTGTCATTGTCGGGCGCGGCGTGACGGCATTGGGCGGCAGGCCCCATGCCGAGCCGCAGGCTTTGGCTGAAGTGGGTGAGGCGGCGCGAGGGGCGACGGCCTATGTGACGCTGGAGCCCTGCGCGCATCATGGGCGCACACCGCCTTGCGCGGAGGCGCTGGTGCGCTCGGGCGTCGCGCGTGTCGTGGTTGCCGCAACCGATCCGGACGAGCGTGTCAGCGGAAAAGGCTTTGCCATTCTGCGCGAAGCGGGCATTGAAGTCGTGCCGGGCATTTTGTCCGAACAGGCTGCCGACGACCTTGCGGGCTATCTGAATCGATCTGCGAGGAAACGCCCGGAAGTGATTCTGAAACTTGCGCTTTCTGCCGATGGCATGATCGGCCGGAAAGGTGCGGGGCAGGTGGCTATCACCGGCCCAGTTTCGCGCGCGCAGTCACATATTCTGCGCGCACAGGCCGATATTATCCTGATCGGTATCGAAACAGCCCTTGCCGATGATCCGGTTTTGAATTGCCGTCTGCCGGGGCTGGAACAGCGTTCGCCCGTTCGTGTCGTGCTGGATGGCGGGTTGCGTCTGCCGCTTTCCTCAAGGCTGGTGCGCTCTGCCGATACGCAGCCCCTGTGGGTTGCCTGCGGGGAGGAAGCCCCTGACGAGCGCCGCGCCGCGCTGGGTGCTGCGGGCTGCCGTATCCTTGCAACCGAGACGCATGATGGCCGCATCGCCCTGCCGGAATTGCTGGATGATCTTGCCGCGCAGGGCATTGCTTCTGTTCTCGTTGAGGGCGGGGCGGGCGTCGCCAAAAGCTTTCTGGATGAAAAACTCGTGGACCGGCTGATCATCTTCCGTTCGCCATTGGTGATCGGCGCGGCGGATGGGGTTGCCGTTGAGGGACTGGAAACCCATATCACAAGCGAATTCAAAATTCTGAGGCGGATGCGTTACGCAGATGATGCCTGTGCGGAATATGTAAGGAACACGTGATGTTTACAGGCATAATCACCGATATCGGCAAGGTTGACCGGGTCAAGCCGTTGAATGAAGGCGTCCTTTTGCGGATTGAAACCGCCTACGATCCTGAAACGATCGAGCTTGGCGCATCGATCGCCTGTTCCGGCGTATGCCTCACGGTTGTTGCGCTGCCGGAAAAGGGCAGCAATGCCCGCTGGTTCGAGGTGGAGGCATGGGAAGAGGCGCTGCGGCTGACCACAATCTCCAGTTGGCAAAGCGGCAGGAAGATCAATCTGGAACGTTCGCTGAAACTTGGCGATGAAATGGGTGGTCATCTTGTTTTCGGCCATGTTGACGGACAGGCCGAAATCGTCGAGCGCAAGGATGAGGGCGACGCCGTGCGCTTCACCCTGCGCGCGCCGGAAGAACTGGCGCCTTTCATCGCGCAGAAGGGGTCTGTCGCGCTTGACGGAACTTCGCTCACGGTCAATGGCGTCAACGCAAACGAGTTCGATGTACTCCTGATCCGCCATTCGCTGGAAGTCACCACATGGGGCGAGCGCAAAGCGGGCGACAAGGTCAATATCGAGATCGACCAGCTCGCGCGTTATGCGGCAAGGCTTGCGCAATATCAGAAATAGGCTTAGAGCCTACGAATGAAGCTGTAACAGCATTTCCCTATTTTAAGCGTTGACCGCAGCCCTTGCGATCCGCGATTTTCTCATGGAGTTTCTCATGTCCAAGCACGAGGCCGATGCGCCGCATTTGCTTATTGTCGAAGCGCGTTTCTACGATGATCTGGCCGACGCGCTTCTCGATGGCGCAAAGGCAGCCTTGGATGAGGCAGGGGCAACCTACGACGTCGTGACGGTTCCAGGCGCACTGGAAATTCCGGCAACGATTTCCTTCGCCCTCGACGGCGCGGATAATGGCGGCACGGAATATGACGGCTTTGTCGCGCTTGGCACTGTTATTCGCGGCGAGACCTATCATTTCGACATCGTGTCCAATGAATCCTGCCGCGCGCTTACCGATCTTTCGGTCGAGGAAAGCATTGCCATCGGCAACGGCATTCTAACGGTCGAGAATGAAGAGCAGGCATGGGTGCGCGCCCGCCGCGAAGACAAGGACAAGGGTGGCTTTGCAGCCCGTGCCGCATTGACTATGATCGGCCTGCGCAAAAAATTCGGAGCCTGATCGTTATGAATTCTATCCCTGAAGGCCGTCCGACTCCCAATCTGCAGCGAACTGCGAACAAGCGTGGTGTTGCGCGCCTTGCCGCCGTGCAGGCGCTCTTTCAGATGGATGTTGCCGGTACGGGTGTTATGGAAGTCGTGGCCGAATACGAAGCCTTCCGGCTCGGCAAGGAAGTGGACGGCACCCAATATCTCGATGCCGATCCGCAATGGTTCCGCGCCATTGTGGCGGGCGTGGTCGAAGACCAGTTGAAGCTCGATCCGATGATCCATCAGGCTTTGACGGAAGACTGGCCGCTGTCGCGCCTCGATTCGACGCTGCGAGCCATTTTGCGCGCCGGTGCATGGGAATTGAAGGCGCGCAAGGATGTGCCAACGGCGGTAATCGTTTCGGAATATGTCGATATCGCCAAGGCCTTCTATACGGAAGACGAACCGAAGCTGGTCAATGCCGTGCTGGATCGGCTTGCCTTGGTCATTCGCGGCGAAAGCCGCGGGGCCAAACCGCGGCATAAGAGCTGATCTGCGGGCATCATAACAGGTTGCAAGGGCTGCGAGAAATCGCGGCCCTTCTTTCTTTGCGGGCAGCAAAGAACAGCTTGACGTTTGTGAAATTGTTTCGCATGTTGGTCAAGCGGCATTGAGAATGCTGAAATGCAGGGAATCGCGCCAATTGATTGATTCCAAGGCGTAAGTTCCCCAATAAATATACCGTTGAAGCCCGGTATCTCTTGTTCGGCTTCAGGCGCTTCCATGCCGCTCAGTCGGGTCCGGGGAGGGGGTTTCGGGCCTGTCCTGCGCATGTGCCTGCCGACAATCGCGGCTCGCGGTCTGGCGGCAGCCGGCGCAAACTATGGAGCGCGTTTCGGTCTGTTTGCACCGGGTCGGCGCTCCGATTGTCTGGTTGGCCGCGCATTTTTCCCGAAAACCGTTTCACACTTTTCGGAATGCGCTCAATGGGAGTTGGCCTTTATGCAAATGGGAATGGCAGTCTTGGTTCTCGTCATTGCTTGCGGTGTGCTTTCCGTTCTTTTCGCCATCTGGGCGATCCGCTCGGTCCTTGCGGCCGATCAGGGAACGCAGCGTATGCAGGAAATTGCTGAAGCCATCCGCGAGGGTGCGTCAGCCTATCTCACACGACAATATTCAACGATTGCCATCGTGGGCATCGTGGTCTTCCTGCTGGCCTGGTATCTGTTGTCGCTCAATGCCGCAATGGGCTTCCTGATTGGCGCGGTTCTGTCGGGTGTCACAGGTTTCATCGGAATGCATGTTTCGGTTCGCGCCAATGTGCGCACCGCGCAGGCAGCGTCTCTGAGCCTTGCAGGCGGGCTGGAGCTGGCTTTCAAGTCTGGCGCCATCACCGGGCTTCTGGTGGCTGGCCTGGCGCTGCTTGGCGTCTCGGTCTATTATTTCGTGCTGACCGTCTGGCTGGGTTATGCGCCCGCCGACCGCACCGTGATCGACTCGCTCGTATCGCTCGGCTTTGGCGCTTCGCTGATCTCCATTTTCGCCCGTCTTGGCGGCGGCATCTTCACCAAGGGTGCCGATGTGGGCGGCGATCTCGTCGGCAAGGTGGAAGCAGGAATTCCGGAGGACGATCCGCGCAATCCCGCAACCATTGCGGACAATGTGGGCGACAATGTAGGCGATTGCGCTGGCATGGCTGCCGACCTGTTCGAGACCTATGCCGTCACCGTGGTTGCGACGATGGTTCTGGGAGCGATCTTCTTCCACGGTTCCGACGCGCTGACCAATGTGATGCTCTATCCGCTGATGATCTGCGGTGCGTGCGTGATAACCTCGATAGCGGGTACCTTCTTCGTCAAGCTTGGCGTGAACGGCTCCATTATGGGCGCGCTCTACAAGGGGCTGATTGCAACGGGGCTGCTTTCCATCGTCGGGCTTGGCGTTGCCAATACGCTGACCGTCGGATGGGGCGAGATCGGAACCGTGGCTGGCAAGAGCATCACTGGCACCAATCTTTTCGTCTGCGGACTGATCGGCCTGATTGTGACCGGCCTGATCGTGGTGATTACCGAATATTATACCGGCACCAACAAACGTCCGGTCAATTCCATCGCGCAAGCCTCGGTGACGGGCCACGGCACCAATGTCATTCAGGGGCTTGCGGTTTCGCTTGAATCCACCGCCCTGCCTGCCATCGTGATTGTTGGTGGCATCATCTCGACTTACCAGCTTGCGGGCCTGTTCGGCACGGCCATTGCCGTTACGGCCATGCTCGGCATTGCGGGCATGATCGTGGCGCTCGATGCGTTCGGGCCGGTTACGGACAATGCGGGCGGCATTGCCGAAATGGCCGGGCTCGACCCTGAGGTGCGTAAGGCCACCGATGCGCTCGATGCCGTTGGCAACACCACAAAGGCCGTCACCAAGGGCTATGCCATCGGTTCGGCCGGTCTCGGCGCGCTGGTGCTTTTCGCGGCCTATTCCAACGATCTGGCCTATTTTGCCGCCAATGGGCAAATCTATCCGTATTTTGCCGATATGGGGCCTGTCTCCTTCGATCTCTCCAACCCTTATGTGGTTGCGGGGCTGATCTTCGGCGGCCTGATCCCCTATCTTTTTGGCGGCATGGCCATGACGGCTGTGGGCCGGGCAGGCGGCGCGGTGGTGCAGGAAGTGCGCCGCCAGTTCCGTGAGAAGCCCGGTATCATGACGGGCAAGGAGCGCCCGGATTATGCGCGCGCGGTCGATCTTCTGACCAAGGCGGCCATCCGCGAAATGATTATCCCTTCACTCCTGCCGGTGCTGGCGCCGATTGTCGTCTATTTCGGCGTGTTGCTTATCTCCGGCTCGAAGGCTGCGGCCTTTGCCGCACTTGGCGCTTCACTTCTCGGCGTTATCATCAATGGGCTTTTCGTGGCGATTTCCATGACCTCCGGCGGCGGTGCATGGGATAATGCCAAGAAAAGCTTCGAGGATGGTTTTACCGATGCCGATGGAGTAAAGCATATGAAGGGCTCGGAAGCGCACAAGGCTTCCGTCACGGGCGATACGGTAGGGGATCCCTATAAGGATACGGCAGGCCCTGCCGTTAACCCGGCCATCAAGATCACCAATATCGTGGCGCTTCTTCTGCTGGCCGTGCTGGCCCACATGGCCTGATCTTTTCTCTTGTGTATAAAACAGAAAACCCGCCGTGAAGGCGGGTTTTCCTTGATTTCCATCGGGCCGATTTATGAACCGCCTGCCGATGGCAGAGAAGTCGGCGCCTTGGAAACGCCCTGGATGATCTGGCCGAGGAACGTCTGGTCCTTGCCACTGGTCGGCGTGGTGCGCGAGACGAAGTCGAACAGCTTGCCGTCCTTCAGGCCGTAATTGGCAATATGCTCCACCTTGCCGTCCTTGTTGAAATAGATGGCAAGAATCTGGCGTTCAATGACCTTTGGCTTCATGAACTGGGCCGCGCGGTAACGCTTCTGCGAAATGTAATAAAACACTTCATTGTCGAAGGTCGCGGTGGTGGATGGCGTGCCGAGCGCCAGAAGCACCTGCTCACGGCTGGAGCCGACCGGCACCGAATCGAGTGCCTGCTGGTCGAGCACGTAACCCTCAGTCAGCGTTTCAGACGGATTGAGCGTGGATGCGGTGGTGCATCCGGCAAGGGCCACTGAGACGAGAATTGCCGTGCCGGCGAGAAGAGCACGCTGCTTGCGCGCACCTGGGAAAAATCGCTGCAACAAAGACCTCTCCATAGAATCTAAATCAGCGCGGCACTTTCGCCGTCGGAAGAACTTGGGTAAACCACCTTGCTTGTTTATGCAACTGGAACGGTCGTACTGACATGATTCTCCAACTATTCCGCCGCAAATCGAAAGCAAACGAGGCTATCGTCCTTCGCGTTTATGAAGTGATCGTGGCGGCGGCGCGGCAAAAACGATTTTATGCACAATTTCAGGTGCCTGATACACCGCTTGGCCGTTATGAAATGCTTTCGCTGCATATTTTTCTCGCCCTTCACCGCATGAAGGGAGAAAATCCTGCACTGAACGCACTTGCGCAGGAGATTGCCGACGAATTCTTCAAGGATGTGGATCATTCGCTCCGAGAGCTGGGGATCGGCGATCAGGGCGTTCCAAAACGTATGAAGAAGCTTGCGCGCATGTTTTATGGCCGCGTTGGCGCCTATGGCGCGGCGCTGGATGCGAATGATGCGCAAGCCCTTGCTGCCGCGCTTACACGAAATATCCGCCCGGACCTCGAATTCTGGCCCCATGCTTGCTATCTAGGCGCGTATGTCCTGCAATGCCGTGATTGTTTGCGGGAAATTTCAGACGAGGCTTTGGCGGCTGGAGACATTTCCTATATGGATGTCGATCAGGTGGACCTTGCGCCATGAGCGCGGTCCTCATTTTAACGGAACCGCTCTAACTATTTGTTTTATCGCATTTTCCAACGCAAAATCGTTTCACACTTTTGCTGGAAATGCTCTAGTCGATGATAAAGAGGCCAGGAAGAATGACTGACAAACCGGCGCTTACCTATCCCGTTCCGGTTATGCACCTGCCGCAAAAAGGCGTGACGGTAACAATCAGCACCGATGAGAAAGAGCGCGCTGCGCTCGCCAGGGGGCATGAGCTTGATGCCGTGAACGCATTTTCTGCCGAATTTCTGCTGACGCCCTGGAAAAAGGACGGCATCCGTGTGCGCGGACGCATCGATGCGGAGATTGTGCAGGCCTGCGTGGTGACGCTGGAACCCTTGACCAACACGATTGCCGAGGAGATCGACACTATCTTCGTGCCGGAAAATTCCCGTCTTGCGCGGATAGAGCTTGATGAAAGCGGCGAAATACTGCTCGATGCGGAAGGTGCGGATATCCCGGAAACCTTCGTCGGTGACAGGATTGATGTCGGTGCGGTTGCCGAAGAATTTTTTGATCTGGCCATCGATCCCTATCCCCGCAAGCCGGGGCCGCCGGAAGAGAGCGAGCCAAAAATTTTCGGTGATGGTGATGGGGATGAGAAGCCCGTTTCACCCTTTGCGAAACTTTCAGAATGGCAGAAAAAGCCGTAATTCACAGTGGGGTTGACAGAATTTGGTTGTACGGCAACGCAAAAACACTATTTTCCCCGAAAACCTGTCTTCTGCAAAAAATCGTGCAGGGACAGGATCGCACAGGAATAATCAAGAGTGATCAAGATTTCGATTGACGCCATGGGCGGTGATTTCGGCCCCGAAGTGGTCATCCCCGGCGCAGCGAAGGCGTTTGAACGCCACCCGGATATTCGTTTTATTTTCTTCGGTCTTCCCGCGCAGGTGGAGCCTGTTCTGGCGCGCTATCCGAAGCTGAAGGAAGCCTCGGAGTTTCGCGCCAGCGAAGTTGCCATCGGCATGGATGACAAGCCGAGCCAGGCCTTGCGCGCCGGTCGTGGAAAATCCTCCATGTGGCAGGCCATCGAAGCGGTCAAGACCGGCGATGCCGATGCTTGTGTTTCCGCGGGCAATACCGGCGCGCTCATGGCGATGTCCAAGTTCTGCCTGCGCATGATGTCGGATGTCGAACGCCCCGCAATTGCTGGTATATGGCCGACATTGCGCGGTGAGAGCATTGTGCTCGATATCGGCGCGACCATCGGTGCGGATGCTCGCCAGCTGGTCGATTATGCGGTCATGGGGGCGGGTATGGCGCGCGCATTGTTTGAGGTGCGCAAGCCGACCGTCGGGCTGCTGAATGTCGGTACGGAAGAGGTCAAGGGCCTCGACGAAATCAAGGAAGCAGGCCAGATCCTTCGCGATACGCCGCTGGACGGGCTTGAATATTCCGGTTTCGTGGAAGGCAATGACATCGGCAAGGGCACGGTTGACGCTGTGGTGACGGAAGGTTTCACCGGCAATATTGCGCTCAAGACCGCCGAAGGCACTGCGCGCCAGATGGCAGAACTGCTGCGCCAGGCGATGAGCCGCACCCTGCTTGCCAAGATTGGCTATGTGTTTGCCAAGGGCGCTTTCGACCGGCTTCGTGAAAAGATGGACCCGAACAAGGTCAATGGAGGGGTTTTCCTTGGCTTGAGCGGGATTGTGATTAAAAGTCATGGCGGCGCCAATGCTGAGGGCTTCTGCTCGGCGGTGGAAGTGGGCTATGACATGGTAAGAAATCGTCTGCTGGAGAAAATTGAGGCTGATCTCGCCCATTTCCACCACAGTCATTCGCATGTTTCGTCGAAAGCATAATCCGACCGGGGTGAAACGAGGACGACCAGGATTATGCTTCCACGAGAAGAGTTTGGAGTGCAGGTCTGGTCATTCAGATCGAAACGCGCTCCAATGAGGGCCGAAACCGCTCTAACTATTTGTTTTGTCGCATTATCCAACGCAAAACCGTTTCACATTTTTGCTGGAAATGCTCTAAGGCCAGAATTCTCGACCGTGTAAGCGAAAATATTGTGCTCCGGTCGCTTTTGAGGACAGGAAATAAACGATGATAAGATCTGTCGTACGGGGTATCGGTTCGGCATTGCCTAAACGGGTCATGAAGAATACCGACTTTGAAGGCATTGTCGAAACCTCGGACGAGTGGATCGTGCAGCGCACGGGTATCCGTGAACGCCACATTGCGGGCGAGGGCGAAACGACGGTTTCGCTGGGAGCGGCTGCTGCGCGCGCGGCAATCGAGAATGCCGGGCTTCAGCCGTCCGATATCGATCTGGTCCTTCTGGCAACCTCCACGCCCAACAATACCTTTCCGGCCAGTGCAGTGGCAATCCAGCGCGAGCTTGGCATCACCCGAGGCTTCGCTTTCGACCTTCAGGCCGTTTGCAGCGGTTTCATCTATGCCATCACCACGGCTGATCTCTATATTCGCGGCGGCATGGCCAGGCGCGTTCTGGTCATCGGTGCGGAAACCTTCTCGCGTATCCTCGACTGGACCGACCGCACCACCTGCGTTCTCTTTGGTGATGGTGCAGGCGCGATCGTTCTCGAAGCAGCCGAAGGCCATGGCCTGACTTCGGATCGCGGCATTCTCGCCGCCAATCTGCGCTCGGATGGCAATCATAAGGAAAAGCTCTACGTCGATGGCGGCCCGTCCACCACGCAGACGGTGGGCCATCTGCGTATGGAAGGCCGCGAGGTCTTCAAGCACGCCGTCGGCATGATTACCGATGTGATCGAGGCTTCCTTCGAGGCAACGGGCCTCACGGCCGAGGATATCGACTGGTTCGTGCCGCATCAGGCCAACAAGCGAATCATCGACGCTTCGGCAAAGAAGCTTCACATCGCTGAAGAGAAGGTCGTCATCACGGTTGACCGGCACGGAAACACCTCTGCCGCCTCGGTTCCACTGGCCCTCGCCACCGCTGTTGCCGATGGTCGCATCAAGAAGGGCGATCTCGTTCTTTTGGAAGCCATGGGCGGCGGATTTACCTGGGGCGCGGTTCTTGTGCGCTGGTAAGCGATAAAATTGATAACCCGTAAGGGAACTCGTGGCTTGACCATTATGCTTTTATTTGTGTAACGTCCTGTCATGTAAGGATATTATCTGTTCAAACGCTAACCAGGCAGGTTCGGTCATGGGAGGTAAAACGGTCACGCGGGCTGATCTGGCAGAGGCTGTTTACCGTAAGGTAGGCCTTTCCAGAACGGAATCGGCGGCTTTGGTCGAGATGATACTCGATGAAGTCTGTGACGCTATCGTCAATGGCGAAACGGTGAAATTGTCGTCTTTTGCGACATTTCAGGTTCGCGACAAGAACGAGCGTATCGGTCGTAACCCCAAGACGGGTGAGGAAGTGCCGATCCTCCCGCGGCGTGTGATGACGTTCAAGGCGTCTAATGTTCTCAAGCAGCGCATTTTGCAGGAACATCAGAAGCGTCAGGGTAAAACCTCGAAGTGAAGTTTCAATGCCGCCTTTCCGGGCGGCATTTTCGCAAGATATTTTTTCAATATGAAGCTTTCGGGTGCCGCTCTTCAGCGGCACCTTTTTGTTTGCTTGCATTTTTAGAAAGCAGCAAACCGAATTGTCCCCAAACTTGAATAGGTGCTTATAAAGCCGTGATTATTATATAATAATAAGTGAGCGAATCGTTTTTGTTGACATTGGGTTCTGAAAAGAAAAAAGCTTTTCAGACAGCACTTGGTTCAGGTGTCATCGGTTCAAGATGGCGTATGTTGCCCGGTGAAGCTTATTGGTAGAGCGCGGGAATTTGTTAATCCCGTTTCGATACGTTGGAAAATGCGACAAAACAAAGAGTTAGAGCGGCTCCAGCGATTCTGTTAAGATAGGACCGCTCTAAAGCGTGTCGTATGAGTTTGGATGTGCTTGGGCGTCATGGTTTTGGCTGTAGGCCTGAGATGCGCGCAGCCGGTTGAACGATCTGAATTGGCAAGTTGCGCCTGTCGGTGAAATGGAACCACTGGAAAGGGCAGATGATGGACAAGAGCCCTGATGCATTCAGGACGATCAGCGAAGTTGCGGAGGACCTCG
The DNA here is from genome assembly GCF_000007125.1 of Brucella melitensis bv. 1 str. 16M. Lineage (NCBI taxonomy): Bacteria > Pseudomonadati > Pseudomonadota > Alphaproteobacteria > Hyphomicrobiales > Brucellaceae > Brucella > Brucella melitensis. The sequence continues at coordinate 1,223,068 of NC_003317.1, read as the reverse complement.
ACCTGCCGCAGCATGTGCTGCGTTTTTGGGAAACCCGCTTTACCCAGATCAAGCCCATGAAGCGCGGGGGCGGGCGTCGTTATTACCGCCCGCTTGATGTCGAGCTTCTCAAGGGCATTCGCCATCTGCTTTACGATCAGGGCTATACGATCAAGGGTGTGCAGCGCCTTCTGCGCGAAAACAACGCACAGTTCATCATCGCATTGGGCAATGGTGATGTGCAGGCCATCGAGGCCATTACGCGCCAGAAGCAGATCGCAGCGGAAAAACGCGCCGCCGAGGAAGCCGCCGATAATGAAATGGCCTTGCCGAGCGGCATCAAGGCGCCGCAGCCGGCCCGCAAATTGTTCGGGCTGTTGAAGGGTGAGGAAGATGGCCCGATCGGGGCGGATGGCAGGCGTCCGTCAAAGGATAATCGTGCGCTTTTGCAGGAAGCCCTTTTTGACCTTCTGGAATGCAAGCGGCTTCTGGATCAGGTTCGCTGAATATTATGCAGATTGAATGAAGGGAGGCTGATGCCTCCCTTTTTGCATTTTATGTGGAAGACAGTTTCAGTCCGATAATGCCTGCAAGAATAAGCGCGACGCTGGCCACGCGGAAGAAGGTTGCCGCTTCGCCAAGCAGGAATATACCGACGATGGATGCACCCACCGCGCCGATCCCGGTCCATATAGCATAGGCGGTGCCAAGCGGCAGGCTGCGCATTGCGATGGCAAGCAGCAGGAAACTGCCCATCATGGTCACGAAAGTTATGATCGTGGGTGTGAGAAGGGAAAAACCCTCGGACTTTTTCATGAAAAAAGCCCAGACAACCTCAAGAATGCCTGCGAATACCAGATAGATCCATGCCATTTTAAAGCTCATTTGGTGAAAAGGGGGGCAGGCAATCTGGGGAAATAAGGGGAAGAAAATGGTCGGAGCGGCGGGATTCGAACCCACGACCCCTTGACCCCCAGTCAAGTGCGCTACCGGGCTGCGCTACGCTCCGAGCCGGGGAAAGCCCTAGATTATAAAGACTTGGCGCGCAAGGGCTAAATTCAAGAAACTGGCAAATTGCGCACAGATGTATAAACGGCACCGCCTGACTGCTGTCTGGCCGCGACAATCAGGGGCATGGAGGTTCGAGCATAATCCGACCGGAGTGGAATGGGGGGAAACAAGATTATGATCGAAACGGCTCTAACAGGGCGATAATGTTCAATAAGCATTTTCCGTGTTCAGAAGCCGGATCGGCGTCAGGAACAGGATCTTGAGGTCGAACCAGAGTGACCAGTTTTCGATGTAGAAAAGATCATATTCGGTTCGCATACGGATTTTTTCCGCATTGTCGATTTCACCGCGCCAGCCATTGATCTGCGCCCAGCCGGTGACGCCGGGTTTGACGCGGTGGCGCGCGAAATAGCCGTCTACGACCTCATTGAACAGCACATTATGGGAATGGGCCGCCACGGCATGGGGGCGGGGGCCGACCAGCGAGAGCGTTCCGCTGAGTGCATTGAAAAACTGGGGCAGTTCATCGATGGAGGTCTTGCGGATGAAACGGCCGACGCGTGTGACGCGCGGATCGTTCTTTGTCGTGACTTGCTTTGCGGCCGGATCACATTTGTCCGCATACATGGAGCGGAACTTCCAGACATTGATGACCTCATTATTGAAGCCATGGCGCTTCTGCTTGAAGATTACCGGGCCTTTGCTGTCCAGCTTGATGGCAATGGCGGTCGCCAGCATGATGGGCGACAGGAGGATTATTCCGAGCAGGCTGAAAACAATGTCGAAAATCCGCTTGGCGACGGAATCCCAGTCGTTGATTGGCTTGTCGAAAATATCCAGCATCGGCACCGAGCCGACATAGGAATAGGCGCGGGGGTGGAAGCGCAGATGATTGTTGAGTGCTGAAAGCCGGATATCCACCGGCAGCACCCAGAGTTTTTTAAGCAGGGAAAGCACGCGCAATTCGGCACTGATCGGCAGGGAGATGATGAGCAGGTCGATATGCGCAATGCGCGCAAATTCTATCAAATCGTCGATATTTCCGATTTTCGGATAGACGGCAACGATGGGCGGTGAGCGGCGGTCGTCATGATCATCAAAAATGCCGCAAATCCGGATGTCGTTATCCGGCTGCTGTTCAAGCGAGCGGATAAGAGATTCCGCATTCGTTCCGCCACCGACGATGATGGCGCGGCGTTCCATGGTTCCGTTTCGTGCCCAGCGCCGGATTTTCCAGGCGATAAACAGGCGGGAGATGACGAGAACGCCGAACGCGCTTACGGCCCAGATGATGAACCACCCACGCGAGAACTGCGATGAAATTTTGAAGAGAAAGCCTGCAATCGCCAGCGCGCCCAGAACCGTCGCCCAGTTGACGAATACGCGCCGCAGATTGCGGGTGGCGCTGCGCAGGACGCCAGGCTGATAGCCGCCATTCAACTCCATGAGCATGACGAACAAGGCGCTGCCCGCAATGATGATTAGCGGATAATAGAAATTAAGATTGGTGTTGAGCCCGACATAATAAGCAAAGCTTAAAATGCCGGTGGCGAAGATAAGTGTGAGCTCGACGAGCCGCATCATTCCGCTCAGCATGGCAGGAGAAAGCGTTTCGCGCTGATATTGCGCCGCCATCTGGCGTGCCATATCGCTGAGCCCGGTCTTTTCCTGCGGTCCGGAATCCTGGCTGGCGGCAGCAATTGCCGCTTCGCCACCGGATGGAGAGCGCGCTTGTGTATCTTGCACGATTTTGCCCCTGCTGCTCGAATTGCAGGACTATACCTAAAATCAGTTCCCTAAGAAATCTCTGCGCGGAAGAAAACCATGCGTCCAGGAGCTTCTGGAAAATATGTCACGGTAAATAAGATCTCTATATCATGCCGGGCTTATCGACAGGAAGAAAACGCCGCAGCGTGTCTTCCTGTCGAAAGGCAGGTCCCCACTTGGGGCGCGCGGGGAATGGATACGGGCTACGCAATACCTTAAAACCCGTATAAGTGAGCCGAACGGACTGGCGCGGAAGGCGCGTTCATGGAAAATGTCCGGCTGCAATCTCCTGATGGTACGCAGAAGGGAAGTTATGTCTTCCATCAACCGCTCTAGAAAAGACGCTCGCGCACATAAAGCGTGTCGCCCGGCAATATGGGCGAAGAAATCAAGACACGGCCTGTAAGAACCTCCCCGTTGAACTGGCGGGTAATATCAACATTTTCCTGATTGGCGCGGGGGCTGAAACCGCCGGCTGCGGCAATTGCCTTCTGAACGGTCATGCCGGGCACATAGGAATATTGACCGGCTGCGCCAACTTCACCCATCACGAAGATCGGACGATAACGATCAACCTCAACGCTGACATCCGGGTCGCGCAGATAGCCGCCGCGCAGTTTGGAAGCGATGATGCTTTCCAACTGTTTGGAGGTTTTTCCGCGCGCAGGTACGCTGCCGATCAGAGGAAAGGCGATATAGCCGGATTGATCGACACTGTAATTATTGCTTAGGCTTGGCTGTTCAAATACCGTAATGCGAACACGATCGCCTGCATCGAGCAGATAGGGCTGGTTCAGTGCTTCGTGGAATGCAGGTGGAGCCGGACGATAGCTTGCGCATCCGGCAAGTGTCATTGCGGCAAAACCGAGAGCCAGAAATATTATATGGCTTTTGCGCTTACTTTGGATTGTTGTCGCCATCATATTGATCTCGGTATTTTCCGGTCGCTACAGCCTGCATTGCGTCTCGATGTTGCAATCAGAACCGGCAATTGCCCCTGAATGCGAATATCAGTTGTCAATGTTATCGTTTGATTAGGGTTAATGGCTGGTAAAGAACGTGATTGCGCAATGAAAGATAGTACCGACGCGGGTAGAATATACGGGTTTTCCGCCGCGACAGAGGCTGCTCCGATGCCACACAATCCCAATGGTGTTTTCATGATTGCCAATCGCCTGATCGATGCGGGGCACCGGCGGGTCATCGTGGTTTCGCCGGAAGGTGATCCAGCCTCCGCTGGCTCGGTGAAATTGCTGCGGGAATTGGCCGATCGGGGAAAGCGGGTCATCTTCATCGATATGACGGCATTCGGCACGGTGAGCGCCGCCATGCTCGATGGCAATCAGCCCGCGGGAATTACCGACCTGCTTGCCGGCAAGCGCCGTTTCAAGGAAGTCATTCACTGCGATCGGTTTTCACAGGCGCACGTCATTCCACTGGGAAATGCCGATCCCGTATTGGCCATGCGTTCCGCCGATCGCCTGCCGCTCATTCTGGATGCGCTGGAAACGATTTATGATTTCGTTCTGATCGAATGCGGACCATCCTCGTCCGTCCATATTCGTCAGGTCACCGATGGCGCGGCCACAATCATCATGAGCATCGTGGACCCTGATGACAATGCCGTGGCTATTTCTGCACTTGATCTGGATCAGAACGGTTTTGAGGATGTCATTATTCTGATGGGAGAGGCCGAAAATATATAACCCGACAAATCAATGGGTTGAACGGTTTCCTTGAATCAGGCTGGAAAGCGGCTTTTGCTTGCCGCAGTCAGTTCTGTTTTTTACGCGGCGGCTGCGCCATCCACCAGATGATTCCCATGGCGGGCAGAACCCACAGAATGCCGGTCACGAAGAAATAGAGAAGGTGGGCCCAGGCGCTGGCATTGGCCAGATGCGCGACAGCAATGATCGTCGCCAGAACCGCGTAGATTATGACCAATGCAACCAGCAAAAACGTGCCGATCAGTTTTTTCAGCCTAACGGGCATGGTGCTTTTCCTTTTCGCCAGTCATCAGTCGAGCTTTTCCCGTTTTATTTGAAATACTGGAAATGCTCTAGTGGATTGAATTTGACGTTTGAACCCCGGCTGTTACATATGCTGTTTCAAACGTCAAATTCTAAAAATCCACTAGATACATATACTTACTAGTGGTCTTTGTGATTCCAACATTTGATCAACGCTTGAACCGAGGGATGCAAATGTTGGAATCAGACCACTAGCTCGTGAGCCACGATGATGAAAGGTTAAAACGCGGCGGCTTGTCGCGTGAACTTGTCTTGTAACCGCGTTCCCTATGCTGCATGTATCCTCGGCTTGATAAGAAAAAGGGTGAATGCAATGGCGGCAACATCGGCACAGCACATCGGCCTGCAAGGGCACGGAACATCCCGGAATGATCGTGACCGCCGCCTTGTGCGCTACTGGCTCTATGCTGTCTTTGCCGTGCTGATTGCCATTGTCATGGTTGGCGGGGCCACCCGCATGACGGGCTCTGGCCTTTCGATCACCGAATGGAAGCCGATCCATGGTGTCATTCCGCCGCTCAACCATGCCGAATGGGTGGAGGAATTTGAGAAATATCAGCAAATTCCCCAATATCAGCAGATCAACAAGGGCATGTCCCTTGCTGAGTTCCAGTATATTTTCTGGTGGGAATGGGCGCATCGCCTGTTGGCGCGATTCGTGGGCTTTCTGGTTGCCGTTCCGCTGGGCTTTTTCTGGCTGACGGGCCGCCTGAAGGGCGGGCTCAAATATCGTATGCTGGGTCTGCTCGCGCTTGGCGGGTTGCAGGGCGCTATCGGCTGGTGGATGGTTGCTTCCGGCCTCAGCGAGCTTACCAGCGTCAGCCAGTACCGCCTCGCTATTCACCTCACCACGGCCTGCGTCATCATAACCGCGGTTTTCTATATCGCGCGTGGGTTGGTCACTTACAGCGAGCGACCGGCAGAGCGTTCCATCCAGCGTTTTGCCGGCTGGATCGTGTTTGCGGTTCTGGTGCAGATCTATCTGGGCGGTCTGGTGGCCGGGCTGCACGCGGGATTGACCTATAACACTTGGCCGTTGATGGATGGCGCAATCATCCCGTCAGACCTGTTCACACAGGCGCCGTGGTGGCGCAACCTGTTCGAGAATCCCAAGACCGTGCAATTCGTGCACCGCATGTTTGCCTATACGGTTTTGCTGCTTGCCATTCTTCACGCGGTGCAGGTCTGGAAAAATGCACCGGGCACCACCCATGCGCGCCGCACCATCGTTCTGGTCGGCCTCGTTTTCATTCAGGCGATGATCGGCATTGCGACGCTTTTGATGAGTGCGCCGCTGCATCTGGGCCTGACGCACCAGTTTTTTGCTCTGGTGGTTCTGGCTTTCGCGGTGGCGCACTGGCGCGCAACCAAGGGTGCCTATGCTGCATAGAGCGCATCCCGAAAAGTGTGAACGGTTTTCGGAAAAGATGCGCGTCAAAACAAAGGATTAGAGCGCCGATCTGATTCAATCAGATCAAAACGCGCTCCAATGCAAGGCCCGGCTGCGTTTTGGCGCAACCGGGCTAAAACCATGTATTTGGTTTACTTGCCGAGCATGAGGTTCATGTTCTGGACGGCCGCACCTGAAGCGCCCTTGCCGAGATTGTCGAGAAGCGCCACCAGATTGACCTGGCCGTGATCTTCTGTGCCAAAGACGAAAAGCTTCATGCCGTCCTTGCCAGCAAGCTCTTCCGCATCGACACGTGGAAGTTTTGCGCTTTCCTCAAGCGGCACGACCTCGACAATATCCTGACCGGCATAATGCTCCGTCAGGACGGCATGAACCTTGGCAAGCGACGGCGATCCCTCAAGTTCGCTGAGGAACAGCGGAACCTGTACGATCATGCCCTGCGGGAAGCGCCCGACGCTTGGCGAAAAGATCGGGCGGCGGTCCAGACGGCCATGCAATTGCAATTCAGGCACATGCTTGTGCTTGAGCGGAAGGCCATAGAGGAAGTTGTTTGCCGCCAGATAATCCGGGTGATTTCTGTCTTCCATCTGGGCGATGAGCTGCTTGCCGCCACCCGTATAGCCGGAAACCGCATTGACGCTTACCGGATAATCGGCGGGCAGCAGCCCCGCATCGCGCAGCGGACGGACAAGCGCAATCGCGCCGGTCGGATAACAGCCGGGATTGGCAACGAGACGCGCTTCGGCGATCCGCTCGCGCTGGCCCTTTGCCAGTTCGGCAAAGCCATAGGCCCAGTCCGGGTGCACGCGATGGGTGGTAGACGTATCGATGATGCGGGTGGAATTATGGCCTTCGAGCAGAGAAACCGCTTCCTTTGAAGCATCATCCGGCAGGCACAGGATCGCAATATCGGCAGCGCGCAGATAGTCGGCGCGCAAATCCTTGTTGCGCCGCTCGGCTTCCGGGATGGAGATCACTTCAAGATCGTCGCGCTCGGCCAGACGGGTGCGGATTTGCAGGCCGGTTGTGCCGTGCTCGCCATCGATGAAGATTTTCGGTTTCATGCGTTTTGCCTTTGAATTCAGAAAGTTACGGCGATATTCGGAATCAGTTTTCGAGCCGCTTGAATCAATCTATGAACAAGCGCGACGCTTCATCGTCGTTCTTTCCGTTCGCCCAGAAGGCCCAGATAATACATTGCGATCGTCGCTCCCGCGATGGCTGTTATATCGGCATGGTCATAGGCCGGTGCAACCTCGACTACATCGGCGCCCACGAAGTCAAGAGCCGTCAGCTTGCGCAGGACAGACAGCATCTTTGCCGAGGAGGGGCCGCCTGCAACCGGCGTGCCGGTTCCCGGCGCAAAAGCCGGATCAAGACAGTCAATGTCGAAGGTCAGATAGGCTTTCCTGCCATTGGTGCGTTTCAGGATTGCATCGGCAATCGCCGCTGCTGGCATATCCTCGACCTCGTGGCCATAAATGATCCTGATGCCGCAATCTTCCGGCGCATGCGTGCGGATGCCAATCTGGATCGAAAGGTCGGGATCGATGATGCCGTCGCGCGCCGTGCGGGCCACGAAGGAGCCGTGGTCGATCCGCCTGCCATCATCGAACCATGTATCCTGATGCGCATCGAACTGCACCAGAGCGAGGGGGCCGTATTTTGCGGTATGGGCCTTGAGAAGCGGCCATGTGATGAAATGATCGCCGCCGAGCGTCAGCAGAAATGCATCGGATTTCAGGATTTTTGCTGCTTCACGCTCGATGGTGGAGGGTGTCTTGGTGTGATTGCCATAGTTGAGCAGGCAGTCGCCATAATCGATGACAGCGAGATTCTCGAAAAGATCACGCTCGAACGGATATTGCGGATCGTTGTCGAAGATCGCCGAGGCGCGCCGGATCGCCTGCGGGCCGAAGCGTGCGCCGGGCCGGTTGGAAACGGCGGCATCGAAAGGAATGCCCCAGACAACTGCTTCCGCGCCTTTGAGCGACTTGGAGTAAGTGCGCCGCATGAAGGACAAGACGCCCGCATGGGTTGGGTCGGTGGCCGCACTGGTCAGGCTGCGGGCAGTGATCGCATGGTCGATGGTCTTTGAAGGCATGGCCGCTTCCGTGCTGGCTTGAGTCTCCTATTACATAGCAAAAAAGCGGACCCGAAGGCCCGCTTTTCTGTAAGTCCAAAGCGATAAGGATTAACGCTTCGAGAACTGGAAGCTGCGGCGGGCCTTGGCCTTACCATACTTCTTACGTTCGACGACGCGGCTGTCGCGGGTCAGGAAGCCACCCTTCTTGAGAACCGTGCGCAGGCCCGGTTCGTAGTAGGTGAGGGCCTTGGAAATGCCGTGACGAACGGCACCGGCCTGACCGGAGAGACCACCACCGGCAACGGTGGCAACGATGTCGAACTGACCGGCGCGATTCGAGGCAACGATCGGCTGCTGCAGGATCATCTGCAGGACCGGACGTGCGAAATACTTCTCGAATTCCTTGTCGTTGACGGTGATCTTGCCGGTGCCCGGCTTGACCCATACGCGTGCAACGGCATCCTTGCGCTTGCCGGTGGCGTAAGCGCGGCCCTGTGCGTCCAGCTTCTGGACATCAACCGGAGCGGCAGCTTCGGTCTTGGCGACAGTGCCGAGTTCTTCGAGCGAGTTGATGCTCTCAGCCATGATTATGCATTCCCTTTGTTCTTGCGGTTCAGCGCTGCGACGTCGAGGACTTCAGGCTGCTGAGCTTCGTGCTGATGGTTCGGGCCTGCATTAACGCGCAGGTTCTTCATCTGGCGACGGCCGAGCGGACCACGCGGGATCATACGCTCAATAGCCTTCTCAAGAACGCGTTCCGGGAAACGGCCTTCGAGAATCTGGCGAGCGGTACGCTCCTTGATGCCGCCCGGATGGCCGGTGTGCCAGTAGTATTTCTTGTCGGTATATTTCTTGCCGGTCAGAACAACCTTGTCGGCATTGATGATGATGACATTGTCGCCATCGTCAACATGCGGGGTGAAGGTTGCCTTGTGCTTGCCACGCAGGCGATTGGCGACGAGCGATGCGAGACGGCCGACGACGAGACCTTCGGCGTCGATCAGCACCCACTTCTTAACCACTTCAGCCGGCTTCTGGGAGAAAGTTGCCATTGAAGTCTTCCTTGACTTGATCCCCGGACTTGCGATCGGGGCTTTTTTTGTTGCTTGTGTTGGATTTGACCAACCCGAACGGGCGGGCGAAAGTTACCTTTCACTCGCTTCCGGCGGGTCGATACACAATGTCCAGGTGATCGTCAAGCCCTATATTCGGAACCTTGTTTTAAAAGATAAGCAAAATCAATATGTTATAGACTTGGTATTATAATACCTTATCTTTTTGGCCTTTTTATCGCGGTGGAATCGAATAGGTTGCCGTTGCATGAGCCACCAGCTCGCCATTTGCGCCATCGGTCAGGCTGATATCGAGAACCGCAAGGCGCTTGCCCAGTTTCAGGAGATGCGCCACGGCCTCCACCGTGCCGGGGGAGGGTTTGCGCAGAAAGTTGATATTGAGGTTGGTCGTCACGGCGAGAGCCACCGGGCCGATATGGGCGAGAATCGCGGCATAGGCCGCAACGTCGGCAAGCGCGAAGAGCGAGGGGCCTGAAACCGTACCGCCGGGGCGCAGATGTTGCGCATCGGCATGAAGCCGCATTGTGGCAGAGCCTTCATCCACCGTTACGATCTCGAAAGCCTCACCAAGCTGCGGAAACTCGCGCTTCATGAAAGCCTGCAGATCTTCGATTGTCATGACGGGCTGGTATTTGTGCGATGCGCGGTATTGATATTCATGCCTTCCTCCCAATTTGATTAAGCAATAGAGGGAGTGCGCGCATTCTTGCAAGCTCTGCTTCAACCATATTCGTTGCCCGATCAGTCAATAAGCACTTTCGGATTTAATTTTTGCGATTCCTGCATGTGACGAAAAATCCTCCTTTGCTTTCCTGGCGGCAACGCCTAGGTTCAGGCCGGATTTAGGCCCGGAGTGGGGCTCAAATCGGGGCTTGGGGACACAGGAGGAAATAATGTCAAAACGTTCGCCCGGAATTGAAACGCTTGCTGTTCACGCCGGCGCAAAGCCAGATCCGGCGACAGGTGCCCGTGCAACGCCGATCTATCAAACCACATCCTTTGTGTTCGAGGATGCCGACCATGCGGCGGCCCTGTTCGGCCTTCAGGCCTTCGGCAATATCTATACGCGCATCACCAATCCGACGACCGCCGTTCTCGAAGAGCGCATTGCAGCACTTGAAGGCGGAACGGCCGCGGTCGCGACGGCTTCCGGCCATGCCGCGCAGTTTCTCGCCTTCCATACGTTGTTGCAGCCGGGTGATAATTTTATCGCCGCGCGCCAGCTTTATGGCGGTTCGATCAATCAGTTTGGTCAGTCGTTCAAATCTTTCGACTGGCAGGTGCGCTGGGCCGATGCGACGAACCCGGCCGATTTTGCCAAACAGATCGATGAGCGCACACGCGCCATCTTCATCGAAAGCTTCGCCAATCCGGGCGGCATCGTGGTGGATATCGAGGCCATTGCGGAAATCGCGCATCGCAATGGCCTGCCATTGATCGTGGACAATACGCTTGCCTCACCCTATCTGGTGCGTCCGATCGAGCACGGTGCGGATATCGTGGTCCATTCGCTGACCAAATTTATCGGCGGGCACGGCAATTCCATGGGCGGCATTCTGGTCGATGGCGGCACGTTCGACTGGGCCAAATCCGGCAATTATCCGCTTCTGACCGAACCGCGCCCGGATTATGCCGGTCTGGAACTGCACAAGACTTTTGGCAATATTTCCTTTGCCATTGCGGCCCGTGTGCTGGGGCTTCGTGATTTCGGCCCTGCCATTTCGCCTTTCAATGCGTTCCAGATTCTCACCGGCGTTGAAACGCTTGCCCTGCGTATGCAGCGCCATAGCGACAATGCGCTGAAGGTTGCCACATGGCTGCATGGCCATGAAAAAGTATCCTGGGTCAATTATGCCGGTCTGCCGCATGACAAATATCATGCCTTGCAGCAGAAATATGCGCCGAAGGGTGCGGGGTCCGTTTTCACTTTCGGCATCAAGGGCGGTTATGAAGCGGGTGTGAAGTTCGTGGATAGTCTCGAACTTTTCTCGCTGCTTGCCAATCTGGGCGATACGCGTTCGCTGGTCATTCATCCGGCTTCAACGACGCACCGTCAGTTGAGTGACGAGCAGAAAGTGGCTGCAGGCGCCGGGCCGGACGTGGTTCGCCTTTCCATCGGCATTGAAGATGCCGACGATATCATCGCCGATCTGGAGCAGGCGCTCGCAAAAGCCTGAAGCGGCGAGCCGAATTTTATCAAGCAATGACGAGACATGCTGCGAAGCCCTTCGCAGCATGTCTTTATGAATCAGCGCGGGCCGCGTTCGGGGGCGTGGATTCTTGGCCTGTGATTGCCACTGCCGCTGGAGCTGCCGTCACCGGGGCGCACATGCGGCCGATCCGGCCTGCCGGGCCGGTCCGGGCGATTTGGCCGATTGTAATCGGGCCGGTTCGGGCGGTGAGGCCTGTTATAATCTGGGCGGTTCGGGCGATGATTATGGCGATAACTGTGGTAACGGCGAGGAGCGCGATAACGCCCGCTATCATAGATGATGGCGCTGCCGACATAGCCGCCGCGCACATAATAGGGATCATAATATCCGCCGCTGGTGCCGTAATAGCTTTCCGATACGCAACCGCTGAGCGTTAATCCCGCCGCACCAATGCCGAGTGCCAGAAGAATGGATTTAAGCTGCATCTGTTTATGTACTCCTTGGCAGTGACGGCAAATAAAGAGGAGCCACTGTGTGGGTGGCGCCAAACTTCCGAAATTATGCGCGTTTCATGCTCAGAGCTAAAATCAATAAAGGTTACAGCGTGATAGTGGAATTAATTAATTTGGCACGGGTGGTGGGGAGCAAAATTCGCACAGGCAGCGTAATCCTTGCCTGTTCCCCAAAAAACAATGTGCCATAAAGCGGCTGACAGGTATTTTCATTGATGGGCAGGCGGGCGGAGATGCTTGGGCAGGAAAACCACATAAGCGCCATGCAGAAAGCCGATTTTATAATATCAAAATGGGCTAAAACCTTGGGGTGTAGATGGGGGGCAATTCCAAGGGGGGGGGTAAATAGTGGGCGATGAGAGACTCAAAAAGTCAAATATCCCATCGTACCATTATTATCTTACTGATTTTGTTTTATTATTAGAAATAACTGAAAAGAAATTTTGTGCCATTGTCACGGTCCATATTTTGTAACAATACCGGCGAGTTATCCACAAGTCTCGACGATACACCAGCATGACCGATATACTTATAGCTTGCAGCGGTATTAATTTCGCGTCGGGGTAAAAATGGACAGCGATTCGAGGTTGGTTTAGGGCCTGTCTGCATTCAAGGATTCCCTTTTGTACGAAATTCTGATTCAAGGTTGTTAAAGGAGAACAGCCGTGAGCAGACGAAGCTTTACAGATGAGCAATGGAACCGGATCGAAGCATATCTTCCGGGGCGAGTTGGTACGCCCGGCCGCAGTGGCGTTGATAACCGATTATTTGTCGACGCCATCTTGTGGATGGCTGCCAATGCAGCGCACTGGCGCGATCTGCCTGCGACCTTCGGCAAATGGACAGCGGTTCATGCCCGCTTTCGGCGCTGGTCGCACGCCGGTGTATGGGAAAGGCTTTTCCATGCCCTGGCTGATACGCCGGACTTTGAATATGTCCTCATTGACAGCACCATATCGAAAGTCCACGCAGATGCGGCGGGCGCAAAAGGGGGGCTGAAGCTGCCTGCATCGGTCGCTCGCGCGGGGGATTGACGACCAAGCTGCATGCTGTTGTCGATGCTATCGGCCTACCGCTGCGAATAAAGCCAACACCCGGCCATTATGGTGACTGTCCGCAAGCTTCAAGCCTTCTATCCGGCTTAGAGGGTGTGGGGCATGTCATTGCTGATGCGGCCTATGATGCCGATCACTTAAGGGCCTTCATTGCCAGCGATCTCAAGGCAACGGCTCAGATCCAAGGCCAATCCAACACGTTCCAGTGTCCCAACAATCGACTGGAGGCTGTACAAGGAACGCCATTAGATTGAATGCTTTTTTAACAAGTTGAAACGCTATCGTCGTATTGCGCTGCGATGCGAGAAAACATTGACCGCATTCATGGGCTTCGTCCATCTCGCATGCGCTATGATCTGGTTACGTTGAATGCAGACACGCCCTAGGGGTGAATCTGGAAATTGTCAGAAAGACAGTGCTTCGTCACGCTAGAGCGCTCGCTGCCATACTTGCAACAGTGACAGCGATAATTGCCGTTATTGGCTGGTGGCAGGGCGAAGATTGGCGGGTAAGCTATTCCAATCTCGCTATTGTTAATGGCGTCTATTGGATATTACTGCTCTACCTTCTGTGGATTATTCTGAGCCGAAACACTCCTGATTTTTTAGGGGTGCCGCTTGTTAAGGCGATTCACGACAAGAAACTTCTTATAGTCGATGGTGCACCATGGCTAAGTTTGGGTGTCATGACCGCGATTTACGTCAAAGACGGTGAATATGAGCGGCTTGTGTGCACCGGAGAGGTAGTAAACGTTCAGACAAATAAGCTGGTTCAGATTCATATCCGGGGTTATGAAGAAATTTATAACGATATCGAAGCTGTTGGTGAAAAACTTAATCAGACCAGCAAGGACGCGATTTTGATCAGGCCCGGCTTGTTCAGGGGATTAGACGAATGAACGAAGAATACAAAAGTTTGCCGAAAGTCATCAAGGTGGTGGATGATTATCAAATCGTCATCAACAGAGGATCAGAAAGCGGCATAACTTTGGGCTCGCGGTTTCTGATATTTGGTGGTGGAGAAGAGTTACGTGACCCCGACACCGGTGAAAATCTCGGTATGTTGGAAATTGTTCGGGGAAAAGCTAAAGTTGTGCACGTTCAGGCAAAAATGAGCACACTCGATAGTGATGAGTATTCTGTAACGCCAGGCAAAAAGCGGGTGATTAAGCGCCAAGGCGGTGTATGGTCGTTTAGCGGTCAGGCTGGAACTGAGGAGGTTACAGAGGGGGAGGAGCGTCACAAAACCGAGCTTGAAGCAACAGTTGGTGACTACGCCCGACCAATTTGACTAGGTAACTTTGTAGGGTTGGGGGAATAAACACTCACCCTGTCAAATAGTGTGTGAAACAAGAAGAACGGCCCGCCGGGTTTCCACGGCGGGCTTGTAGGGCTGGCGCGGCACCCCAAAAACACAGCACCGGAGCCAAGCCTATATTAATAGATATCGAAGGCGAGGAAGATCAAAAGCACCGGATTGATGCGGCGCGTGAGGCGGCGAAATTCTTGCACGTCTGCTTAGGCGAGAAAAGATTCAAGGAGTTTATGAAGCTCATTAAAGAGGCAGATATGCTTGAATTTGAGCGCCAGCTTAAAAAGAACGTGCGACGGAAGCAGACGACAAGCGAACAGCAACTGGAAGCTATGGAGAGCCAGCCAACTTACGGAATGTTCTCATAGAGTCGGGTAGAAAGCTTAAAGCCCGTCATGTAGGCGGGCTTTTTGATTTGCCCCTGTCACAGTTTGCGCAGTTGCGAAACTTCCGGCAAGGGGTGCCACTTCACGGTAGGATATGCGCATATGGCTGGATTGGTAAAATATCCAAGTAGCCGCCCACTAATGACGTTTGTTCCGACCGTTTTTAGACCCGTATAAGCGCCATAGCTATTCTTTGCATTGAAGCGGACGCATATGAACCCATCATTATTGGAGCTTTTCAGATTCGGAATAAGGGATGAAATCGAGACATCGCGGACCGAATATGGATCGAGCAGGATATTCCGCGCCTCATTGATGATGAGTTGCTTTATGGCCGGTGAAGGCGCTCTTTGAGCGGCAATCCGATCTTCCAGTTTTCCAGCATCAGTAATGCAGCCAGCCAGCATCATCCCAGCGGCCAAAATAAACAGCTTTTTCATGGTAACTCCCCAAGTCGAATATTAGCCCACGGCACAATCACCATGCGGGGAATCGGCTGTCAAGAATGAGGAGTATGGAGTTACCCACGGGCGCAGGCTCTTATCTGCTACACATGTGATTCACACATAATTGTTACACAATTTACATCGCAGAAACGAAATTCTATGATGATTTCTATAGGATAGAATGGTGGGCGATGAGAGACTCGAACTCCCGACATCTTCGGTGTAAACGAAGCGCTCTACCAACTGAGCTAATCGCCCGACTGTTTCACCAGTCACTGTGAGAGCCGTTTATGCAATTCGTGTCGCAAGTGCAAGCGGAAAAATTACCGGAAAACTTAATCGGTGAAACTATTTTCATCGCGCAGGGGCTTCGGCGGATCGTTCGTTCGCATCTTCATTGCCGCACTTTGCCATACTTCATTGATATAGTTTTGAATCAGCGCGTGCGGACGATTGAATTTCACTCAAAATAATGATGCCTGATATCCTGTTGATAATGGTCAGTTCCCAAAAGTCCTGAAAAAACAACAGTTTTAGGTAAAAAGGAAAATTCTTATCGTTTCTTCATGGCGGTCGCTTGACACTTCCCGGCGAACCACTTAAACGACCGGACACGCCGAGCGGAAACGCCGGTGCAGGGCTTCCGGAAGGTTTGCCTTGAAAAATGCGCGGGTGTAGCTCAGTTGGTTAGAGTGCCGGCCTGTCACGCCGGAGGTCGCGGGTTCGAGCCCCGTCACTCGCGCCATTTTCCATTCAACAATCAAAAAATGCTGTTGAAACGAAAGTGGCGCCAGCCGCCTTTTCTCTTTATAATTATTCGTGGAAGAAATTGCTGCCCCGCATGATCGGGCAAACCGTCAGGACAGATAGACGACGGACAGGATGATCGCGCCGATCACCAGATAGTCGCCGCTGGCGAGAAGAAGTTGGACCATGCGAGACCTCCCTTCGATCCTGCCACACAATATTAATGCATAATAGGGAAAGGCCGCGTGAGCTGAAGGCATGTCTTCGCGTGTGCCGGGGTGTCTCCGTTTTTCCATTCCAAGTTTGGAACCCATCGCGACCGGAATTTTTCGCTGCCTGAAATTATTCCGTCCGCTTGGTCGCCGCGTTGCGCGATCAGCGATTGCTCACAATAGAATCTGTAGAATCTGTCGCTCCATGGAGGTGGCGGGCAGGGGGATGAAGCCTCGTGACGCCGCTTCCGCATCTGGGGTGATTGATTCCCTGCCGCGGTTGCCGCCTCGTGGAGAGGTGTGCGACTTTTCCTCACGAAATTATGATCTTTTCATGATATAGGGGGTTTGGATGGGATAAGCGGCCTTGATGCCATGCCTTATTAAGCATCTTGGCGTGACTTTGCCCAATAGAAAGTGCCGGAGGGGTTGCGCTCGCGCACGTGCTGCGATAACCGTCCCGGCGAAAAGCGCTTAGTTCGCACGGCATGCCTTTTGAAGCTGCTTGGGGCGACGAGGTTGCAATAGATGCAATGTGTCGCATGGTCGTCAGCTTCAAAAAGCTTATGACATGCGGCGCAGCCTCGTATTCAAGCCGGATAAAGGACCATGAACGAGCTTTTAAGTTCTTACCTGCCGATCGTCATCTTTCTTGGCGTCGCGATTGTAATTGGTGCAGCCCTTCTGGTTGCGCCGTTTCTTGTCGCCTACAGACAGCCCGACCCGGAAAAGCTTTCTGCTTACGAGTGCGGCTTCAATGCGTTTGATGACGCCCGTATGAAGTTCGACATCCGTTTCTATCTGGTGTCGATTCTCTTCATCATCTTCGACCTCGAAGTCGCCTTCCTGTTCCCGTGGGCCGTTTCTTTCGGCCAGATCGGCTGGTTCGGCTTCCTGTCCATGATGGTGTTCCTTGGCGTTCTGACCATCGGCTTCATCTATGAATGGAAGAAGGGGGCGCTGGAATGGGATTGACCGGCACCAATACAACGCTCGTTGCTCCGCAGCCGAAAGGCATTCTTGACCCGCGCACGGGCAAGCCCGTCGGATCGGACGATGCATTTTTCAATGATCTGAACGGCGAGCTTTCCGATAAGGGCTTCATCGTTACATCGGCCGATGCCCTGATTACCTGGGCGCGCACCGGCTCGCTGATGTGGATGACCTTCGGTCTGGCATGCTGCGCGGTGGAAATGATGCACATTTCCATGCCGCGCTACGATGCCGAACGCTTCGGCATTGCGCCGCGCGCCTCACCGCGTCAGTCCGACGTGATGATCGTTGCCGGCACGCTGACCAACAAGATGGCGCCCGCTCTGCGCAAGGTCTACGACCAGATGCCAGAGCCGCGTTATGTGATTTCTATGGGCTCCTGCGCCAATGGCGGCGGCTACTACCACTATTCCTACTCGGTGGTGCGTGGCTGTGATCGCGTGGTTCCGGTCGATATTTACGTGCCGGGCTGCCCGCCAACTGCGGAGGCGCTGCTTTACGGTATCCTGCTTCTCCAGAAGAAGATACGTCGCACCGGCACGATCGAGCGTTGATCCGGCTTTCGCCGGTTTGCGCACACTAAATTTGTTAGGGTTCTGCTGCTGCCCCGCAAGGGCCTCCCAAAACAAAGCAGGCGGCATGAGTTCTAAAGAAGGAAGTTAGAAAATGAGCGAAGAAGCTCTCGGTGAACTTTCCGGCTATATCAGGGAACGTCTCGGCGACGCGATCGAAGAGGCGAATCTGGCTTATGGCGAACTGACGCTTTGCGTGCCGGTGGCGAGCCTCATCGGCGTTCTGACTTTCCTGCGTGACGATGTGCAGTGCCAGTTCGTCAATCTGACCGATATTTCAGGCGTCGATTATCCGCAGCGCGAAAAGCGCTTCGATGTCGTCTACCAGCTTCTGTCTCCGCGCCAGAACCAGCGCATCCGCGTCAAGGTTCAGGCGGACGAAGATACGCTGGTGCCGTCTGCCGTTCCGGTCTTCTTCGGCGCGGAATGGTATGAGCGCGAGGCCTACGATATGTACGGCATTCTGTTCTCTGGCCATCCGGACTTGCGCCGCATCCTGACGGACTATGGCTTTGAGGGCCATCCGCTGCGCAAGGACTTCCCGCTCACCGGTTTCGTCGAGGTTCGTTATAACGACGAACTGAAGCGCGTTGTTTACGAGCCTGTGCAGTTGCGCCAGGAATTCCGCAATTTCGATTTTCTCTCGCCGTGGGAAGGAACGGATTACGTTCTGCCCGGTGATGAGAAAGCAAAGACGAACTGAGCGACAGGAAGCTGAACATGGCTGAGACTCAGGTCCGCAATTTCAATATCAACTTCGGCCCGCAGCATCCTGCCGCGCACGGCGTGTTGCGTCTGGTGCTGGAGCTTGACGGCGAAGTGGTCGAGCGCGTCGATCCGCATATCGGTCTGCTGCATCGCGGCACCGAAAAGCTGATGGAAGCCAAGACCTATCTTCAGGCTGTGCCTTATCTCGACCGCCTCGACTATGTGGCGCCGATGAATCAGGAACATGCCTATGCGCTTGCCGTCGAACGTCTTCTGGATATCGAAGTGCCGAAGCGCGGCCAGCTAATCCGCGTTCTCTATTCGGAAATCGGCCGTATCCTGAACCACCTTCTCAACGTGACCACGCAGGCCATGGACGTCGGCGCGCTGACGCCGCCGCTTTGGGGCTTCGAGGAGCGTGAAAAGCTGATGGTGTTTTATGAGCGCGCCTGCGGCGCGCGTATGCACGCAGCCTATTTCCGTCCGGGCGGTGTTCACCAGGACCTGCCGGACCAGTTGATCGAAGATATCGGCAAATGGATCGATCCATTCTTCACGACGTTGAAGAATCTCGATGATCTCATCACGCCGAACCGCATTTTCAAGCAGCGTAACGTCGATATCGGCGTTGTGAAGCTGGAAGACGCATGGGCATGGGGCTTCTCCGGCGTCATGGTTCGCGGTTCGGGCGCTGCATGGGATCTGCGCAAGTCGCAGCCCTACGAGTGCTATAGCGAGATGGAATTCGACATTCCGGTCGGCAAGAACGGCGATTGCTATGATCGCTATCTGATCCGCATGGAAGAAATGCGCCAGTCGGTGCGTATCATGCGCCAGTGCGTTGATCTGCTTCTGGGCAAGGAGCGTGTCGGCCCCGTTTCCAATACGGATCACAAGATCGTGCCGCCCAAGCGCGGCGAGATGAAGCGCTCGATGGAGGCGCTCATCCATCACTTCAAGCTTTACACGGAAGGCTACCACGTGCCTGCCGGTGAAGTTTATGCGGCAGTGGAAGCCCCGAAGGGCGAGTTTGGCGTCTATCTGGTTTCGGATGGCTCCAACAAGCCTTATCGCTGCAAGCTGCGCGCTCCGGGCTTTGCCCATCTTCAAGCCATGGATTTCCTTTGCCGGGGCCACATGCTGGCCGACGTTTCGGCAATTCTTGGCTCGCTTGATATCGTGTTTGGTGAGGTTGACCGCTGATGTCCGTTCGCCGTCTCGCAGATGATGCCGTCCAGCCAGCCACTTTCGCGTTTAACGCGGAAAATGAGGCTTGGGCACACAAGACGATCGCAAAATATCCGGAAGGCCGTCAGCAGTCGGCTGTCATTCCGCTGCTCATGCGTGCGCAGGAACAGGAAGGCTGGGTTACGAAAGCGTCGATCGAATATGTCGCCGCCATGCTCAACATGCCGCTGATCCGCGTTCTGGAAGTGGCAACCTTCTATACGCAGTTCCAGTTGAAGCCGGTTGGCTCGCGCGCTCACATTCAGGTTTGCGGCACCACGCCCTGCATGTTGCGCGGTTCAGAGGCTTTGATGGATGTTTGCCGTCACAAAATCCACCATGACCCGTTCGAGCTGAATGCCGACGGCACGCTGTCGTGGGAAGAGGTGGAATGTCAGGGCGCTTGCGCCAACGCGCCGATGGTCATGATCTTCAAGGACGCCTATGAAGACCTGACGCCGGAACGCCTGGCTGAAATCATCGATGCTTTTGAGGCAGGCAAGGGCGACACGATCAAGCCCGGCCCGCAGGATGGCCGTGTGACGTCGGAACCGGCCAGCGGCCTGACCGCGCTTACCGAGGATCTGGACTACAAGAAGATCGGCCTCGAAACCCGCAAGGCGTCGGATGCAGCAGCAGCTAAAGCTAAGGCCGAAGCCGAGGCAGCAACAAAAGACGGAAACAGGTGAGACATGCTGGCTGACAAAGATCGCATCTTCACCAATATTTACGGCTTCAAGGATCAGTCCCTGAAGGGTGCCATGGCTCGTGGCCATTGGGACAATACCAAGGGCCTGATCGAGAAGGGCCGCGACTGGATCATCGAGGAGATGAAGGCGTCGGGCCTGCGTGGCCGTGGCGGCGCTGGCTTCCCGACGGGTCTCAAATGGTCGTTCATGCCCAAGCAGAGCGATGGTCGCCCGCATTACCTCGTCGTCAATGCCGACGAATCGGAGCCGGGCACCTGCAAGGACCGCGAAATCCTGCGCCACGATCCGCATACGCTGATCGAAGGCTGCGTGATTGCCGGTTGCGCGATGGGCGTACACACCGCTTATATTTATATTCGCGGCGAGTTCATGCGTGAGCGTGAGGCGCTTCAGGCTGCAATCGACGAGTGCTACGAAGCCGGCCTTCTCGGCAAGAACAACAAGTGCGGCTGGGATATGGACATTTATGTCACCCACGGCGCTGGCGCTTATATCTGCGGTGAAGAAACGGCTCTGCTCGAAAGCCTCGAAGGCAAGAAGGGTCAGCCGCGCCTCAAGCCTCCATTCCCGGCCAATATGGGCCTCTACGGTTGCCCGACGACGGTCAACAACGTGGAATCGATTGCCGTTGCGCCGACGATCCTGCGTCGTGGCGCGGCATGGTTCTCGTCCATCGGACGTCCGAACAATGTCGGCACCAAGCTGTTCCAGATGTCCGGCCATGTGAACACGCCGTGCGTCGTGGAAGAGGGGCTCGGCATTCCGTTCCGCGAGCTGATCGAAAAGCATGGCGGCGGTATCCGTGGCGGCTGGGACAATCTGCTGGCGGTCATTCCCGGCGGCGCGTCGTGCCCGGTCATCAAGGCCGAGGACATGATGGACGCCGTCATGGATTTTGATGGCATGCGTGAGAAGAAGTCGTCCTTCGGCACCGGCGGCTTGATCGTCATGGACAAGTCCACCGACATCATCAAGGCGATTGCGCGCCTGTCTGCCTTCTTCAAGCATGAGAGCTGCGGCCAGTGCACGCCGTGCCGCGAAGGCACTGGCTGGATGTGGCGCGTGATGGAGCGCATGGTCAAGGGTAACGCGCAGAAGCGTGAAATCGACATGCTGTTCGACGTCACCAAGCAGATCGAAGGTCACACGATCTGCGCGCTCGGTGATGCGGCCGCATGGCCGATCCAGGGGCTGATTCGCAATTTCCGTCCGGAAATTGAAAAGCGCATTGATGAATATACTCGCAACGCCGTTCAGAGCCGTAATATCCGTCTGGAAGCGGCTGAATAAGTTGTGTGAGCCTGCCCGACAGGGCATGACCCCGAAAAGTGCCTGGCGGTTTTCGGAAAAGGCCATGCCAATCAAGCGCAGGTACAAAAGTTTGAGATGGAAGATGCGGCATGAGCCGCAGGTTTGGATAAGCGATGGCAAAGATCAAGGTTGACGGCACAGAGATCGAAGTACCCGATCACTATACGCTCCTTCAGGCTGCCGAAGCGGCGGGCGCGGAAGTGCCACGTTTCTGTTTCCACGAACGGCTTTCCATCGCCGGAAACTGCCGTATGTGCCTGGTTGAAGTGAAGGGCGGCCCGCCGAAGCCGGCGGCATCCTGCGCCATGGGCGTGCGCGATCTGCGTCCCGGCCCGAATGGCGAAGCACCTGAAATCTTCACCAATACGCCGATGGTCAAGAAGGCCCGCGAAGGCGTGATGGAATTCCTGCTCATCAACCACCCGCTGGATTGCCCGATCTGCGATCAGGGCGGCGAGTGCGACTTGCAGGATCAGGCAATGGCTTTCGGCACGGATGGCTCGCGCTTCCGTGAAAACAAGCGTGCTGTTGAAAACAAATATATCGGCCCGCTCGTCAAGACGGTGATGACGCGCTGCATTCACTGCACGCGCTGCGTCCGCTTCACGACGGAAGTGGCGGGCATTTCGGAACTGGGCCTCATCGGCCGCGGCGAAGACGCCGAAATCACCACCTATCTCGAACGCGCCATGACGTCGGAATTGCAGGGCAACGTCATTGATCTTTGCCCGGTTGGGGCTCTGACCTCGCGTCCTTATGCTTTCCAGGCGCGTCCGTGGGAACTGAACAAGACCGAAACCATCGACGTGGTGGATGCGGTCGGTTCCAACATCCGCGTTGACACCCGTGGCCGTGAAGTGATGCGCATCATGCCGCGCGTCAACGAACAGGTGAACGAGGAGTGGATTTCGGACAAGACCCGTTTCATCTGGGATGGCCTGCGCACCCAGCGCCTCGACCGTCCTTATGTCCGCAAGGATGGCCGTCTGGTTGCCGCCACCTGGCCGGAAGCCTTTGCTGCCATTGCCGCCAAGGTTTCCGCAACCTCGGCTGAAAAGATCGGCGCTGTTGCAGGCGATCTGGCTTCGGTTGAAGAAATCTATGCGCTGAAGGGCCTGATGACTGCGCTCGGCACCGCCAATATCGATTGCCGCCAGGATGGCGCCGCTCTCGATCCGGCACTGGGCCGCGCAACCTATCTTTTCAATTCTACGATTGAAGGTATTGAAAACGCTGATGCTTTGCTCATCATCGGTTCCAATCCGCGCATCGAGGCCGCAGTCCTGAACGCCCGTATCCGCAAGCGCCAGCGCATGGGCCATTTCCCGGTCGCCCTGATCGGCGAACAGGCTGAACTGCGTTACGATTACGAATATCTGGGTAGCAGTGCTGAAACGCTTGGCCAGCTGGCTTCCGGCAGACACGCCTTCCGTGACGTGCTGGCCAAGGCCGAACGTCCGCTGATTATCATCGGTCAGGGTGCGCTCACCGGCGAAGACGGCCGTGCGGTTCTGTCAACCGCCGCCAAACTCGCTCAGGACGTCGGCGCGATCAAGGACGACTGGAACGGCTTCTCCGTTCTGCACACCGCTGCTTCGCGCGTTGGCGCTCTGGACCTCGGCTTTGTGCCGGGCGAGGGCGGCAAGGCAGCGCGCGACATGCTGGGCAATCTCGATGTCGTGTTCCTGCTCGGTGCAGACGAACTCGACATGATGGCCAAGAGTTCGAGCTTCGTCGTTTACATCGGCACGCATGGCGATGCCGGTGCACATGCCGCCGACGTTATCCTGCCGGGGGCCGCCTATACGGAAAAGTCGGGCACCTGGCTCAACACCGAAGGTCGCGTGCAGCTTGGCAACCGTGCCGGTTTCGCACCAGGCGAGGCGAAGGAAGACTGGGCAATCCTGCGCGCTCTTTCCGACAGCCTGGGCAAGCGCCTGCCGTTCGATTCGTTGCAGCAGCTTCGCGCCAAACTCTATGCGGACTATCCGCATATGCTGGCCATCGACACCATTACGCCTCGTTCCGCCGACGATCTTGTCGCGCTGGCGGGGAAAGCATCCAATCCGGGCAACGGCGCTGCGTTCGTTTCCCCGGTCAAGGACTTCTACCTGACGAACCCAATCGCGCGCGCTTCCGCCGTCATGGCCGAATGCTCGGCGCTCGCGGCCGGCGGCTTCCAACAGGCAGCTGAGTAAGCGAGAGAGAGACGGAACAATGGAAGGAATTTTTGCAGCTTACGTCTTGCCCGCGCTTATCATAGCGCTGAAGTCGGTCGTTCTGCTCGTCGTATTGCTGATCGTCGTCGCTTACCTGCTTTACGCGGATCGCAAGATCTGGGCAGCGGTACAGCTTCGTCGCGGCCCGAACGTCGTCGGTCCCTGGGGTCTGTTCCAGCGCTTCGCCGACTTGTTGAAGTTCGTCTTCAAGGAACCGATCATCCCGTCTGGCGCAAACAAGGGTGTCTTCCTCCTTGCGCCTTTCATTTTCGCCGTTCTTGCAATGGCAACCTGGGCGGTTATTCCGGTCAATGAAGGCTGGGCGGTCGCCAATATCAATGTCGGCATTCTCTATATCTTTGCCATTTCTTCGCTCGAAGTTTATGGCGTCATCATGGGCGGCTGGGCATCGAATTCGAAATATCCGTTCCTCGGTGCGCTTCGTTCTGCCGCGCAGATGGTTTCCTATGAAGTTTCCATCGGTTTCGTGATTGTCACGGTTCTCTTGACGGTTGGCTCGCTCAACCTGACCGATATCGTGCTGTCGCAGAATACGGGTCTGGGCACCATGCTTGGCCTGCCGGCTTCGTTCCTCGACTGGAACTGGCTCTGCCTGTTCCCGATGTTCGTCGTCTTCTTCATTTCGGCACTTGCTGAAACGAACCGCCCGCCATTCGACCTTGTGGAAGCTGAATCCGAACTCGTGGCCGGTCACATGATCGAATATTCATCCACGCCGTTCCTTCTGTTCTTCCTCGGCGAATATGTGGCGATCACGCTGATGTGCGCCCTCATGACTGTGCTTTTCCTCGGCGGCTGGCTGCCTCCGGTGGATGTGTGGTTCCTCAGCTGGGTTCCGGGCATCATCTGGTTCATGCTGAAGCTCTGCTTCTGCTTCTTCCTCTTCGCAATGGTGAAGGCTTTCGTTCCGCGTTATCGCTACGACCAGCTCATGCGCCTTGGCTGGAAAGTGTTCCTGCCGATCTCGCTCTTCATGGTTGTCGCAACCGCGACCTTCCTCAAAGTCTTCGGTCTGGCGTAAGGAGTAAAACTCATGGCTTCAATCGCTCAAGCAGCCAAATCGCTCCTGTTGAAGGAATTCGCCAGCGCGTTCGCTCTTTCCATGCGCCAGTTCTTCGCGCCCAAGGCGACGCTGAACTATCCGCATGAAAAGGGCCCGGTCTCTCCGCGCTTTCGTGGCGAACATGCGCTGCGCCGTTATCCGAACGGTGAAGAACGCTGCATCGCCTGCAAGCTTTGCGAAGCGATCTGCCCGGCGCAGGCCATCACCATCGAGGCCGGCCCGCGCCGCAACGACGGCACCCGCCGTACGGTGCGCTATGACATCGATATGGTGAAATGCATCTATTGCGGCTTCTGTCAGGAAGCCTGCCCGGTTGACGCTATCGTCGAAGGTCCGAACTTCGAGTTCGCGACCGAGACGCGCGAAGAACTTTACTACGACAAGGACAAGCTCCTTGCCAATGGTGATCATTGGGAACGTGAAATCGCGCGCAATATCGCGATGGATGCGCCCTATCGCTGATTGGGTTAGAGCATTTCCGGCAAAAGTGCGAAGCGGTTTTGCCTAGGACAATGCGACAAAGGGTTTCGGCATTGGATTGGAAAAGTCTTTTTAATCCGATGCTTGGATATAAGTTTGAATAAAGCGGGCGAAGCAATAGGGCTTTGCTCACGGAAAGGTGTTGGGGGATCCCCATGCTGACAGGTATTGCGGCAGCGTTCTTTTATCTGTTCGCCTTCATCATGATCGCCAGCGCGTTCATGGTGATTGCGGCGCGCAACCCCGTGCATTCGGTGCTGTTTCTGATCCTCACATTCTTCAATGCGGCGGCGCTCTTCCTGCTGACGGGGGCTGAGTTCCTTGCCATGATCCTGCTTGTCGTTTACGTCGGCGCGGTGGCGGTTCTCTTCCTCTTCGTCGTCATGATGCTGGATGTGGACTTTGCTGAACTGAAGCGCGGTGCACTGCAATATGCGCCGGTCGGCGCTCTGGTCGGATTGATCCTTCTGGGCGAACTGATCTTCGTTTTCGCAAGCCGCATGTTCACGCCGAAGCTGGGGCAGGGTGCCTTGCCGATCCCGGATGTTGCCACGCGGACCAATACCGCTGCCCTCGGCGACATTCTCTACACCCACTACGTTTTCTACTTCCAGGTCGCAGGTCTCGTTCTTCTGGTCGCGATGATCGGCGCCATTGTGCTGACGATGCGGCACAAGCCGAATGTCAAGCGCCAGTCCATCCCGGCTCAGGTTGCTCGTACGCCCGAAACGGCGATCGAGATCAGAAAAGTCGAAACGGGCAAAGGCATCTGAGGATAAGCATATGGAAATCGGTATCGCTCACTATCTCACCGTTTCGGCCATCCTGTTCACGCTTGGCGTCTTCGGCATCTTTTTGAACCGCAAGAACGTCATCGTTATCCTGATGTCTATCGAATTGATCCTTCTTTCGGTCAATCTGAACTTCGTGGCCTTCTCCAGCCAGCTCGGCGATCTGGTCGGGCAGGTCTTCGCCCTTTTTGTTCTCACCGTTGCGGCTGCCGAAGCTGCGATCGGTCTGGCAATTCTCGTTGTTTTCTTCCGTAATCGCGGCTCCATCGCGGTGGAAGACGTCAATGTTATGAAAGGTTGACGGGCAAATGCTCTACTACGCGATCGTCTTCCTTCCGCTTATCGGCTTTCTTGTTGCCGGCCTGTTCGGCAATAAGATCGGAGCCAAAGCGAGTGAATACATCACATCCGGCCTGATGGTTTTCGTGGCAATCCTGTCCTGGATTGTCTTCTTCAAGATACCGCTTGGCCATGATGCCGAAACTGTCCGCATCCCGGTTCTCCATTGGGTGAATTCGGGCGCGCTGACCTTTGACTGGGCGCTGCGTGTCGATACGCTCACCGGCGTCATGCTGGTTGTGGTCAACTCGGTGTCGGCCCTCGTGCATATCTATTCGATCGGATATATGCACCACGATCCGCATCGTCCGCGCTTCTTCGCCTATCTCTCGCTCTTCACTTTCGCCATGCTCATGCTGGTGACGTCGGACAATCTGATCCAGATGTTCTTCGGCTGGGAAGGCGTGGGTCTGGCTTCCTATCTTCTGATCGGTTTCTGGTTCAAGAAGCCTTCGGCCAATGCCGCCGCAATGAAAGCTTTCGTTGTCAACCGCGTTGGCGATTTTGGCTTCCTGCTCGGTATTTTCAGTGTGTTCGCGCTGTTCCAGTCGGTCGATTACAACACGATCTTTGCTGCCGCAGCCAACGCCCTTCCGGGTGGCGATGCCAATCAGGTGGTGCTGGATTTCCTCGGCTACCAGCTCGACAGACAGGGCGCGATCACGATCGCCTGCCTGCTGCTGTTCATGGGCGCTATGGGTAAATCGGCCCAGTTCCTGCTTCACACCTGGCTGCCGGACGCCATGGAAGGCCCGACGCCGGTTTCCGCACTCATTCACGCGGCAACGATGGTGACTGCGGGCGTGTTCATGGTTGCGCGCATGTCGCCGATCTTTGAACTGTCGCAGACCGCTCTTCTGGTTGTAACCATCATCGGCGCCACGACTGCCTTCTTCGCGGCCACCGTTGCTCTCGTCCAGAACGATATCAAGCGCGTCATCGCTTATTCGACCTGTTCGCAGCTGGGTTACATGTTTGCGGCTCTCGGCGTTGGCGCTTATGGCGCTGCCGTGTTCCATCTCTTCACGCACGCTTTCTTCAAGGCGCTTCTGTTCCTCTGCGCTGGTTCGGTCATTCACGCCGTTTCCGACGAGCAGGATATGCGTCGCATGGGTGGCCTGCGCAAACTGATCCCCGTTACCTACTGGATGATGATTATCGGTACGGTCGCCATCACGGGCCTCGGCATTCCGGGCACCGTTATCGGTACGGCCGGTTTCTTCTCCAAGGATGGGATCATCGAAGCCGTGTTTGCTTCGCATAATCTCGCAAGCGGTTATGCCTCGACACTGCTCATCGTGGCGGCTCTCTTCACGAGCTTCTATTCCTGGCGTCTGATTTTCATGACCTTCTTCGGCAAGCCGCGCGCTTCGGCGGAAGTCATGCATCACGTCCATGAATCGCCGCCCGTCATGCTCGTGCCGCTTTTGATCCTCGGCATCGGCGCCATTCTTGCAGGCGTTCTGTTCAAGGAACTGTTCTTCGGCCACGAATATGTCGAGTTCTGGAAGGGTTCGTTGTTCACTTCGACCGCCAACCAGCTTCTTGAGGAACATCACCACGTTCCGCTGTGGGTCAAGCTGTCGCCTTTCGTTGCAATGGTCATCGGCTTCGTCGTCGCCTGGATATTCTATATCCGCGCGCCGGAAATGCCGAAGGCGCTGGCGGCCCGCCATCGCGGTCTCTACCAGTTCCTGCTGAACAAGTGGTATTTCGACGAACTCTATGACTTCCTGTTCGTTCGTCCAGCTCGCTGGCTCGGCCGCCTGTTCTGGAAGGGTGGTGATGGCTGGCTCATTGACGGCTTCGGCCCGAATGGCGTGTCGGCCCGTGTGCTGGATGTCACCAACCGCGTCGTCAAGATGCAGTCCGGATACCTTTATCATTACGCATTCGCGATGCTGATCGGCGTCGCCGCGCTCGTCACCTGGATGATGCTCGGGAGCTCTTTCTGATGACCGACTGGCCAATTCTCTCAACGGTCACGTTTCTGCCGCTTGTCGGCGCGTTACTGATCCTTCTGATCAAGGACGACAGCGAGGCTTCGCGTCGCAACATCCGCAACGTGGCTTTGCTCACGACGGTGTTCGTCTTTATCCTGTCGCTTGTCGTCTGGGCGGGGTTCGATAATTCAAACCCCGGCTTCCAGATGGTCGAGGAACTCGACTGGATGGGCAGCGGCATCAGCTACCACATGGGCGTGGACGGCATCTCCGTCCTGTTCGTGGTGCTGTCCGCTTTCCTCATGCCCTTCTGCATTCTCGCAAGCTGGGTGTCGGTGGAAAAGCGCGTCAAGGAATATATGATCGCGTTCCTCATCCTGGAAACGCTCATGATCGGCGTGTTCTGCGCGCTCGACCTGTTCCTGTTCTACGTGTTCTTTGAAGCAAGCCTTATCCCGATGTTCATCATCATCGGCGTGTGGGGCGGCAAGCGCCGCGTCTATGCGAGCCTGAAGTTCTTCCTCTATACGCTTTTGGGCTCCGTGCTGATGCTCATCGCCATCATGGCCATGTACTGGCAGGCTGGCACGATGAATATCGTCGAGCTGTTGCAGTATAACTTCCCGGCAAGTATGCAGACATGGCTATGGCTCGCCTTCTTCGCGTCCTTCGCGGTGAAGATGCCGATGTGGCCGGTCCACACCTGGTTGCCGGATGCACACGTGGAAGCGCCGACGGCAGGCTCGGTCATTCTGGCCGGTATTCTCCTGAAGCTCGGCGGCTATGGCTTCATCCGCTTCTCGCTGCCGATGTTCCCGCTGGCTTCCGCTGATTTCGCGCCCTTCATCTTCACCCTGTCGGTCGTTGCGATCATCTATACGTCGCTCGTCGCCATGGTTCAGGAGGACATGAAGAAGCTGATCGCCTATTCGTCGGTTGCCCACATGGCCTATGTGACGATGGGTATCTTTGCGGCAAACGAGCAGGGCCTGCAGGGCGCCATCTTCCAGATGCTGTCACACGGTATAGTGTCGGGTGCGCTCTTCCTTTGCGTCGGCGTGATCTATGACCGTATGCATACCCGTGAGATCGCTGCTTTCGGCGGCCTTGTGAACAATATGCCGAAATATGCGGTGGCCTTCCTCATCTTCACGATGGCGAATGTCGGCCTGCCGGGTACTTCAGGCTTCATCGGTGAATTCCTGACGCTGTTCGGTGTGTTCCGGGTCAATACCTGGGTGGCGCTGTTCGCGACCACGGGCGTCATTCTCTCGGCTGCCTATGCGCTCTGGCTCTACCGCAAGGTGATCTTCGGCGCGCTGGACAAGGAAAGCCTCAAGGCGCTCCTCGACCTCAGCCCGCGTGAAAAGCTGATCCTTTATCCGCTTGTGGCACTCACCATCTTCTTTGGCGTCTATCCAACCCCGGTCTTCAATGCGACCGCCGGTGCCGTGAACGCCTTGATCCAACATTACGATGCAGCTCTCGCGGCCAACGCGAGCGCCATGCTGGTCCAATAAGAGAATAGAGGCGTAAAGGTCATGCAGACTGATCTGTTAGCTCATCTGACCCTGGCAGCACCGGAGGTTCTCCTTGCTGTAGGCGCCTTGGCACGGCTCATGATCGGCGTGTTTTCTGGCGAACGGGCAACCACGCTCGTCAATGGATTGTCCGTCGCTGTGCTGATTGCGGCATTGGCTCTGGTGCTTCTGGTTCCCGCAAACGGCACGGTTTTCGGTGGTGCGTTCGTCATTGACGGCTTTAGCCGCTTCATGAAGGTGCTGACGCTGCTCGGATCCATTGTGGCGCTCATCATGTCGGTTGGCTTTGCCAAGGCGGAGAAATTCGACAAGTTCGAGTTCCCGGTGCTGATCGTGATTGCCACGCTCGGCATGCTCCTGATGGTTTCGGCCAATAGCATGCTGACGCTTTATCTGGGTCTCGAACTGCAATCGCTGGCGCTCTATGTTCTGGCGGCGTTCAACCGTGATAGCGTTCGTTCCACAGAAGCAGGCCTCAAATATTTTGTGCTGGGTTCGCTTTCTTCGGGCATGTTGCTCTATGGCATATCGCTCGTTTACGGCTATACCGGCCATATCGGCTTCGTGGAAATCGCGCAGGCTGTTTCGGGTGGCCAGCGCGAGCTTGGCTTGGTGTTCGGCCTCATCTTCATCCTTGCCGGTCTTGTATTCAAGATTTCCGCCGTTCCGTTCCACATGTGGACGCCGGACGTTTATGAAGGCGCTCCGACCCCGGTAACGGCATTCTTTGCCGGGGCACCGAAGATGGCCGCCATGGCGCTCATCATTCGTGTTGTGACTGAGGCTTTTGCTCCGGTTACGCATGACTGGCAGCAGGTTATCATCTTCGTTGCACTCGCCTCCATGGTGTTGGGCGCGTTCGCCGCGATCGGCCAGCGCAACGTCAAGCGCCTGATGGCCTATTCCTCGATCAGCCATATGGGTTATGCGCTCGTTGGTCTGGCTGCGGGCACGGTTATCGGCGTCAAGGGCGTGATGATCTATATGGCGATCTATCTCGCCATGACGCTCGGCAGCTTCGCTTTCATTCTTGCCATGCGCACCAAGGACGGCAACGTCGAAAACATCGACGATCTGGCTGGTCTGTCGCGCACCAATCCGGTGCTGGCAACGGTCATGACCATCTTCCTGTTTTCGCTTGCAGGCATTCCGCCGCTGGCAGGCTTCTTCGGCAAGTGGTACACCTTCCTTGCCGCCGTGGAAGCAGGCCTTTATCCGCTTGCCATCATCGGTATCGTGGCTTCGGTCGTGGGCGCGTTCTACTATCTGCGCATGATCAAGATCATGTGGTTCGATGAACCGGCAGCGGGTTTTGTTCCGGTCGCGGGCGAGCTTCGCCTCGTACTCGGCGTAACAGGTGCCTTCGTGCTTTTCTATGTCTTCCTTGCTGGCCCGATTGGCGGATATGCCGAAGCCGCAGCCAGGACGTTTTTCTAATCAAAGCTTGGGGGCGGAAGCTGAGATGAGTTTTGCGCTTTCGCCGGTGGCGGCAAATGAGGGCTACCGTCTCGAAACTTTCGAGGCGGTAGGTTCCACCAATGCGGTTGCTCTGGAACGGGCGGCTGGCGGTGATCCGGGCAAGCTCTGGCTTGTTACGAAAAAACAGGAAAGCGGCCGCGGAAGACGGGGCCGCGCCTGGTCTACGCCGGAAGGCAATCTTGCCTCCACGCTGCTTCTGGTCGAATCCTATGAAATGAAAACGGCAGCGACGCTTGGTTTCGTCGCGGGCCTGTCGCTTGCCGATGCGCTTGATGCGGTCTTTGCCGCAACCGGGCCTGCGGTGCCGCCGACAATCGGCCTCAAATGGCCAAATGACGTTCTGGTCAATGGCGCCAAACTCACCGGCATCCTGCTGGAATCTTCCATTCTGGCAAAGAATTTGTTTGCCGTTGCCATCGGCATCGGGACCAATGTGGTCGCCTTTCCGGACGACCCGCCTTATCCGGCAACCTCATTGCGGGCGCTCGGCAGCAAATGTGATGCTGAAACCCTGTTCGCTGCGCTGTCGGATGCGTGGTCGGTCAACTATCGTGTCTGGAACGAGGGGCGTTGTCTCGACGATATTCGCAAGCGTTGGCTTAAGCGCGCGCATGGCCTTGGCCAGCACGTTACCATGCAGGTTGAAGGCCGCGTTGTTGAAGGTCGTTTCGAGACGATTGACGAGGCTTGTCGCTTTGTTATTCGCGAGGATGAAGGTTCGCGGGTCGCGGTAACGGCGGGCGATGTCTATTTCGGGACGGCTGCAACAATACGCAAATAATTTCGTTGTCTTGTATTGCAGGGGTTGCAACAGGGTAGCTTTAGGTCCAGTTGAAGCGACAAGACTAGAGCGCATCCCGAAAAGTGCGAAACAGTTTTGCGTCGGATAATGCGACAAACAAATAGTTAGAGCGGTTTCGGCGATTCCGTTAAAACGGGAACCGCTCTAAAGAATTGATCACAAAGGAAGTTTCATGGCCCGGTCCAATACTACGGAATTCGTCTTTCTGCCGCTCGGCGGTGTAGGCGAAATCGGCATGAATTTGGCCATGTATGGTTTTGGTCCTGCGGATAACCGCGAATGGCTGGTCGTGGATATGGGGGTCAGCTTTGCCGGGCCGGAACAGCCGGGCGCCGACCTCATTCTGCCGGATATTCGCTATCTCGAAGCTGAAAAGCACAATCTGCGCGGCATTGTCATCACCCATGCGCATGAAGATCATTTTGGTGCGCTGCTTGATCTTTGGCCGCGCCTGAAAGTTCCCGTCTATGCGACGCCGTTCATAGCTGGTCTGCTGGAAGCCAAGCGCCAGTCGGAAGACAGTGCGCCGGAAATTCCGATCACGATCTATAAGGCCGGCGAGACGTTTGAAGTCGGCCCGTTCAAGATTGAAGCCGTCGCTGTCACCCATTCGATTCCGGAGCCGGTTTCGCTGGCCATCACCACGCCGCTTGGCACGGTGGTGCATACGGGCGACTGGAAAATGGATCCCGAGCCATCGCTTGGCCCCGTCATTGACGAAGCGCGCTTTCGCGCCATAGGTGAGGCCGGTGTTCTGGCGCTGATCTGCGACTCTACCAATGCGCTGCGTGAAGGTGAGTCCCCATCGGAGCGCCAGGTGGGTGAAAGTCTGCGCGAACTGATCCAGAATGCGCGCGGACGTGTGGCGATCACAACTTTTTCCTCCAATGTGGGGCGTATCCGTTCGATCACGGAAGCTGCCCGCGATGCGGGCCGGCAGGTTCTGGTGGTGGGGCGTTCGATGAAGCGCGCCATCTCGGTTGCAACCGAACTTGGTTATATGGAAGGCCTGCCGGAATATCTCAGCGAAGAGGATTACGGCTACATTCCGCGTGAAAATGTGGTGATGATCCTGACCGGCAGTCAGGGCGAACCGCGCGCGGCACTGGCGAAACTTGCCCGCGATGAGATGCGCAGCCTCGCCCTGACGGCGGGTGATACGGTCATCTATTCGTCGCGGGCCATTCCCGGCAACGAAAAGGCCATTCTCGACATCAAGAACCGGCTGATCGATCGCGGTATCAAGATCATTGGCGATGAGGACGCCCTCGTTCACGTTTCAGGCCATCCGCGCCGCAGTGAGTTGCGCCGCATGTATTCCTGGGTTCGTCCGCAGATTCTCGTGCCGGTGCATGGCGAGGCCGCTCATCTGGTCGCGCAAGGGTCTCTGGGTGCGATGGAGGGCATCGAGCAGATCGCACAGGTGCGTGACGGCGACATGCTGCGCCTTGCGCCCGGCAAGGCCGAGATCATTGACGAAGCGCCAGTGGGCCGCCTCTACAAGGACGGCAAGCTGATCGGCGACGAAGAAGAAATCGGTATGGTGGAGCGGCGCAAGCTCGCCTATGTCGGCCATGTCGCGGTATCGGTTCTGCTCGACCGGGAGCACAAGATGCTGGACGAACCTGACCTTGTGGCCTTCGGCCTGCCTGAGGAGGACAGGCAGGGTGAACTGATGGAAGACATTCTGCTGGATGCAGCCATTGAGGCGATCGACAGCATACCGCGCGTTCGCCGCAAGGATATTGAGACGGTGCGCGAGTCTGTTCGCCGCGCCGTCCGGGCTGCGGCAAATGAAGCCTGGGGCAAAAAGCCGGTAGTGACCGTCTTCGTGAATAGGATACGGTAATCCTGCGAAATTGCGAACTGACTGGCATGGGAGGTGCTTATGCTTGAACGCTTGAACCATGTGGCGATAGCCGTTCCCGATCTTGAAGCCGCAACCGCGCTTTATCGCGGTAAGCTTGGCGCCACGGTCACAGAGCCGGAGGCTCTGCCGGAACATGGCGTAACGGTGGTTTTCATAGACGTCGGCAATACCAAGATCGAACTTCTGGAACCTCTGGGCGAGGGCTCGCCGATTGCTGCCTTTCTTGAGAAGAACCCTTCGGGCGGCATGCATCATCTGTGCTATGAGGTTGCCGATATCATCGCCGCGCGCGATCGTCTCAAGGCGGAAGGCGCCCGCATTCTTGGCAATGGCGAGCCGAAGATTGGCGCGCATGGCAAGCCGGTTCTGTTTTTGCATCCCAAGGATTTCAACGGCACGCTGATCGAACTCGAAGAGGTCTGATCATGTCTCTCTTTTCCGGCATTGCGATCTATTTCATCATCTGGTGGACAGCACTTTTTGCGCTGCTGCCTTTTGGTTTGCGCACGCAGGCCGAGGAAAACGAGGTGACACTTGGAACCGTCGCCAGTGCTCCAGCCAAGCCGCATATCGGGCGCGCTTTCTTGCGCACCACCGTTGCCGCCACGCTTATCTTCCTGCTCTATTATTATCTGACGCAGGTAAGCGGTCTCGGACTGGACGATATTCCCCATTTCTTCCCCGATCTGACATAAGGCTTCTCCGCCAGAACCGGAAATTTGAGGCTGCCCGAGATTGGGGCCTTTTCGAGCCAAAAGTGTGAAGCGCCTACGCGGGGAAATCAGTCCTCTGGACTGATTTCCGATCCCGCTTCGATGCGTCGGATAATGCGGCAAAACAAAGAGTTAGGGCTGTTCCGTTAAAGCAAGAAACGCTCGCTGCAAATATGCCTTCAGCTTTTTCATTACCCATTTGCCGCAGCCGGAAGGGAGTATTCGTTTTCACGGCAATATTCATAAGTGAAAAATTGAATACTTATGCATGGTAAATCATCCTGATGATAATCCTACAAAATTAATGTATTATTCAAATCAATAAAATGCCTCGCAGAGGTGGAAGTGGCGATCCTGCAAGTGCAAAAAAAAGCAAGGCTTTCGCCCTGCCAATTGAATACGCGTTCGATCCGTTTTCCATTTTACTGGCGGCTGCGGAAACCGCGCCTGGATCCATCCTCCCAAGACTTCACCGCGTGAAACCAACGGTTTTATTCCGTTGTTGCTCTTATGGTGAAAAAAATAGCGAACCGCACAGCTTTTGTCACCAAAAATCTTCTATTGCGTCATAATTCTTTCGTAAAAATTGCTCCCGTCTGGTGATATATCTATAATATATTGAAATTAAATGTGAATCTTGAAGTGGCATTTTGTGCCCTGCGTTCCCCCGCTTGTATTTTATGGTTGTGGATGGCGGAATCCGCTGTGGCGAAAGCTTTTTCATGCGGGTTTTCAATAGATGCATTACCCGGTAAGAAACCATGGAATATGCTTAATTTTTGCCTGATTCTTGAAGCATTCAGGCAGTTCCTCTTGATCGGTGGTTACGATGCGTCTGTCGCGGTATTTTTTGCCCATTCTGAAGGAAAATCCCAAGGAGGCGGAAATCGTCTCGCACAGGCTGATGCTGCGCTCAGGCATGATCCGTCAGCAGTCTGCGGGCATCTATTCCTGGTTGCCGATTGGTTTGAAGGTGCTGAACAAGGTCTGCACCATCATCCGTGAAGAACAGAACCGTGCGGGTGCGAACGAAATCCTGATGCCGACGATCCAGTCGGCGGACCTGTGGCGCGAAAGCGGCCGCTATGACGCCTATGGCAAGGAAATGCTGCGCATTCAGGACCGTCAGAAGCGTGAAATGCTCTTCGGCCCGACCAACGAGGAAATGGTTACGGATATTTTCCGTTCCTATGTGCGCTCCTACAAGGATTTGCCGCTCAATCTCTATCATATCCAGTGGAAGTTCCGCGATGAGGTGCGTCCGCGTTTTGGTGTCATGCGCTCACGCGAATTTCTGATGAAGGATGCCTATTCGTTCGACCTCGATTATGAAGGCGCGAAAATGGCTTACTATCGCATGTTCGTGTCTTATCTGCGCACTTTTGCGCGGGTTGGCTTGCAGGCCATCCCGATGCGCGCGGATACGGGGCCGATTGGCGGCGATCTTTCCCATGAATTCATCATTCTGGCGGAAACCGGCGAAAGCCAGGTCTATTGCGACCGTGCTTATCTCGACCTTGCCGTGCCGGGTGCGGATACTGATTTCCGCAATGACGCACAGCTGACCGATACCGTCACGCGCTGGACGACGCCTTATGCGGCAACGGACGAAATGCACGACGAAGCCGATTGGGCCAAGGTGAAGCCGGAAAGCCAGGTTTCCGCGCGCGGCATCGAAGTGGGCCACATTTTCCATTTCGGCACCAAATATTCCGAGCCGATGGGCGCGAAAGTGCAGGGGCCGGATGGCAAGGAACATCTGGTTTCCATGGGGTCTTATGGCATCGGCCCGTCGCGTCTGGTGGCTGCCGCCATTGAGGCTTCGCATGATGATGCGGGCATTATCTGGCCGAAGACCATTGCACCGTTTGGTGCTGGCATCGTCAACATGAAGCCGGGCGATGAGGGATGCGATGGTGTGAGCGAAAAGCTCTACGAGGCGCTGACCAATGCCGGTGTCGATCCGCTGCTGGACGACAAGGATGAACGTCCGGGCGCGAAATTTGCCACGATAGATCTGATCGGCCTGCCGACACAGGTGATCGTCGGTCCGCGCGGCGTTGCGGCTGGCGAAGTCGAGGTGAAGGACCGCAAGACGGGCGAACGCCAGAGCCTGGGTATTGAAGCAGCAATCAACATGTTGACGGCACAAGCATGAGCAACGCGGCGGCAAAGTCCGGAGGGAAGGCCACGGCAGCCGTGAAGGCGCCGAAGTCCGGCCCTTTTTCGGCTTTTGAACGGATGATCGCGTGGCGATATCTTCGTGCGCGCCGCCGTGAAACCTTCATTTCGGTCATTGCCGGCTTTTCTTTCACCGGCATCATGCTGGGTGTTGCGACCCTCATCATCGTCATGGCGGTGATGAACGGTTTTCGCGCCGAGCTTCTGACGCGCATTCTGGGCATCAATGGCCACCTCATCATGCAGCCGATCGACCGTCCACTGGATGATTATGCCGACCTTATCAAGCGTGTGAATGCCATTCCGGGTATCAAGTTTGCTATTCCCGTTGTGGAAGGGCAGGCGCTCGTGCAGGGCAATATTGGTGCGGGAACGGGCGCGCTCGTGCGGGGTTTGCGTGAGGAAGACCTCGACAAGCTGAAGCTCATATCGTCCAATATCCGTCAGGGCACGCTGAAAGGTTTCGACCACAGTGGCGGCGTGGCCATTGGTACGCGAATGGCTGAAAATCTGGGGCTTTCCGTGGGCGATACGCTGCGCGTTATTTCGCCGGATGGCGATGTGACGCCCTTTGGCGTCAATCCGCGTGTCAAAGCCTATCCGATTGTTGCGATCTTCGAGATCGGCATGTCGGAATATGATTCCTCTATTGTCATGATGCCGCTTTCCGAGGCGCAGCTTTTCTTCAATCAGGAAGGAAAGGTGCAGTCGCTGGAAATTTTTGTCGATAATCCCGATAAGGTCGATGCGATGCGGGCACCCGTTGAGGAGGCCGCAGCGCGCCAGCTTTCGCTTGTCGATTGGCGTCAGCGCAATCAGACCTTCTTTTCCGCGCTGGAGGTGGAGCGCAACGTGATGTTCATGATCCTGACGCTGATCGTGCTCGTCGCCGCGCTGAATATTATTTCGGGCCTCATCATGCTGGTGAAGGACAAGGGGCATGACATTGCGATCCTGCGCACCATGGGCGCGACACGCGGCGCGGTGATGCGCATATTCCTGATGACGGGCGCTGCCATCGGTGTCACCGGCACGGTGGCGGGCGTCATTCTGGGCGTTGTCGTGTGCCTCAATGTCGAGCGCCTGCGCGAATTCTTCTCGTGGCTTTCCGGCACGACGCTTTTCAACCCGGAGCTTTATTTCCTGAGCCAGCTTCCGGCCAAGATGGACCCCGGCGAAACCCTTTCCGTCATCGTCATGGCTCTGGTGCTTTCGTTTATTGCCACCATCTTTCCCGCCTGGCGCGCAGCCAAGCTCGATCCGGTCGAAGCATTGAGGTACGAATAATGGCGGCAGAAATCATCCTGCGGCTAGAGCGCATCGGCCGCGCCTATAAGGAAGCCGACCGCGAGCTGATTATCCTGAACGATGCCGATTTCACGCTTCGTCGCGGCGAGATGGTGGCGCTTGTTGCGCCATCGGGTGCAGGCAAGTCAACGCTTCTGCATACGGCCGGCCTTCTGGAGCGCCCTGACAGTGGTGATGTCGTTCTGGACGGACGTTCCTGTAGCAAGCTTTCGGATGATGAGCGCACCGCCGTGCGCCGCAACGATGTCGGCTTTGTCTATCAGTTCCATCACCTCCTGCCGGAGTTTTCCGCACTGGAAAATGTGATGCTGCCGCAAATGATTCGCGGCCTTTCCAGAAAGGCGGCAGCAGAACGCGCGCAGCAGCTTCTTGAATATATGAAGATCGGCAAACGCGCCTCGCATCGCCCGGCAGAGCTTTCCGGCGGCGAACAGCAGCGCGTCGCAATCGCGCGCGCGGTGGCCAATGCGCCGCTCGTGCTTCTGGCCGACGAGCCGACCGGCAATCTCGATCCGACGACATCTTCCTATGTTTTCGGTGCGCTGGAGGCGCTCGTGCGCCAGTCGGGCCTTGCTGCCCTGATTGCGACCCACAACCACGAACTGGCGCGCCGCATGGACCGGCGGGTGACGCTGAAAGACGGTAGGGTCGTCGATCTTTAGAGTGGTTAAAACGGAATCGTTGTAACCGCTCTAAACGGAGCCATTTTCGCTTATCTTGGGGAGCCGCCGGGAGCGGCCTTATCGAGCGAACTTCCGCTGGCGCAGGGCGCTCCTCCATGTTGAGGTGGCGCAGCGTCGCAATATCCTCCCTCCTTTGTTTTTGCTTCCCCGGCACACCTGCCTGCGGTTACGTGTTCACTATTTATAAACCCTAAAATGAATGCGGATATCGAATAGGTGTTGACTTAGGAACAAAAATAGAACAAATAACAAACAGACGTAAACAAAGAGGAGTTTCCGACATGACCGATCTCGTACACGATGTTTTGTCCTTCATTTCCATAAGCCTCTTCATTGCAACTTTTGCGATCTGGGTAAGCGCCATCTAGAGTTTCGAGCCAAAAACGATTCCGTTTTAGCCGGATCTGCTTTGGAAAATATTTCGGGTTCCTGTGAACCTGCCCCATCCGGGCGGTAGCC
This sequence comes from Brucella melitensis bv. 1 str. 16M, assembly GCF_000007125.1. Lineage (NCBI taxonomy): Bacteria > Pseudomonadati > Pseudomonadota > Alphaproteobacteria > Hyphomicrobiales > Brucellaceae > Brucella > Brucella melitensis. The sequence goes on along the minus strand of NC_003317.1, from coordinate 1,183,476 downwards.
TCTCTGGACATCGCCCGAACATTCCCCGACACTGGAAATTGCGGGCGGTCAGAGTCGCCCGCCGCCAACCGCAAGCGGCATCATTGACATCTGGCCGTTGAAGGTGAAAAGCAGGAAAGCTGCCGACCAACCTGTGAGCGGTCGTCGATGCGGCTTTACGGAAGATCGGGGTGGACGAATGAACGATACGGTAGCAGGAAACGCAGCGAGCGGTAGCTCTGCTACGCCGGGTTTCGTTCATCTGCGGGTTCATTCCGCCTATTCCTTGCTGGAAGGCGCATTGCCGCTTGGCAAGATCATCAAACAGGCGCTTGCCGACGAAGCGCCGGCCATCGCAGTCACGGACACCAACAATCTGTTCGGTGCGCTGGAATTTGCGCAGAAGGCGTCGAAGGATGGTGTGCAGCCGATTATCGGCTGTCAGCTTGACGTTGCCTTCGGCGATCATAATGACAATAGCCGCAGTGTTAACCGCAAGCTCGCGCTGGATCTTGCGCCGCTTGTCCTGATTGCGGCAACGGAAGCAGGCTATGCCAATATTGTGCGGCTTGTAAGCCGTGCATTTCTGGATACGCCTGCTGGCGACCCTATCCACATAGAGGCTGGCTGGCTGCCAGCCTTGTCTGAGGATGTAATCGCGCTAACCGGCGGACCTTTGGGGCCGATCGGGCGGTCCTTCACGGCGGATCGTGCCGACCGCGCGCGCGCGCGCTTGGCTTTCCTGAAGGAAACCTTCGGCAATCGTCTCTATGTCGAATTGCAGCGCCAGGCGGGGTATGACCGCACTGTGGAAGCCAGTACGGTGGAACTGGCTTACGAGATGGATTTGCCGCTGGTCGCGACCAACGAGGCTTTTTTCCTGAAAGCGGAGGATTTCGAGGCGCATGATGCGCTGCTCGCCATTGCGGAAGGCCAGATTCTCTCCAACGATGATCGCCGCCGCCTGACACCGGATCATTGTCTGAAAAGCCGCGCGGAAATGGCGGAGCTTTTTGCCGACCTGCCGGAAGCACTTGAGAATACGGTCGAAATTGCCGGGCGTTGTAGTTGGTACACGCAGACGCGTAAGCCGATCCTGCCACGGTTTACCGGCGAGTCCGACGATCCGGAAGCTGCCGTTCAGGCGGAAGCTGACGAACTTGCGCGGCAGGCGCGCGAGGGCCTGAAGAAGCGTCTTGAGACTGCGGGCCTTGCGGAAGGCTATACGCCGGAACAATATGCCGAACGCCTCGAATATGAGATCGGCATCATCACCCGCATGAAGTTTCCGGGCTATTTCCTGATCGTTGCCGACTTTATCAAATGGGCCAAAGCTCATGGTATTCCGGTCGGGCCGGGCCGTGGTTCCGGTGCCGGTTCTCTTGTCGCCTATGCGCTGACCATCACCGATGTCGATCCGCTGCGCTTCTCGCTACTTTTTGAACGCTTTCTCAATCCCGATCGCGTTTCGATGCCCGACTTCGATATCGATTTCTGTCAGGATCGCCGCGAAGAGGTGATCCGCTATGTGCAGGAAAAATACGGGCGCGATCAGGTTGCACAGATCATCACGTTTGGAACCTTGCAGGCTCGCGCCGTGCTGCGTGACGTTGGCCGTGTTCTGGAAATGCCATATGGGCAGGTGGATCGCCTCTGCAAGCTGGTGCCGCAGAACCCGGCCAATCCGGTATCATTGGCGCAAGCCATCGAGTCCGAGCCTAAGATCAACGAGGAGCGCGAGAAGGAGCCGGTCGTCGGCCGCCTTCTCGACATGGCGCTGAAGCTTGAAGGGCTTTACCGGCATGCATCGACCCATGCCGCTGGCATCGTGATCGGTGATCGACCTTTGTCTGAGCTGGTGCCAATGTATCGCGATCCGCGATCCGACATGCCTGTCACCCAGTTCAATATGAAGTGGGTGGAGCAGGCGGGTCTCGTCAAGTTCGACTTCCTCGGCCTCAAGACGCTGACCGTTCTTCAAACGGCGGTCAAGCTGGTGGCGCGCAAGGGGATCGATATCGATCTTTCCCACCTGCCGCTTGATGATGCGCTGACCTATGAAATGCTGTCGCGCGGTGAAACCGTTGGTGTGTTCCAGGTTGAAAGTGCGGGTATGCGCAAGGCGCTGCTCGGCATGAAGCCGGATCGTGTCGAGGATATTATTGCGCTTGTGGCGCTTTATCGTCCGGGCCCGATGGAGAACATTCCAACCTATAATGCGCGCAAGAATGGTGAGGAGGAGATCGCCTCCATTCACCCGAAGATCGATCACCTGATCAAGGAAACGCAGGGCGTCATCGTCTATCAGGAACAGGTGATGCAGATCGCGCAGGTGCTTTCGGGCTATTCTCTCGGCGAAGCTGACCTTCTGCGCCGCGCCATGGGCAAGAAGATACGCGAGGAAATGGACAAGCAGCGTGTCCGTTTCGTGGATGGTGCGGTTGAGCGTGGGGTGGACAAGGCGCAGGCGAACATGATTTTCGATCTGCTTGCCAAGTTCGCCGACTATGGCTTCAACAAGTCGCACGCTGCGGCCTATGCCATCGTTTCTTACCAGACGGCTTATATGAAGGCGCATTACCCGGTCGAGTTCCTCGCCGCGTCGATGACCTACGATATGTCGAACACCGATAAGCTCAACGATTTCCGCCGCGAGGCGAACCGTCTAGGCATTGAGGTTGTGCCGCCTTCGGTGAAGACATCGTTCCGCCCGTTTGAAGTGGGTGAGAAGAAGATTTTCTATTCGCTCGCAGCCATCAAGGGTGTGGGGGAGGCGGCTGTCGATCATATTGTCGATGTGCGTGCCGAAAAACAGTTTGAAAGCCTTGAGGATTTTTGCGAGCGGATTGATCCCAAAATTATCAATCGCCGTGTTCTGGAAAGCCTCATCAATGCAGGCGCGATGGATTGTTTTGGGCGGGACCGCGCTGCCATGTGCGCCGGGATGGACCGCATTCTGGGCTTTGCCCAGCGCACGCAGGAAAATGCCGTCAGCGGCCAGTCGGATATTTTCGGCCTTTCCGGCGCGCCCAGGGAAACACTTATCCTGCCGCCGACAGCCCCCTGGCTGCCATCTGAAATGCTGCATCGTGAGTTTCAGGCGGTCGGCTTTTATCTGTCTGCCCATCCGCTGGACGAATATCGCGACGTCTTGAACCGGATGCGTGTGCAAAGCTGGGCTGATTTTTCAGCCGCGGTAAAGCGCGGCGCAAGCGCGGGGCGTCTGGCCGGGACGGTTACGGCCCGGCAGGAGCGCAAGACCCGCACCGGCAACAAGATGGGTATCGTGCAGCTTTCCGACGCCAGCGGCCAGTTTGAGGCGGTCCTGTTTTCGGAAGGGCTCGCACAATATCGCGATCTGTTGGAAAGCGGCAAATCGGTGGTGATCACGGTGCAGGCGGAAAACCGGCCTGAAGGCATCGGATTGCGCATTCAGACTGTCCAGTCGCTGGAAGACGAGGCTTGCCGTATGCAGAAGGCTATGCGACTCTATCTGCGCTCGGCTGATGCGGTCCGCCACATCGCACCGCATTTCAATACACGCGGTGACGGACAGGTGAGCCTCATCGTCATCAAGGATAACGGACAGCGTGAGGTGGAGATCGAATTGCCGCATCGCTATCGCGTCAGCCCGCAGATCGCGAGCGCCATGAAGGCTATCCAGGGCGTTGTGGAAGTCGAGCTTGTTTAGAGCATAATCCGGCCCGAGTGAAACGGGAGGCGACAAGATCATGCCGGCAAAATCACAGGCACAACAGAAAGCAGCGGGCGCGGCACTTGCGGCCAAGCGCGGCGAAATCAAGGTGAGCGAGCTTTTTGGCGCATCGAAGCAGATGTATGAATCGATGACGGAAAAAGAACTGGAAGAGCTCGCCGAAACCAAACGCAAGGGCCTGCCCGGCCACGTTTCCGATGACGACAGAAAATGAGCGTCAATGCAGGCGAAAAGATCGCCTGCATTGCAAGAAAACGGTTACTTGCGCACGATTTCTATGGCCTGCAACTTGCCGCGTGTTATGCCGCAGCGCAGCGTGATGCTGTCCCATTTATAGCCGACGCTCTTTATACGCGCTTCGCCGGGAACGGAAATGATGGCGGAAACTTTCTTCGCGTCTTTTGCGCTGAATTTGGCCGATTTATCGCTGGTGGCAGCGGCTGCAATATCCGCCTTGGTGAAGCCAAGGCGATCATATTTCTTGCTCTTTTTCACATAGTCGTAGCCTGAAGCAATGCAATCGGCCACCTGTGGAGATGCCTGCTGGTCTTTCACCAGCGTCTGATAATTGGCTGTGAAATCCTTTGTCCGCTTTGGCACGGCATCAGCTTGCGCGGCGGCAGTGAAACCAAAGGCAAAAATAGCGGAAAGTATGATCTTGGTCGATTTCATGCCCCGTTTCCTTCTGGAAAAACTCTGCCGCTGTCAAGCAGAGCTGTTGAATCGATAAAAGCAGTTCAGTCTAGAGCATTTCCAGCAAAAGTGCGAAGCGTCTACGCTGGAAAATCAGTCCACTGGACTGATTTCTGATCCCGCTTCGATACGTCGGATAATGCGTACAAACAAAGAAAGAAAGCGGCTCCATCGACCTCGTTTTAACCGGAACCGATCTGAAAGGATGATTTGGATTTTTCTATGAACTTCCGCAAGTTACGACACAAATTTATTCGCAAATCCGCATAAGGCAGGTTTTGCCGTGGCAACCCTGATCAAGATGCATGTTGGTCCGATGCGCAGCATCGCCATCGGGGCCGATCACGGTCATGAAAAGCTCGCAGCTTGCTTCATGCACTGCACGCCAGAAAGCCTTTTCCTTGTCCGAGCCGTTCCATCCGCTTTGAAGCTCGGTTTTGCTGCCATCGGAAAATTCAAATGACATGATGTCGAGCGCATTGGCGAAAGCATGTTCCGAAATACGGCCGCTCGATGCGCCATTCACCCGGCGGCATTGATAATCGGAGCCTGTGCCGATCTTCGTTATTTTGAAATCGTCGCCATAGGCTGTTTTGGCGGCTTTCTTTATGGCGCTGCTCCACTGGGCAAGCGTTACCGCCATGGCGCAATTGGTGGTGACGGGATGGGCAAATCGCAGCGGCTCTTTCGTGCCGATCGCCGTTAAGGAAAGCGGGGAGTGGGTGCCGCATTGTTCGCCATCCTTGATGGGCGGCAGCAATTTTCCGTCAACATCGCCGGAAATCAAAGCCGGGCAGGCCACCTGATAGATGCGATCATCCTTCTGTGGCTTTGCCTGTTGCTCCGGTTCGGCTTTGTCCGCGGCAGGCTTTGCCTCATGGGCCTCGTCCATGGCGGGGGCTTCTTTTTGCGCTTTTTCTTCAGTACGGCGCGGCGCAGGCACCGGAACGGGAACAGGAGTTGTTGGTTTCGATTTGACTTCGATATTTGGTTGCGGGGCAGGCTTTTCAGCCTGTTTTGCTAAAAGTCGCTTGCTGGAGCGCTTTTGGACTGTGCGTTTTTTATATTTTTTGGCCTTCTGCGCATCCTGTTTCAATATCCGCTCGATGAATGTCTGCGCTTTTGTGCTGCCTTGCCTGAAAAGACCTGGCGCCAGGAAAAAAACCAATGTCAGACAGACCATGATGAATATTCGTGAAGGCCGGGAAAAAGACAACACCATGCACACCTCTTTGATTGCAGGTTTGTCAGTTAATGGGAAAACAGCCGCCATGTTCCTTCACGCTTGATGGCAGAGCGTTGCAAATGGTAGCAAAGGGGAAGGAAAAGGCATGTTTTCTGGCCTTTGCAGCACCCGTGAACTTGACAAGACGGCAGGGGAATGACTAAAAGCCGCCATCGCTGGCGCTTTCATGCGCTGGCGTTTCATTTGACGTGTCCCGTGGATGAAGATCGCGCTCGCGCACTTCATCCTGTCAGTCCTCGGAAACGCAGGGCAGAGGAGGGCGCGTTTCCTCCAGCGCCTCCGGGCGCTCTAACTTTTTGAAGGAAATGCGATGAGCAAGCGCGAATCCGCAAAGTATAAGATTGACCGCCGTCTTGGCGAAAACATCTGGGGCCGTCCGAAGTCCCCGGTCAACCGTCGTGAATATGGCCCGGGCCAGCACGGCCAGCGCCGCAAGGGCAAGCTGTCGGACTTCGGTGTGCAGCTGCGCGCCAAGCAGAAGCTTAAGGGTTTCTACGGCGATATCTCGGAAAAGCAGTTCCGCAAGACCTATGAAGAAGCCGCTCGCCGCAAGGGCGATACGGGTGAAAACCTGATCGGTCTTCTCGAATCGCGTCTGGATGCTGTTGTGTATCGCGCAAAGTTCGTTCCGACGATTTTCGCCGCACGCCAGTTCATCAACCACGGCCACGTGAACGTGAACGGCCGCCGCGTCAACATTCAGTCCTACCGCCTCAAGGTCGGTGACGTTGTTGAAGTCCGCGAAAAGTCGAAGCAGCTCGCCATCGTTCTCGAAGCCGTTCAGCTCGCAGAACGCGATGTGCCGGACTACATCGATGTCGATCACAACAAGATGGTCGCGACCTACAACCGTGTTCCGGGTCTTTCGGATGTGCCTTACGCCGTCCAGATGGAACCGAACCTCGTGGTCGAATTCTACTCGCGCTAATTCTGTGTGCCCCGGCTGGGGTGCGGTATCAAGCCGAAATACAAAACCCGCGCTGTGTATGCAGCGCGGGTTTTTCTTATGCGTTATCCTGGAACTTTGGCGATGGGGCCGGGAGGGCCAAGCGTATCATCGATCTGTCGGTCGGTATGGTAAGTGACGCAAGCTGTATGGTAAGTGATGCAAGCTGAAAGAAGAGCGCTGAACAGCAGAAAAAATACCGATAGAAACAATCTGCGTCCGATGACCCCTATCGAATTTAAAATATCAAACATTTGGATTTAATCCCTGAGTGAAGATTGCAGTCGTAAAGTAAAAGGACGGTCCAGGCACTTGCGCTTTTTTGCCTGCAAAGAATTCCGGTTTGCCGGTTTTCCCGGCGTCCAGTTTTGGGTATGAGAGCGCATCCCGAAAAGTGTGAAACGGTTTTCGGATAAGATGCGCGTCAAAAAATAGTTGGAGCGCCGATCTGATTCATTCAGATTAAAACGCGCTCCAAACCTGCAATATCCTCAATTGTTCGGGAAGCACCATGAACGCTTTCGATGCTGATATCACGGAACATGCTGACAGCAGTGGTTGTCATCCTTTGTTTCGCGATGTGCCTGCCACAGTGGAATTCAACAAGCTGCGCAAGCGCCTTGTGCGCCTGACACGGCAGGCCATTGAAGATTTCGCCATGGTAAAGCCGGGTGATCGCTGGATGGTCTGCCTGTCGGGCGGCAAGGATTCCTATGGCCTTCTCGCCTTGCTGCTCGACCTGAAATGGCGCGGCCTTCTGCCGGTTGAACTTCTGGCTGTCAATCTCGATCAGGGCCAGCCCAACTTCCCAAAGCATATTCTGCCGGATTTCCTCACGCGCTATGGCATCGAGCACCGCATCGAATATCAGGACACCTATTCGATCGTTACCGACAAGCTGCCGGAAACGAGCACCTATTGTTCGCTTTGTTCGCGCCTGCGCCGTGGCAATCTTTATCGCATAGCGCGCGAGGAGGGCTGCTCTGCCATTGTTCTGGGCCATCACCGTGAAGATATTCTCGAAACCTTCTTCATGAATCTCTTCCATGGCGGCCGCCTTGCGGCCATGCCGCCAAAACTTCTGAACGACGAAGGCGATCTTATGGTTTTCCGCCCGCTTGCCTATGCTGCGGAAGATGATCTGGAAAAATTCGCCAACGCAATGCAGTTTCCGATCATTCCGTGCGACCTTTGCGGCAGTCAGGACGGCCTTCAGCGCAACGCCATGAAAGCCATGCTGATCGATATTGAAAAGCGTATGCCGGGACGGAAGGACACGATGATCCGCGCCCTGACCAATGTGCGGCCGAGCCATCTTCTGGATCGCAAACTGTTCGATTTTGCGGGCCTGATGGCCAATGGCGAGAAGGGTAGTGACGATGCGCTTTGGTGATGGACAACTCGATTGGCTGGCGGATCTTCTGGCAGAAGCGGCAGCCAAAGAAATAATGCCGCGTTTCCGCCATCTGGAAGTGGGTGACATCCGGCAGAAGACATCCCCTGCTGATCTGGTGACAGAGGCGGATATTAATGCGGAACGCTTCATCACCGCCCGGTTGAGGGAGCGGTTTCCCGATGCGTTGATCGTGGGCGAAGAAGCCTGTTCCGACAATCCGGGCTTGCTTGCGGGCTTGGGAGAGGCCGATCTGGCATTCACCATCGATCCGGTCGACGGCACTTTCAATTTTGCTTCCGGGGTGCCGCTTTTTGGCGTGATGCTGGCGGTGGTGTCAAAAGGCGAAACCGTTGCAGGCATTATTCATGATCCCGTCGATAAGGACTGGATCATGGCTGCGAAGGGAGCCGGGAGCCATATCCGCCGTGCTGATGGTACGACCCGCAATGTGCATGTCGCCGCGCCTGCCGCCATAGGGCAGATGACGGGTTCTGTATCGTGGCAATATACGCCTGAGCCGATGCGCTCGCGCCTTGCGCGCAACCATACGAAATTTCTCTCGCAGATCGGTTATCGCTGTGCGGCACATGAATATCGCATCATCGCGACAGGTGGTGCGCATTTTGCGGTCTATAACAAGCTGATGCCGTGGGATCATCTGCCCGGCGCCCTTATTCATCAGGAAGCGGGCGGCTATCTTGCCCGTTGGGACGGGAGCAACTATCTGCCATCTCATACCGGCGGCGGACTTCTAATCGCGCCCAGCAGGGAAAGCTGGCAGGCGATCCGAACCGCCCTCTGGGAAGAATGATACGAATGTAAAAGCCCGCCGGTCAGGCGGGCTCAGATTGATGAAAAACCCCTCGATTTTTGGCAGCAGTCAAAAACGATGGGTTTTGATTCCGATCTGCTCACGTTTTGAATCTGTGACGTTCCGTGAATCTGAGGCCATTTTGACCCTGCCCGAGGTTTGTCAGCAGTCTGAGCCCGCCGGTCAGGCGGGCTTTTACATTTGCGAAGGGTGATTAGATCACATGTTCGGCTGGCGGATTTTGAACCCTGAACAACCGTCCGCGTTCGGCGATAAGCACACAGGCAAGCGCCACGAAACCGAGCACGCAATAGCCGGTGGCAACGGGCGTGGTGGTGCCGTCGAAAGCCTGTCCTATCACCGCGCCGAGTGCCGCGCCGATGACGGTCTGTGCGAAGCCCAGCACGGAAGAAGCCGTGCCAGCCACTTCGCCCAGGGGTTCCATGGCCAGCGCATTGAAATTGGCGGTCACAAGGCTGAACGAGAGCATGATGGTCATATAGATTATCATCAGAACCGCAAATGGAATGGGGCCATCCATGACGATAGACAGCACCATCCAGAGAAGGCTGAAGCTCGTGAAAACGAGCAGCATGGTCTGGGAAATGCGCCGCATCCCGAAGCGCCCCACCAGCCGCGAATTCAGGAACGAGGCAAGCGCAAGCGTCATGGCCACGGCGGCAAAGGCCAGCGGGAATAATGTACCGAGCTGATAGATGCCGACAAAAATCTGCTGTGCGGAATTGATATAGCCGAAGAGGGCGCCGAGAATGAACGAGGTCCCCAGCATATAGAACAGCGCCACGCGGTTCGTAAGGACAATCACGAAACCGCCAAGCGTACTTTTCATGGTGAGCGGGCGGCGATGGCTCACGGGGAGCGTCTCCGGCAGGCGAAGGAATGCCCACAGGCCGACGACAAGCGCCATAATGGCCATGAACATGAAGATCAGGTGCCATTCGCCGAACAGCATGATGAGCTGGCCGGTGGCGGGCGCCACGACCGGAAGGATCATGAAAACCATCATGACAAGCGACATGACTTCCGCCATCTGGCGGCCGGAAAACTTGTCGCGAACGACGGACACGGCAATCACGCGCGTTGCGGCAGCGCCAAGCCCTTGCAGCACACGCAGAATGATGAGCGTCGTGAAGTCGGTTACAAAGGCAGAGCCCAGTGCGGCGACAACATAGATGGCCAGACCGCCGAAAAGCGGCAGCCTGCGCCCGAAACGGTCGCTCAATGGGCCATAGAAAAGCTGCGAAACACCGAAACCCAGCAGATAGGCCGTGATTACGAACTGAACATGATTTTCAGAATGTACACCGAGGCTGGCGCCGATCTGCGGCAGGCCCGGCAACATGATATCGACAGCGAGGGCATTGATAGCCATGATGGCGGCGATGAGCGCAATAAATTCACCGCGTCCGCGTATGGATGTCTGATGGCTTGGCGAACCGTCCTTGATGTCGAGCGGCATGGCTGGCATTCCCTGGCATATTGGTGCGCCGCCTCAGAAAGGTGCAGCGCGGAATAAAGATCCCAGAGCGGCTTGCCGGACCTTTGTGCGCGCAGCCGCTCTGATTATTTGTTTTTACACATTCCGACCAATTGCCGAGGACGCTCCCGAAAACGAAGACCCGGCAGAAAACCACCGTCGATGAAAACCATCTGACAATATAAAAGGCGCCGCTGAACGGCGCCTTTTATAAAAATCGAGGCTAAGGCCGTGTTATGAGGCAATTAAGCCTCAAGCTGCCTTGGTGGCAATACCTTTTTCGTTGAAAAGTGCCTGCAATTCCTTGGATTGGAACATTTCGCGCACAATATCGCAGCCACCAACAAATTCGCCCTTCACATAAAGCTGCGGGATCGTCGGCCAGCTGGAATATTCCTTGATGCCCTGGCGAAGCTCGTCAGAGGCCAGAACATTGACGCCCTTGTAGTTCACGCCGAGATAATCGAGAATCTGGACGACCTGGCCGGAGAAACCGCATTGTGGGAAACCCGGCGTGCCTTTCATGAAAAGCACGACGTCGTTGTTTTTCACTTCATTGTCGATGATATCGTTAATGCCGGTCATCTGATTTCCTTTCAAAATGCCGGCCCAAATTCCGGCACAGGATGGGAGGATATCTCCCATATAGTCATCTGATTGCTGGTAACCACCCCGTTAAGGCGAAAGCAAGTCAAATACGCGGGAAAACCGCATTTTGGGGAGCAGCATCTTGCCGCAGCAAGCCTCTCCCCGGCGCAGAGGGTACTTATTATTCCGGTACGCTGGTCTGCAAGGCGAGGGCGTGAAGTACGCCGCCCATATTGCCCTTCAGCGCGTCATAGACCATCTGGTGCTGCTGCACGCGCGATTTGCCGCGGAAGCTTTCGGCCACGACCTCGGCAGCGAAATGGTCTCCATCTCCGGCAAGGTCGCGGATCGTCACCTTTGCGTCGGGAATTCCCTCGCGTATCAGTTTTTCGATCTCATGTGCGTCCATAGCCATGTAAAATCTCCCGCCGTTTCCGGCTTTTCCTATCGCTCTATCGAATCGTAACGCACCTTCGCGGTGCGTCAATATTCATCTGTCTAACGCTTAAATAGCCGACAATCAAACCGCCCGGACAGGGTTTCCCTCCGGGCGGCAATTGGTATCAGTTTTAGAGCATTTCCAGCAAAAGCGTGAAACGGTTTTGCGTTGGACAATGCGATAAAACAAACAGTCAGAGCGGTTCCGGCGATCCTGTTAAAACAGGAACCGCTCCAAGGATAAGATCAGTTATTGCCGGTCAGTTCGCCGTTCATGAAGTTCGGGAACCAACCTTCATAAGCCTGCGTCAGATCGGCCACGCTGACATCGACATTCTTGCTGATTTTCAGCCGGTCGCCGCCAACTGTACCCAAAATGCGGAATGGAACGCCTGCGCCTTCCGCGTTAAGCGCGATGAGCTTTGCCATTTCAGGCGTGGCGGAAATAACATAGCGTGCCTGATCTTCACCGAAAAGCAGGGCGTGCGGCAGGCCGTCACCAGCGTCCAGCGTCGCACCTTTGCCGGACTTGATCGCCATTTCGGCAACGGCAATCGCCAGACCGCCATCGGAAAGATCATGGCAGGCCGTCACCTGACCGTTGCGAATGGCAGAACGGACAAATTCGCCATTGCGCTTTTCAAGCGCCAGATCGACAAAAGGCGCAGGACCGTCCGCGCGGTCGAAAAGGTCACGCAGATAGACCGACTGGCCGAGATGCGTTCCGTCACCACCGAGCAGAACCAGCGTATCGCCATCCTGCATGCCGCCGATCTTCGCCATTTGCGACCAGTCGGGAAGGAGGCCAACACCCGCAATCGTTGGCGTTGGCAGAATGGCCTGGCCGTTGGTCTCATTGTAAAGCGACACATTGCCGGACACGATCGGGAAGTCGAGTGCGCGGCAGGCCTCGCCAATGCCTTCGATAGCCTTGACGAGCTGGCCCATGATTTCCGGCTTTTCGGGATTGCCGAAGTTCAGATTATCGGTCGAGGCCAGCGGCTCCGCGCCGGTCGCCGTGATGTTGCGCCAGCATTCGGCAACGGCCTGCTTGCCGCCTTCAAACGGATCGGCTTCGCAATAGCGCGGCGTCACGTCGGAAGAGAAGGCGAGAGCCTTGGTTTCATGGCCTTCGACACGGATTACACCGGCGTCGCCGCCCGGAACCTGCAAGGAATTGCCCTGAATGAGCGTGTCGTACTGTTCATAGACCCAGCGGCGCGAGGAAAGATCGGGCGAGCCGATCAGCTTCAGCAGGGCTGCGGAATAGTCTTCCACCTGCGGCACATTGCTGGCAGGCAGCGGCGCATGCTTGCCCGGCTCCATCCACGGGCGATCATATTCCGGCGCTTCGTCGCCCAGATCCTTGATCGGCAGATTGGCGACCTCTTCCCCCTGATGGATGACGCGGAAACGAAGATCGTCCGTGGTCTTGCCGACAATCGCGAAATCAAGGCCCCATTTGCGGAAGATAGCCTGCGCTTCTGCTTCCTTTTCCGGCTTCAGCACCATGAGCATGCGCTCCTGGCTTTCCGAAAGCATCATTTCATAGGCGGTCATGTTCTCTTCGCGAACGGGAACATGATCGAGAATGAGTTCGATGCCGAGATCGCCCTTGGCACCCATCTCGACCGCCGAGCAGGTGAGGCCGGCAGCGCCCATGTCCTGAATGGCGATGACCGCACCGGAAGCCATGAGTTCAAGGCAGGCTTCAAGCAGGCATTTTTCGGTGAAAGGATCGCCCACCTGAACGGTGGGGCGCTTTTCCTCGATCGACTCGTCGAATTCAGCCGATGCCATTGTTGCGCCGCCAACACCATCGCGGCTAGTCTTTGCACCCAGATAGACGACCGGCAGGCCGACGCCCTCGGCTTCCGACAGGAAAATGCCATCATGCCGGGCAAGACCGGCAGCAAAGGCATTGACGAGGATATTGCCGTTATAGCGCTTGTCGAAATTCACCTCGCCACCGACAGTCGGCACGCCGAAGGCATTGCCATAGCCGCCGACGCCGGAAACAACGCCCGAGACGAGGTGGCGGGTTTTTGGATGGTCGGGTTCGCCAAAGCGCAGCGCATTCATTGCCGCAACGGGGCGCGCGCCCATGGTGAACACGTCGCGCAAGATTCCGCCCACGCCGGTCGCGGCACCCTGATAAGGCTCGATATAGGAGGGGTGATTGTGGCTTTCCATCTTGAAGACGACGCAATCGCCATCGCCAATATCGACCACGCCTGCATTTTCACCGGGGCCTTGAATGACGCGCGGTCCGCTGGTCGGAAGTGTGCGTAGCCATTTCTTGGAGGACTTGTAGGAGCAGTGCTCATTCCACATGGCGGAGAAAATGCCGAGTTCGGTAAAAGTCGGCTCGCGCCCGATCAGCTCAAGAATGCGCTGATACTCGTCCGGCTTAAGACCATGCGCTTCGATCAGTTCCGGCGTGATGTCTCGCGTATTGGAAATAGTCATGGAAATGGGGAACCCCGTCGCAGGCTGTGGCACCCGAAAGCCTTCTGCCGAAGACTGGCGCCTAAGGTTTCAAGGCGCCTCTTTAACCTATGTTTTCATGAAGTGCGACAGGAAAATGCCGCTCTCCCGGCCCTTCATTGGATATCCATGATAATCACACGCAAGCGTGCTCTGTCAGAACAAGATTTACTGACAGCCGCTCTGGCCGGAGGCCCAGCGGTTGATATCGGCGGCGATGCGTCCGCCATGGCTTTCCTGCATCATGGGGCCGAAGGTCTCGACATGTGCCGGATTGCCTTGCGCCTGTACGACGAGCAGCGGGCGTGAGGTGGGGTTGCGCGCCGGGACGACGAGAATGCGCGGGCGCCCGGTGAAGGAATTCAGCTCCGGTGCAAGCGAATAGCCACGGAAATCCTTGTCCTTGGATTTGAACCAGCAGCTATTCGCGGCCAAGGCGATGCGCTCCATGGTTGGCAGCGCCGCCTTGCTGGTATCGGCGGCGACAGGTCTCGTGGGTTTGCTGGAAGTGCAGGCTGCAAGCAATGCAATGGCCGGGAGGGCCAGAAGAGCGAAAGTCTTGGTCTTCAAGGAAGGCTCCGATAGTGCGCGCCTTTCAAAGGCACGCATGAGAGGTGGGGTAAACAGGGTCAGGCGAGTTGCGGCATGAAAGCTTTCAGCCCGTCGCTCATCTCGTTCCAGATGCGCTCAAAAACCGGATGCTGTTTTGCCTTGGCGGCATATGCATCGAATTTCGGGAACTCGTCCAGCAAATCCGCTCTGTCAGACAGTTTCTTCAGCGGTTCCATGAGAAAACGCACCGGCAGCACCCAGCAATCGGCAAGGGTGGGTTCGTCGCCTGTTGCATAGGCCTTGTCCGAGAGGCGGCTTTCAACCACTTTCAGGCCGGTATGCATCTTGTCGAACAGGCGTTCGATACTTGCATTGTCGCGTTCGGGCTTGCTGAGAAGGATGAACAGTTTCATCGCAGGGCCAAGCACTTCAAGCTCGCTCACGCGCGCAAGAAGCCGGATAAGCGCGCGTTCGCGCGGGGTGCCGGGCAGAAGGGGTGTCTCGGGAAAATGATCTTCCAGATATTCGGCGATCACCACTCCTTCATAGAGCGTTTCACCGGAACCGGTAATCAGCACGGGAACGCGGCGCAGCGGCGTGATCGTGCCGAAATCGGCCGGCAACGGATAGGGCAGGGTCATCGGCTTGAACGGCAGGTCTTTCAGGTAAAGAACCCCGCGGACAAAAGCCGAGTAAGGGGAAAGAGGGCGGGAATAAAGCTGCATGAATGATGTTCCCCTGATTCGTTGTCGCCAAAATATGCGAGGCATTTCCAGCAAAAATGTGAACTCTTTATGCCGGGAGAATGCGTGAAACAAATATGGGTCGATCCCGGCGTTTTTTCTTCCGTTGGAACCCGCCCGAAGTCAAGCTGCCATGAAAACAGATGCTTTGCCAGTGCAGTTTTGAGATGAAGCATGCGCAATAAAAAAGGCGGCTCCGATTGGGCCGCCCGTTTTCATATATGCAAGATCCGTCAGGCTGTGATGCCGAGTGCGCCTGCAAAAAGCGCCCGGCCGTCATCGCCGCCATGGGCGGCTTCGATCAGGTTTTCCGGATGCGGCATCATGCCCAGCACATTGCCGCGCGCATTGACGATACCGGCAATGTCGTTGACCGATCCGTTCGGGTTGGTGCCTTCGGCATAGCGGAACACGACCTGGCCTTCGCCTTCGAGACGCTTCAGCGTTTCGGCGTCGGCGAAATAATTGCCGTCGTGATGCGCGACCGGGCAGCGGATGATCTGGCCCGGCTTGTAACCGCGTGTGAACGACGTGTTGGCGTTGGTTACTTCGAGCTTCACTTCGCGGCAGACGAATTTCAGCGAGGCATTGCGCATCAGCGCGCCCGGCAGAAGCCCGGCCTCAAGGAGGATCTGGAAGCCGTTGCACACGCCCATGACCATCACGCCCTTGTCGGCCTTCTCGCGCACGGCCTGCATCACCGGCATACGCGCGGCAATTGCGCCGCAGCGCAGATAGTCACCATAGGAAAAACCGCCGGGAATAAGGATCAGATCCACATCGTCTGGAATGCTGGTGTCAGTCTGCCAGACCGTCACAGGAGCCTGCCCGGTGATCTTGGTGAGTGCCGCGATCATATCGCGATTACGGTTGAGGCCGGGAAGAAGAATGACTGCGGATTTCATGGCGTCTGCTTCCTTTTTGGGCTCAGGCGATGGCGATAGAATAATCTTCAATCACGGTGTTGGCGAGCAGCTTCTCGCACATGGCCTTGAGGTCCGCTTCGGCCTTGGCCTTGTCCGAACCTTCCAGTTCCAGATCGAACACCTTGCCCTGACGAACCGAGCTGACGCCGTCGAAACCGAGGCTGCCAAGCGCGCCGACGATTGCCTTGCCCTGCGGGTCGAGAACGCCGTTTTTCAGTGTAACGGTGACGCGTGCCTTGATCACTCTGTAGTTCCTGCAATTTTAGAACGAATGAAACAGCCCGAAAGGTTTGTTCTGGCATGATCCCGAAAACCGTGTCCACTTTTCGGGATCATGCCCTTCCGGGCTGGGCGAATGGTTATTTCACCAGCGTTGGGCCGGACGGGCGCGGCGTGTCGTTCTCGTTCATGATGCCGAGACGGCGTGCCACTTCCTGATAGGCCTCGACCAGACCGCCCATATCGCGGCGGAAACGGTCCTTGTCGAGCTTGTCATTGGTGGTGATATCCCAAAGACGAGCTGAATCCGGCGAGATTTCATCGGCAACGACGATGCGCATCATGTCGCCTTCCCACAGGCGGCCACATTCCATCTTGAAATCGACAAGCTGGATGCCAATGCCGAGGAAAAGGCCGGTCAGGAAGTCGTTGACGCGAATAGCGAGCGCCATGATGTCGTCGATTTCCTGCGGGCTAGCCCAGCCGAAAGCCGTGATATGCTCTTCTGTGACCATCGGGTCGTCGAGCGCATCGGCCTTATAGTAGAATTCGATGATCGAGCGCGGCAGGATGGTGCCTTCTTCAAGGCCGAGGTGCTTTGCGAGCGAACCGGCTGCAACATTGCGCACCACCACTTCAAGCGGAATGATTTCCACTTCCTTGATCAGCTGCTCACGCATGTTGAGACGGCGGATGAAGTGCGTTGGAATGCCAATGCGGTTGAGCTGGGTGAAGATGTGTTCGGAAATACGGTTGTTCAGCACACCTTTCCCGTCGATGACTTCGTGCTTTTTCGCGTTGAAAGCGGTGGCGTCATCTTTGAAGAATTGGACAAGCGTACCGGGCTCAGGGCCTTCATAAAGAATCTTGGCCTTGCCCTCGTAAATACGGCGGCGACGGTTCATGGCTTTTCTCGGATTTCCATATCTATGGTGATCGGCTTTCAGCCGTTATTCTCGCGGGCTACCTATAGCAATTGTCGGCTTTTAACAATCCTGCTTTGTGCCCGTTCCCCCGTTTTCGCTGTTTTGGATACAAGTTTATGCGTGAGTTGCAAGAAAGTGGTTTTTAAGCCCTTGTATAATCTTGCGCCCCTTGCCAGCTTTAGGCAAGAGAACGGATGACAATCTCTTCTAACCCGGAAGTCTGGAGCTTTACAAATGACCACTGGCATGGATGACCGCCGCGACGCTTTTGAAAAGAAATTCGCGCTTGATGCAGAGCTGCGCTTCAAGGCTGAGGCGCGTCGAAACAAACTCCTGGGACTTTGGGTCGCAGAACGTCTTGGCAAGAAGGATGCGGAAGCGGAAGCCTATGCCAGGGAAGTTGTCGCCGCCGATTTTGAAGAAGCTGGCGATGAGGATGTGTTCCGCAAGGTCCGTGCCGATCTGGACGCAGCAGGCGTCAGCACCACGGATGAGGCAATCCGCGAAAAAATGTTCGCCTTCATGGAAGAGGCGATCCGTCAGGTGAAGCAGGATTGATGATGATTTGGGGCGGGGGCACACAGTGTTTCCGCCCTGAACTTGTGAAGTGAAGGAAATACGCATGTCAATGTCGTTGTCTTCGCGCCTTCGCGCCGGTGAGACCGTGCTTTCTGCCTGGTCATCCTTGCCGGAACCCCTGACTGTAGAAATTCTTGCGCATAGTGCTTTCGATGCCGTGACGCTGGACATGCAGCATGGCGGGCACGACGAGGCGAGCATTCTGCGCAGCCTCGGCCTGGTGCTGAATGCAGGCAAGCCCCCAGTGGTGCGCATTCCTGTCGGACGCTTCGATATGGCAAGCCGCGCGCTCGATTTTGGCGCCCATGCGGTGATTGCTCCGATGATAAATTCAGTCGATGACGCCCGCAGATTTGCGGCCGCGATGAAATATCCGCCAGTTGGCGAGCGTTCATGGGGCGTGTTCCGGGCAAATGCGGATTATGGCGCGCCGGGTTCCAACGATTATCTGACCACCGCCAACCACGACACGCTTGCCTTCGCGATGATCGAGACGCGCGATGCCTATGATGCGCTGGATGCCATTCTGGATGTGCGCGGTATTGATGGCGTTTTTGTCGGCCCGTCCGATTTTTCCATCGCATGGAGCAACGGACGCGAGGCGAACCCGCATTCGGATGCAATCGTGGAACCGATCAGCAATATTGCACACAAGGCCGCAGCAGCCGGCAAGATTGCAGGCATCTATTCGCCATCGCCGGAGTTTGCGCGCCGCTATATTTCGCTGGGTTTCCGGTTCCTGACAATTAGCAATGACAGCGGCTATATCCGCCTTGCGGCGGAAACGCTGGTGAAAGCTGTTCGCGGATAATCAAACGGAAAAGGCAATGTTCCATGCCTGCCTTTTTGTTTCAGGCTCTCAATGCTGTTTGGGAGCCTGAAGCTGGGTCATGAATTCCGCAAAGACCATGGAGCCTTCCGGCCAGGGGCCGTGGCCTGACTCCGCATTGATGTGTCCGGCTTCGCCCGCATCGATCAACAGTGCCCCCCAATCCTTCACGACACTTTCCGCCGCCTCGAAGCTGGAGAAAGGGTCGTTTCGGCTTACCACCATAATCGTCGGGAACGGCAGGCGTTCACGCGGGTAGGGGCCGAAGGTCATCAGATGTTTTGGCCTGATCTTCTCATTGGAAACATCCGGTGGCGCGACGAAAAACGCGCCTGCCACCTTATGCTGGATATGCGGTATGGCATGGACTGCTGTGGCGACGCCGAGCGAATGGGCCACAAGCACGATAGGCCTGGTTGCTGCATTGGCAGCCTTGACGACTTCGCCGATCCAGTCTTCACGAACGGGCTTCGACCATTCGGCCTGCTGCACGCGCCGCGCCGTGGAGAGTTTGCTCTCCCAACGGGTTTGCCAGTGGTCGGGGCCGGAATTGGTATAGCCGGGAATGATGAGAATATCTGCGTCTTTGACTTTCATGCCCCCCATTTAGAGTGGCTTTGTGCCTTCTTCAAGCGCCATGCGCGGGTGGGGGCATCGAACGATGAACAGCTTGTTCGCTGATCGCAGACTTGTGAACAATGCTTCCAATCACGATCTTTAGAGCACTTCCGGCAAAAGCGCGAAGCGGTTTGCGTGGGATAATGCGTAAAGACAAAGAAATAGAGTGGTTCCGTTTTAATCGAAACCGCTTTCGTGCGAGAACGGAAACGCGACCAAGAACTGAAACGTGATGGAGACAACACCGATGGCAATCAGCAGACGCAAGGCGCCTGGCACTGCGGGGGCCGCTGACGAGGCCCTGCCGTCCGCCGCACCTGTGCCGTTTGCAATGACGACGCCGGTGCGTGTGGCCCGTATTGGCCTCAAGGCGCGGGACGCGGAAATGCTTGCCGAATATTATCGCGATGTGGTGGGCCTGCGCGAGATGGCGCGCCGCGGCGCCTCAATCGTGCTGGGCGCGGGTGATCGCGAACTGATGGAAATCGAACAGTTTTCCGCTGCCAGACCGGACGATCCGCGCAGCGCCGGCCTTTATCATACGGCTTTTTTGCTGCCGACACGCGGCGATCTGGCGCGCTGGTCGCGCCGTGCCATTGACAAGCAATTGCCGGTCAGCGGCGCAGCAGATCATAAGGTTAGCGAGGCAATCTATCTGACCGACCCCGAGGGTAACGGCATCGAAATCTATGCTGACCGCCCGCATGACCAATGGCAATGGAACGGCGATCGCGTGATGATGAGCCCCGATCTGCTTGATGTGTGCAATCTGCTCGGCGTCGTCCAGCGTGAGGGCGGAGAGTGGGACGGCGCGCCGCAGAATACCATGATTGGTCACGTGAACCTGCGTGTTGGCAATGCACAGGAGGCTGAAACCTTCTGGCACAACGAACTGGGGTTTGAAACGGTGCAAACCTATGGCGACCGCGCCGTGTTCATGTCCACCGGGCGCTACCACCACCATATTGCAGCCAATGCCTGGCAGAGTGCTGGCGCGGGCAAGCGTGATATGGATCGCACCGGCCTTAGCTGGGTCGAGCTTGAAGATACGCGCGGCGGCAACGACAGCACCTTTGTCGATCCGTGGGGCAATGTGGTCAACACGATCAGGACCAAGGCTTAAACCAGCAGGCCTTACAGAATGTAAAAAGCCCCATGTTTTCATAAACATGGGGCTTTTCCTGTCTCTGTGTTCTCTCCCTCATCCTGAGGTGCGGAGCGAAGCGAAGCCTCGAAGGACGAGGGCAGGCAGAGTGTTTCTCTCAGCCCTTCGATCCTTCGACAAGCTCAGGATGATGCGCCGTTTCCAACGGCTCCTCAGGGTGAGGGAGGGGTAGGCCGCGCTGCTTCAGCCGAAGACGCGCTTGAAAATCGTATCCACATGCTTGGTGTGGTAGCCGAGATCGAACTTCTCGCGGATCTGCTCTTCGGAAAGTGCAGCGCGCACTTCCGTGTCGGCCAGCAATTCTTCGAGGAAATCAACGCTCTGTTCCCAGACCTTCATGGCGTTGCGCTGCACGAGACGATAGGCGTCTTCACGCGACACACCGGCCTGCGTTAGGGCCAACAATACGCGCTGCGAATGCACCAGACCGCGGAACTTGTTCATGTTTTTGAGCATGTTGTCCGGATAGATCACCAGCTTCTCGATCACGCCGGCCAGACGGTTGAGCGCGAAATCGAGCGTGATGGTCGTGTCCGGTCCAATAGCGCGCTCAACGCTCGAATGCGAAATATCGCGTTCGTGCCACAGAGCGACATTTTCCATCGCAGGCGTGACCGACATGCGCACCAGACGGGCAAGGCCGGTCAGGTTTTCGGTCAGCACCGGATTGCGCTTGTGCGGCATGGCCGACGAACCCTTCTGGCCCGGCGAGAAGAATTCTTCCGCTTCCAGAACTTCCGTGCGCTGCATATGGCGAATTTCGATGGCGATGTTTTCCATCGAGGATGCAATGACGCCGAGCGTTGCGAAAAACATGGCGTGGCGGTCGCGCGGGATCACCTGTGTCGAAACGGGCTCTGCTTCAAGGCCGAGCTTGGCGCAGACATATTCTTCCACGCGCGGGTCGATATTGGCGAAAGTGCCGACGGCACCCGAGATTGCGCCCGTGGCGATTTCCGCGCGCGCGGCAACGAGACGGGCGCGATTGCGCGACATTTCGGCATAGAAACGCGCGAAAGTGAGGCCCATCGTGGTCGGTTCGGCATGAATGCCGTGGCTGCGGCCGATGCGCACCGTGTCCTTGTGCTCGAAAGCACGTTTCTTCAGGGCTTCCAGCACGCGGTCCAGATCAGCGAGCAGCAGGTCGGCAGCGCGCACAAGCTGGACATTGAGCGTGGTGTCGAGCACGTCCGATGACGTCATGCCCTGATGGACGAAACGGCTGTCAGGGCCGATAAATTCGGCCAGATGCGTGAGGAATGCGATCACGTCATGCTTGGTGACGGCTTCGATTTCGTCGATGCGGGCGACGTCGAATTTCGCCACGCTGCCCTTTTCCCAGATGGTCCTGGCCGCTTCCTTCGGGATGACGCCCAGTTCAGCCAGCGCCTCGCAGGCATAGGCTTCGATCTCGAACCAGATGCGGAACTTCGTTTCGGGCGACCAGATGGCGACCATTTCTGGCCGGGAATAGCGCGGGATCATGGGTGCATCCTGTGGAAAGTGAGGGTTTAACGATTACGCGCGGCTTCGGCCGCAGCACGAATGGCGTCGATATTGGCACGGTAACTCTCGACCGAATTACCTTTGTAGACCGCCGAACCGGCCACGAGAATGTTGGCGCCAGCGGCAACGACCGAACCTGCGGTTTCGGGCGTAATGCCGCCGTCGACCTCAATGTCGATAGGGCGGTCGCCGACCATTTCGCGCACGCGCCTGATCTTGTCCAGCATCGGCGCGATGAACTTCTGGCCGCCGAAACCCGGATTGACCGTCATCACGAGGATGAGGTCAAGGTCATCCAGCACATTGGTGAGCGCCTCGGCGGGCGTGGCAGGGTTCAGCGCAAGACCGGCTTTCTTGCCAAGCGCACGGATCGATTGCAGCGAGCGATGCGTGTGCGGCCCGGCTTCCGCATGAACGGTGATGAGATCACATCCCGCTTCGGCAAAAGGTTCCAGATAGGGATCGCAGGGCGCAATCATCAAATGCGCATCGAAGAATGCCTTGGTACGCGGGCGGATTGCCTTCACCACCTGCGGGCCAAAGGTGATGTTGGGCACGAAATGCCCGTCCATGACGTCGATATGCACCCAATCGGCACCGGCTTCCAGCACGGCATCGACTTCTTCGCCAAGACGGGCAAAATCGGCGGAAAGAATGGAAGGGGCAATGGCGATGGGGCGCATGGCGATAGTCTCCTTGGCAGCGTGACTTGCCCGTATCACAGGAACAGCAAAAATCCTAGAGCGGTTCCGGTTAAAGCGGAATCGTTGGAACCGCTCTAAGTGTTTGCTGGCGCGTGTTTTTATCCAAAAACCGGTTTCCACTTTTCGGAAACATGCTCTACCCCCAGCGCTTGTGGAACCACATCCATTGGCCGGGATATTCGCGCACCCATTGCTCCACGGTGTCGTTGAGCAATTGCGTGGTTGCGTTAATGTCGATCTGGCCGGATTCGTCGCGCGGCAATTCCATGCGCTCATAGAGTTCCAGACGATAACGCCCGCCGGGCAGGCGGATGCAGCGCGCGGGATAGACATCGCAATCATATTGCCGTGCCAGCTTGGCGAGCAGCGGATTGGTCTTCACCGGGCGATTGAAGAATGTGGAGGGAACGCCGCGCGAAAATTTCTGGTCCACCAGCATGCCGACATTGCCGCCATCGCCGAGGATTCCCGCAAGCGCCCATGCCGCACCGGCCTTCGATGGCACCAGATGACCCATATTCGTGCGGCGCGCCTTCAAAACCTTGTTGGCGATATAGGGATTGTTGGGCGGGCGAAACAGCGCCGTGACATTGAGGCCGAAAGTGGCGGCGCAGATCGGCAGAAGCTCGAAATTGCCGGTATGGGCGGTAAAGAAGATATGCGGCTTCTTTTCGTCGCGCAGGCCCTCGAAAATCGGAATGCCTTCCACCTCGACCAGCCCCGGTTTTACGGCATAGGGATCGAAATCGAAAACCGCATCGAGGAAGATATATTCCGCGAAAAGCCGCGCCATCGAATCCCACATTTCGCGGGCGATCTTCACGATTTCAGCTTCGCTCTTTTCCGGATAGGCCTTGCGCAGATTGTCGGTGGCCACCTTATGACGCGGCGTCAGCGGCCCGATAAGACGAGCCACCCTGGCCGAAAAGCTGATTGCCGCTTTTGCCGGAAACAGGCGCAGAAACCCGAGCAGCACAAAAACGGCTTGTGCCCAGAGCCAGTAATTGAATTGCTTCAGCTTGCGCGACCAGCGGAAGAGCAGAAGTTTCAGCTTGAACATCATGGACGTGACGGGCTCAGTCGATCTGGAGAATGATCTTGCCGAAGACGTCGCGGCCTTCCATGCGCTTCAGCGCCGTGTCGATATCGCTAAAGCCAACCACGGTGTCGATGACCGGATGCACGATGCCGCGTGCCATCTTCTGCATGGCGTCGGCCATGTTTTCCATGCGGCAGCCGAAGGAGCCGAAAATCTTCAACTGCTGCTGGAAAAGCTGCATCAGGTTCATGTTCGTGGAAACGCCCGAGGTCGAGCCGCAGGTGACGAGACGCGCGCCGCGCTTCATGCACAGCATGGAGCCTGCCCATGTGTCCGCGCCCACATGCTCGAACACCACATCCACGCCCTTCTTCTTGGTGAGCTTGCGCACCACGCCCTCGAAACGGTCCTCGCGGTAATTGATGACGTGATCGGCGCCAAGAGCCTTGGCCTTCTCGATCTTGTCGTTGGAGCCGACTGTGGTGATGACTGTGCAGCCCATCTTCTTTGCAAGCTGGATCGCAGCCGTGCCAATGCCTGAGCCGCCAGCCTGAACGAGCACGGTTTCGCCGGGTTCAAGCTTGGCATTGTCGAACAGCATATGTTCCACCGTGCCGAATGTGACCGGAGCAACAGCCGCGCCGATAGCATCCACGCCGGGAGGGGCGGCAACCAGCAGGCGGGCGGGAAGGTTCACCGCTTCGCAGGCAAAGCCATCAAGATGGAAACCATGCACGCCGCCCACATGTTCGCAAAGATTGTCACGGCCTTCGCGGCAGGCGCGGCAAAGCCCGCAGGTGCGCGCGCCATAGATGGAAACGAGCTGGCCGGGCAGGAGATTGGAAACGCCGGGACCGACAGCATCGACAACACCGGAAGCCTCTGCACCGATGACGAGCGGCATCTTGCGCTTGGCAAAGGCCATGCCGCGCCAGCCCCAGACATCGATATGGTTGAGCGCCACGGCCTTGATGCGAACGGTCACTTCCCCCATGCCGGGCAGCGGCGGGGGCGCAATATCGGTGATTTCAAGGCGGCGATCATCGAGAAGCTGCAAGGCGCGCATGGGCTGTTCCTTTCATGGCATGATCCCGGAGAGCTTTCGCCTTCCGGGATCATCAGGAATTTGAATTCGATTACGGACGGATTAATTCGGATTTGGCGTCAAAACAAGGCTCGTATTCTGTCCGCCGAAACCGAAGGAATTGGAAAGCACGGCTGCAACCTTGGCTTCACGCTTCACATTCGGCACGACATCGAGCGGAATGGCCGGATCCGGATTATCGTAATTGATTGTCGGCGGCAGTGTGCCGGTCTGGATCGTGAGCAGTGAGAAGACGGCCTCTATAGCGCCGGCTGCCGTCAGCGTATGGCCGATCATCGACTTGTTGGACGAAACCAGAATGGAGCCGAGCTTGTCGCCGAAAACAGTCGAAAGCGCCAGATATTCCATCTTGTCGTTTTCCGGCGTTGAGGTGCCGTGGGCGTTGATGTAGGAAATCTGGTCTTCGGTGAGACCGGCATCGGCAAGGGCGGCGCGCACCGTGCCGATGGCAGGCGAAGCGTCCGGTTTGGAACGGGTGCGGTGGAAATCGTCGGCCTTTTCGCCGCAACCGGCCAGAATGCCCAGCACTTTTGCGCCGCGCGCAACGGCGCTCTCAAGTGATTCCATGACGAGCGCGCCGGAACCTTCGGCCATGGCAAAACCGTCGCGATCCTTGGAGAAAGGCTTGGAAGCCTTTTCCGGCTTGTCGTTCTGGGTGGAAAGGGCGGAGAGGAGCGAGAAGCGGATCAATGCTTCTGCCGAAACCGAACCATCGGTGCCAATGGAAAGCACACGGTCGCTTTCACCACGGCGAATGGCCTCCACGCCAAGCTGGATCGCCGTTGCGCCGGATGCGCAGGCGGTGGAAAGCGTGATCGGCAGGCCGCGCGTGCCAAAAGCCTGCGAAAGGCGCTCTGCGATATAACCGAACTGCGTGGTGTTGAAGAGCGCATCATGACGCGCGCGCCGGCAGGCTTCCAGAAGAAGCTGATAGCTCGCCGGGCCTTCGTCCTTGACGCTCGCATCGAGCGCGAAACGGCTTTTCCAGTCGAGCTCGACCGGCGGGGCTGCAAGAAAGAGCGGTCCGCCAAAAGCGGTCACGGATAGGCCGGACTGGGCAAGCGCCTCCTCACCGGCAAGCCGCGCCAGGGCTTCCGAAAGCGCTGATGCGCCGCTTTCGCTTTCGGGCAGAAAATCCACCGTACCGGAAAAGCGCGTATTGAGGTTCTCGGTCGGGAAACGGGTGATCGTGTGGATGCCCGACTTTCCGCCGGTCAGTGCCGCCCAGTTGTCGTCCTTGCCCTGACCGAGCGAGGAAACGACACCTGCGCCGGTGATGGCGACGATGGGACGGCCGAGATGGTCTGTATATTTCGTCATCTTATGCTCTCACCAGCTTTGCTGCGCCTTCAGCGCGGGTTGCCCCGATGGTGGTGACAATGGCTTCGCTGACCGCGCCGCTGGCAGGCTTTTCCGAAGCATCCAGCGGGGCGAAGGCTTCGCCTTTCCAGACGGAAATTGCGCCAAGCGCCAGCGCCAGCGGAAACTGTGCTTCACGCAGATGGCCGGTCAGGCCGCTAATGCCGCGATAGGCAGCCGAAACACTCTCAAGCGCCGCCTTTTCGGCAGCGGTTGCCGCATGTGCGCCCGATGCACCGGAAACCACATAGGCCGGATTTTTGCCGCCATTTGCCGCAAGCACGAGTTCGCGCACGGTTTTTTCGAGGTCGGCAGTGCTGCGGCGGATCTGTGCGCTCTCGATGCCGCTGATCTCCGCATAGGCGCGTGCACCGCGCTTTTGCGCATGGTCCACACTTTCTAGAACCAGAAAGACGCCGCCGGAACCCGAAATCATTCCGCCGCCAGCCGAACCGTCGCGGCTCCACAGCGCCGCCCAGCCGTCATGCTTGAGCAGGCCGCCAAGTTCAGCACCGAGAATCATGTCGAAATGTTCGGCATTATAGGAACCGCCAACTAGCGCATGGGTGCTCTGGCCGGTGCGGATGCGGGCCGCAGCGGTTTCGATAGCCGAAATGCCGGAGCCTTCCTCGCCCATGAAGGTGCGGGAAGAGCCTGTAACCTTGTGAACAATCGAAATATTGCCTGCCAGCAGATTGGAAAGCTGGGCCAGGAACAGGGTAGGGCGCAGTTCCGTGGACAGCTTCTCGTTCAGCATCACGCCGCGATTGTTACTGGTGCGGCCTTCTTCGAGAATCTGCATATCGACGGTGATATCACGCTCGCCGCCACCGGCGCCGACGATCATATCCATGGTCGCGCACAGCGCCTCATCGCCCTTCATGCCGGCATCCTGCAGGGCGAGACCGGCGGCATAGGTGCCGAGCCGCTGCCAGGTTTCCATCTGGCGCTGATCGCCACGCTTTGGAATTTGCAGGCTCCAGTCCACTTCACCAAGCGGGTGAACGGTATAGGGCGCAAAAGCCTGCTTTTCGAGGTGCGGCTGCGTACCGGCTTTCGAGAAAGCATTCCAATGCGCCTCCACGCCTTCGCCAAGCGAAGAAATGAGGCCGATGCCGGTTATGACGACTTTGTTGTTCTGCATGGGTCCCGTTCGTCCGTCGATGCTGACACTGCTCCAGAAACGGAATCAGGGCGAACATTTCTGCCCACCCCAATTTTCCAGATGCATTCCCGAACGGAAAACCGCCTCGAACTTTGCCGGGAATGCTCTAACCGCCGTATTACGCGATCAGCCCTTCTTGGCTGCGACCAGTTCGTCGATCTTTGCGCAGAGATTCTTCAGAACGAAATATTCTTCCGTCGGAACCTTGCCTTCGTTTACTTCCTGCGTCCACTGTTCAAGCGGAATCTTGATGCCGAAAGCCTTGTCGATGGCGAAAACGATGTCGAGGAAGTCGAGGCTGTCAATGCCAAGATCGTCGATGGTGTGGCTCTCGGGCGTGATGGTGTCACGGTCGATTTCACTGGTTTCGGCGATAATGTCGGCGACTTTGTCAAAAGTAGAGGACAAGTTTCGATTCCTTTATTCTGAGCCATGCCCCTTCGGCATGCATCTGACTATTCTGCGCGTGTCTAGCGTTTTTCTGCTGGCAGGGAAAGCCTATTGCTTTCACATACCAGAACTTTGAAAGCGCATATAAGGCGCGTAACCGGCGAAGCGCAACAGAAAGGCAATCGCAAATTTTGGAAATGTTTTCAAAAGAGAGTTATTCAGGGCTCACTTCTCACACGCCGCACAAAGTACCATAAGCCCACGCCGGCGCAAGCAACCATAACGATTGCCAGTGCATATTGAACTGGCCCATTGCCCGTTGCAATCGCCGCCAGGCCGGAGGCGACGCTGCCCATCGTGCCCAATGCTTCCGGGTGTTTGAGCGCCGATGTAAAGGCAATATCGGCCTGCCGGGCCTTGGGGCTGGGGTTGCCTGCGGGATCTGCCGGTTGGGTGATGGCGGGCGGCGTGGCGGCAAGCGCGAGCGCACGGGCGCGCACCCGTTCCACGCGGGCAAGCCAGCCGTTTCCGAAGGTTGCCGCAGTGGATAATCCGCGCAGCCAGGCAGCGCGTGCATCGCATAATGCGTTGATGATCCCTTCGGGCGAGCGCGCGGCGGCAGCCGCGACGGTTTGCGCGCCGATAATACCGTCTTCGGGCATTGCCAGTATCTTCTGCAAGGTTTTTGCTGCTCGGCCCGGCCCTGAATTCACCGCGAAATCGAACAGGGCATAATCCACGCCGGAGGGCAGGTCGTTACCGTCGATCTTGTTCCAGAATTCCACCTGATAAATCTGCGTGGCGGTTGCCTGCGTCAGTTCCTTCACATCCTGCGGCGATACCTGCCGTCCTTCCCATGCGGACAATGTATTGATGGTAATCCCCATATTCGTCGCCCCGCCAGGATCAGCAGGATTGTCGGCATAGCCGCCTTCTTCACTGAAAATATAAGGCATAACCGTCTGGAAATTCCGTTTCATAATTTGCCCCTACTTTAGATTTTGATAAATTATTGAATACTACCTATACGTGTATGGTAGCACGGAGCTCCGGCAAGGGAATAGGAGTGTTCCCAACGGCCTCGGCAGGGCAGGTAATTCGGAAAAAAGCGGACAATATCCGCAACGCCTCTTGCGCGGCGCGCTGCGATGCGGCTTGATGCGTTTATCTCTGGACGGCTTACAGGCAGGCAATCGTGAATTCGGAAATCTTCGGCTATGCGCCGGACGGGCAGGTGGTCCACCGCCTCACTATCTCCAACGGGCCTTTGACCGCAAAGATCATCAATTGGGGCGCAGCCATTCAGGATCTGCGTATGGAAGGCCACCCGGCGCCACTGGTGATCGGCTATCGCGATTTTGCCGATTATCCGGCACATTCCCCGCATCTGGGTGCGATTGCGGGCCGCTCGGCCAACCGTATCCGCAATGCGCGCTTTGATCTTGATGGAACGGTTTACGAGGTGGAGCCGAACTTCCGTGGCCGCCACAATCTGCATGGCGGCAGCAAGGGGCTCGGACACCATGTCTGGAAGATCACGGCGACCGGCCCTGATTTCGTGTCGCTTGCAACGGTTTCTCCCGATGGCGAGATGGGCTTCCCCGGCAATCTGAATGTGAATTGCACCTATATGCTCAATGCGGATGGAACGCTGATTGTTCGGCTGGAGGCTGTGACCGACAGGCCAACCATATGCAATCTGCTTCACCACAGCTATTTCAATCTGGATGACGGTGGTGAGGGTGATGTTCTCGACCACCAATTCAAGATTGCAGGCGACGCCTATCTTCCGGTGGATGAGGCGCTTATTCCGGACAGGCGGGTTCTGCCGGTAAAGGACACGGCTTTCGATTTCCGCGAATTCAGGCCGCTTCGTATGCAGGAAAACGGCCGTCAGGTGGCGTATGACAATAATTTCTGCCTTGCGGCTGCACGCGGCCCGCTGCGCCCCTGCGCTTCGGTAAAGGCCGCGCGGTCCGGCATCCGGCTTGATATTTCAACTACCGAACCGGGGATACAGCTCTATGCTGGCAACACCATGGCCAATGATTGCATAGGACTGACGGGCAAGCCCTATGGCAAACATGCTGGCTTTTGCCTTGAACCACAGATATGGCCGGGCGCGCTGGAATATCCTTATTTTCCGCAGCCGATCCTGCGCCCGGGCGATATTTACGCACAGATCAGCCATTTTACCTTTTCGCGCGAGGAGGATTAACCGGCAAAAGTGGCGCGTGCCGTTTCCATCGGGGCGAGCGCGCCACGGATTTCCACCACGCGCGCTGCGACGAGATGCGCTTTCCGGGCTGCTTCCACAGGCGCCAGCCCATTCAACCGTGCGGCAAGATAAGCGCCGTTGAAGCTGTCGCCAGCGCCGGTCGTGTCGATTGCCTGTGCGGCGGCGGAAGGAACGAGTGTGCATTCCCCGCCCGCGGCCACAAGCGCCGGTTCGGTCCCGTCCTTCACCACGATTTCGCCCCCGCCCAGCGCGGCAATGCGCTTCGCGCAGGCCGCGGCATCCCTGTCGCCGAAAAGCGCCTGTTCATCGGGGAAGGTGGGGAGCGCAATATCGGCGATGCCCATCGCATTGCTGATGATTTCCCGTGCGGC
Organism: Brucella melitensis bv. 1 str. 16M; assembly: GCF_000007125.1. Taxonomy (NCBI): domain Bacteria; kingdom Pseudomonadati; phylum Pseudomonadota; class Alphaproteobacteria; order Hyphomicrobiales; family Brucellaceae; genus Brucella; species Brucella melitensis. The sequence continues at coordinate 1,153,244 of NC_003317.1, read as the reverse complement.
CTTGCGGTCCGGCCAGAGTTGTTGCCGGAAATTGGGATCGAAAGCGATTCGCGATCCTGCTGCGCGGCATTGGTGAAGGATATCGAAAAATGTCGCGCGATGTTCCGGCAGGATGATTGCAAGCGTAATACCTGAAAAATAAATCATGTCGCGCCCTGCAAGGCTCTTTTCAAGTGCGTCCCGGTCGCAAGCCAAACGGCGCGCGGCGGCATTGCTGCGCCAATAGGTAAAGGAACGTTCAGCGCCGTCGAGCGTGATTGCGTAAAGGCCCGGATGCAGGCCGCCGATGACGGGGCTATGCGCAATGCCGATCCCGTTGGAGGTGAGAAAAACACGCTGCTTTTGTGAAAAACTGTCTTCGCCAAAGGCGGTTACATATTCCACGGGGTAAGATTTATCCGTCAGCGCGCGCATGTACCAGGCGGTATTCAGCGTATCGCCGGCAAACCCCATGCGCCATTGATCGCCTTCATTGCCCGATAGTTCGATCATGCATTCGCCGATAGATGCAAACCCGCCCATGTCAGTCTCCTGAGTAACGCCTATACCAATTTGCTGCGGTGTAAAATTGCTTTGTCGCAGTCTTTATCGACTTGCCACATTGATTGTGTAAGCATCCGCCGTCCATATTCGGGACTGCGTTTAAAAGCGCGATATATGAACTCAAAATCGGGTTTTGAACGGGCAGCTTTCCAGCCAGGGAATTTGACATGCGTTGTGCGATTTATTTCACGCCGCCATCCAATGATGCGCTTTTGAGGGTTGGCGCAAACTGGCTGGGCCGCAACGCTTTCAGCGGGGAGCCGGTCAAGATGCCGGCATTGTGCTCTCTGGAAACGGACGAGATATGTCGCCTTACTGAAAAGCCGCGCCGCTATGGCTTTCACGCAACCATGAAAGCGCCGTTCCGTCTGGCCGGGGAGCATTCCGAAAATGACCTTCTGGCCGCACTGATGCATTTTGCGTCTTCTGCCGCACCGGTGGTGATTCCACGCCTTGAGCTCCAGTCCATCAGCTCTTTCTTCGCGCTTGTGCCGGAAGAGCCGGTGGCGGAACTCAACCAGTTGGCCAATGATGTGGTGGTTGCATTCGACCGTTTTCGGGCGCCATTGAGTGAAGCCGAGATTGCGCGGCGGCGGCCAGAGCGGCTGAATGAACGGCAGCGCCACAATCTGGTGCGCTGGGGCTATCCTTATGTTTTTGAGGAATTCCGGTTCCATATGACATTGACCGGGCCTGTAGAGGAAAAGGACCGCAGCCGCGTGGAACGGGTGCTGGAGGAGTTTTTCACTCCTATGCTGGACGATTGCGTGGAGGTTGCCAATCTCGCTTTGTTTGTAGAACCTGAGGAAGGGGCGCCGTTCGAGGTTCATTCGCTGCATCCGCTAAGCGGTGGCAAAGCGGCTTCAATGCGGGCGTCACGGGCGGTTGGGAGGCCGTAAACGATGGCGAATGAGACCGTTTTGCGCAATGCCCGCATTGTATTGACCGATGATGTCATCCTCGGTTCGGTAAAGCTGACGGACGGGTTAATTGCGGATATTTCCGCGGGTGCTTCATCCGTGGGCGACGATATGGAAGGCGATTTCCTGACGCCCGGCCTGGTGGAACTCCACACCGATCATCTGGAAGGGCATTATGCGCCGCGCCCCAGGGTGCGCTGGAACCCGATTGCTGCCGTGCAGGCGCATGACGCGCAGATTGCGGCTTCCGGCATCACCGCGGTGTTTGATGCTTTGCGCATCGGTTTCGATGGGGAAGCGGAAACGGACATTGAAGACATGCGCAAACTGTCGAACGCAATCGCCGAAGGGCGCGATGCGGGCCGGTTGCGCGCCGATCATTTTCTGCATCTGCGCTGCGAGGTTTCGGCGCCGGATTGCCTGTCTGCTTTTGAACGGTTCGGCAGCCATCCGCTGGTCAAGCTGGTTTCATTGATGGATCACGCGCCGGGCCAGCGCCAGTTTGCCGATATCGAAAGCTACAAGGCTTATTTTTTGCGCAAGTCGAACTTCTCGGAAGAGGAATTCCGGCTCTATTGCGAAAAACGTATCGGACAGTCGCAACGCTATTCAGCCCCGACGCGCAAGGTGATCGCGGATTTGTGCCATGCGCGCGGCATCATCCTCGCCAGCCACGACGATGCAACGGTTGAGCATGTGGCCGAGGCGCAGGCTCAAGGGATTAGCGTAGCGGAATTTCCCACGACGCATATGGCGGCAAAGGCCTCCAGGGCGTCCGGAATGTCGGTTCTCATGGGCGCGCCCAACATTGTGCGCGGCGGCTCCCATTCCGGCAATGTTTCGGCCCGCGAACTGGCTGAGGCGGGGCATCTCGATATCGTGTCGTCGGATTATATTCCCGCCAGCATGATGCAATCAGCATTTTTTCTGGCGGAAGTGGTGGAGAATATTTCGCTGCCGCAGGCTATCCGCCTTGTATCGGCCAACCCGGCTCGCGCCCTGCGGCTTGATGATCGTGGCGAGATTGCCGCTGGCAAGCGCGCCGATCTGGTGCGGGTGCAGATGGCCGGACATGTGCCGATCATCCGCACGGTCTGGCGGGAAGGCCAGCGTGTGCTTTAGCCAACTGATGCTGGCACTGTCGGGCTCAGGCTGAGTTTTCCGCTTTCTTCGATGGTGAGTTGAAGATAGCGATAGCTTTCTATGCTCAAATGCGAGGTCCGGGGTGAATGCGGATGCGTGGCTGTGACGACAACCACGCTTGCGCCCGCGGTTTCTCCTGCCACGATGCCTGCCGGTGCATCCTCGAAAACAAGGCAATCACGCGGCGCAAAGCCCAGCCGTTTTGCGCCCAGCTCGAAACATTCGGGGCTTGGCTTGCCGCGTTCCACGTCTTCGGCGGAAACGATTGTTTTCGGCATGGGCAACCCGGCGGCCTTGATGCGGCGGCGCGCAAGTTCGAGCGGAGCCGAAGTCACGATGGCCCAGCGGTTTTCCGGTAGCGAATGCAGAAATTTATAGGCCCCCTCGATCGGTGCAATGCCATCCAGATCGGCCATTTCGGCTTCCAGCAGAATTTCAGCTTCCCGGATTGGGTCAACGCCCGGAAGCGCAAGGCGGCGCACGGTTTCAACGGCGCGCACGCCATGAATGGTCGGCAGGAATGTCACGGGATCGATACCATGGCGCCTTGCCCATTCGCTCCATACGCGCTCCGTCGCTGCGATGGAACTCAATATCGTGCCGTCCATATCGAAAAGAAATGCATCGAAGGATTTGCCGAAAGGGGAAAAGGAGGTCACGCCGGATATCCTTGAACTACGGGGGATAAGAATCGCGGAAAATATGTCCGCAGTCGATCATAATGCGCAAGCGTGGGAAAGTCCGGGTCGCACGTTGAAAAAACATTGTGCAGCTTCAGGCGAACGATTTATTGATAGTGAGCGGGGGGGAGTTTGCTATCTGTTGGCGGCCCGCGTCAAAACCAATGTGAATGGTATGCGGCTGAACCAGAAAATCAGATCAGGGAACCAGCCGGAACAAATGAGAGGACTTGAAATGCGCGGTTTTAAGCGTATTGCGGCATGTGCCGTGATTGCGGGTTTTGCGGCTATTGGGGCAGCAAGGGCTGAAGAGCCCCTCAAGCTCGTCATCGGAACCGAGGGGGCATATCCGCCATTTAATTTCATCAATCCTGATGGCTCGCTATCGGGCTTCGATGTGGATATTGCTCGGGCGCTTTGCGATGAGATGAAGGCGGAGTGCACATTCATTACGCAGGAATGGGATGGCACCATCCCGGCATTGCAGGCAGGCAAGTTCGACGCCTATGTGTCTTCCATGTCGATTACGGAAGAACGCAAGAAGCAGGTGGACTTTTCGGATAAATATTACAACACGCCGCCCGGCGTGGCCGCGCCCAAGGATACCGACATCAAGGGCGTGACCAAGGAAGACCTTGCAGGCAAGACCATCGGCGTCCAGGTTTCCACAACCCACGCGAACTATGCCGAGCAGACCTTCACCGACAGCACGATCAAGGCTTATCCCACGGCGGAAGAATATCGCCTTGATCTTGCCAATGGTCGTCTCGATGCGGTCAATGACGACAGCGTGACCTTGTCGGAATGGCTGAAGACGCCGGATGGCGCCTGCTGCAAGATGGTCGGCACCTACCCGCCGGACGATGCAATCCATGGTGTCGGCGTTGGCGTTGCCTTCAAGAAGGGCCGCCCGGAACTGGTCGAAAAGTTCAACGCTGCCATCAAGGCTATTCGCAAGAATGGCAAGTATAAGGAAATCAACGACAAATACTTTGATTTCGACGCTTACGGCGCTGAAAACTGATAATTGTCTTATGGGATTGCGCCAGTCTGCTACAGGCAGACTGGCGCTTTTTTGCGTTTTTAGAATCCCGTTGTGGCTTGATGTATGTTAGATACGCGCCAATCATCCGTGCCATCGGTACAACTTTCCTGTTGTACGCCGCATCGAAACGAATGCGAGAGGCGGCAAAAGTTCAATTAAGCAGTTAATAAATGACGGTAAGATACGGAAAAGATTCAAGCTCTGTGAAAGCCAGCAGGCCGCGTTTTGCCGTTGCGCCCATGATTGACTGGTCGGACAGGCATTGCCGGTATTTTCACAGGCTCTTTTCAAAACGCGCTCTGCTCTATACCGAAATGGTTGTCGCCGATGCGGCCATATTCGGTCCGCGCGACCGTTTGCTTGGCTTCGATCCTGCGGAAAATCCGGTCGCTTTGCAACTTGGTGGCTCCGATCCGGCCAAGCTCAGGCAGGCCGCGCAGATTGGTGCGGATTTCGGCTATGACGAGATCAATCTCAATGTCGGCTGCCCGTCGGATCGTGTCCAGTCCGGGACTTTCGGGGCGTGCCTGATGTTGACGCCCGATGTGGTGGCGCGCTGTGTTGCCGCCATGAAGGAGACGATTTCCATCCCGGTCACGGTCAAATGCCGTATCGGCGTGGACGATCAGGATACGGAAACGGCGCTTGATGCTCTTGCGGATCAGGTGTTGGAAGCCGGGGCCGATGCGCTCTGGGTTCATGCGCGCAAGGCGTGCTTGAAGGGGCTTTCGCCCAAGGAAAACCGCGAGATCCCGCCGCTCGATTATGAGCGCGTCTATCGTCTCAAGCAGCGCCTTGGTGAAACATTCGTCGGCATCAATGGCGGCATCGCCACGCTGGAAGAGGCGCAAGTGCACTTGCAAAAGGTGGATGCGGTTATGCTGGGCCGCGCTGCCTATCACAATCCCGCCCTGCTGGCCGATGTGGATGCCCGCCTTTATGGCGAGGGGCAGGAACCACTAGCAATGCCTGAAATCATCGACGCCATGTGCGATTATATCGACCGCCATATCGCGTCGGGCGGAAGGCTTTCGCATGTAAGCCGCCACATGGTTGGTCTTTTCACGGGCCAGCCCGGTGCGCGCCGCTGGCGGCAAATTCTCTCCACGGATGCAACGAAGCCGGGTGCGACCAGCGATGTGGTGCGTCAGGCTTATGCCACGGTTGTGGAAGCCTGCGCCGAAGCGGCCTAATTAATCAGGATCAGCTGATCGCCACGCACGGTAAAGCCGCCAAGCGTTTGCAGGAAATTCATGCCGAGCAGGCTGCCCGTCAAGAGGCCTTCCTTCGTCACCATGGCGCGAACATTGTGGCGCTCGATATCACCGATCTGCAAGGTGGCGATGGTGATTGATGCGGCGCGCGCCTGGCCATTCGCTGTCATGATCGGCACTGAATAATTGAGCGAAGCGGTATCGATGCCTGCGCGCTCTGCGTCTTCCTGCGAAAGAACAACGGAAGACGCGCCCGTATCGACAAGAAAATGGACGCGCGCGCCATTCACCCGGCCATTCACTTCAAAATGTCCGTTGGCGGATTTTGCAAGTGTAACGGTCAGTGTGCCATCGGCGTTCATGCCGGAGATGGGGCTGCCGGGAATGAGGCCTGCGGTAATCCTGCTGGCGGCGTCCTGAAGATCGTAGCGATACTGATATCCGGCGACGAGGCCGAGAATGATGACGGACCAGATGGCAATGTTGCGGGCGAAATCGCCGAGCCTGATGCCTGATCCGAGCAGGCCCGCAGCCAGAACGATGCCCCATATGCCGAGATAGGCTGCACGGGCAAATGCATCGTTTGCAACGCCCAGTGTGGTGCCGCTGTCGTTATTCGACATGAGAAGCAGAACCACAAGGGCAACCGCAGCGATGACAAGCCAGAAGAAACGCCCCATCAGCCAGCCTTTTTTCGATCGAGGACTTTATGACGTGCAGGCAGAAGCGCCAATACGGCCCTTTGTTCGCCGCTATTCATGCTGGACCATTGCGCGATTTCATCAAGCGTCCGCGCGCAACCGAGGCAGAAGCCAGTTTTTGCATCCATCGTGCATACCAATATGCAGGGCGATTCGATTTTTGCCGTGTCCATGAAATGCAATGTGGTTGCATCAAAGGGCCATGACAAGTCCGATAAGGGCTGCAAGCGAGCCTATCTGCTGCGCCGCACCCAGCGTATCGCCGGTCCGTCCGCCGATTTTTGCCATGCACAGTCTGGCAAAACCAAAAAGCACGACGGTCATCAGCACCAGTGCGTTGATGAGGGCCACCATGCCGCCTGACGGCAGAAAGCCGATGGCGAGGAGAGCAAGACCCAGCCCGCAGCCGCAGACCACGGTTTCCCATTGCGGCTGGCCCATACTATCGGCAAGCCCGCCGGGGCGCGCCGAGGGCAGGGCATGCCAGAAGGCCAGCATTCCTGCGCGGCTGGCTGCTTCCGTCCCGATCAGGGCCAGAAGCGCATAGCCTGCGCCCGCGCGCGCGATGATTGCCATCAGGAGAGACGCTTTCACGCCGGTCCAGATAACCAGCGTCAGGGCCGCGAAAGTGCCGATGCGCGAATCTTTCATGATATCGAGGCGGCGATCTGGCGTGGATGCACCGAAAAAACCATCGGCCGTATCGCCCAGGCCATCTTCATGCAGCGCACCCGTCATTGCTGCCAGCGCACCGATGGCAATCAGTGCAGCCGCAAGCGGCGGCAGGCTGATTGCATTGGCAATGAGAAGTGCCACGCCGGCCAGAAGCCCCAATATGCCGCCCGCAAGCGGAAAGGCGCGTGCGTTTCGCGGCAGCGAATCGTCCGTATTGTCGAACCAGCCTTGCGGCAGTGGCAGGCGGCTCAAAAATCCCAGACTTCTGATCGTGTCGCCAATCAGGCCATTTCGCTGCAAATCACTGCTCCGCTTTGTTTTCAGGGTCGAACCATCGCGATATTTCGCCTCAATATTGTTTCAGATCAAAGAGGTGATTTGAAAATTCGCGTCAGTGCTTATAGGACGAGCCCAACGAATTTACACCTCCCATCATTGATTGGACTTTACGATATGAGCGCCAGCGGCCTTCCCTTTGACGATTTCCGTGAATTGATCCGCAATCTGCCGGGGCCGGATTTAGGCGCGGAACGGGCTGTTCGCGAACGCGAGGTGACGTTGACCAAGCCCGCCGGTTCGCTCGGGCGGCTGGAGGAGATTGTTGCATGGCTTGCCACATGGACGGGCAAACGCACGCCACAGGTCAATCGCCCGCTGGTCGCCGTATTCGCGGGCAATCACGGCGTCACGGCAAAGAACATCACGCCGTTCCCGCCGAGCGTGACAGCGCAGATGGTTGAAAACTTCGCCGCCGGTGGCGCTGCCATCAACCAGATTTGCATTGCCAACGATCTGGGACTGAAAGTGTTCGATCTCGCGCTGGAGCATCCGACCGGCGATATTACCGAAGAAGCGGCCATGGATGAACGCACCTGCGCCGCCACCATGGCTTTCGGCATGGAAGCGATCGCGGGCGGCACCGACCTTCTTTGCATCGGTGAAATGGGGATCGGCAACACGACCATTGCGGCAGCGATTGCGCTTGCGCTTTTCGGCGGCACGGCTGAAGACTGGGTGGGGCCGGGTACGGGTTCCACGGGTGAACTGATGCAGCGAAAGCTTGCCGCCGTTCGTCTGGCAGTCGCGCTCCATCAGCCGCATTTGCAGGATCCGCTGGAAGTGCTGCGCTGCCTGGGCGGGCGCGAGATCGCGGCCATGGCAGGCGCAATCCTTGCCGCGCGCATGGAGAAAATTCCGGTCATCGTCGATGGTTTTGTGGCAAGCGCGGCTGCTGCCGTGCTCTATGCGGCCAACCCGGAAGCCATCGATCATTGCATGTTCGGCCAGGTCTCGGCAGAGCCGGGGCATCGCAAGCTTCTGGCAAAGATGGGCAAGGAGCCGCTTCTTGACCTTGGAATGCGCCTTGGTGAAGGCACCGGCGCGGCCCTTGCAGCCAATATCGTCAAGGCGGCGGCGCTATGCCATAGCGGCATGGCTACCTTCGAGCAGGCCGGTGTTTCCGCCTCGAAATAAGAGACTTTCCTGAAAAGCCCGCCGATCCGGCGGGCTTTTCATTCTGAATGACGACCCCCGAGCATTTTCGAGCCAAAAGTGCGAAGCGCCTTTGCGGGGGAATGTGCTTAGTTGTTTTCTTTGTCGAGAACCATGTAATCAAGCGGCAATTCGGTCGTGTACTTGATCTGCTCCATCGCAAAGGAGGAGGACACGTCGCGAATCTCGATCTTGCTGATGAGCCGCTTGTAGAAAGCGTCATAGGCAGCGATATCCGGCACGGCCACGCGCAGAAGATAATCGATGTCGCCGCTCATGCGGTAGAATTCGATGACTTCCGGGAATTCCTGAACCACTTCCGAAAACCGCTTCAGCCATTCATGGCTGTGCGAGCTTGTGCGGACCGCAACGAATACAGTGACGCGCGCATTGACGCGCACCGGGTCGAGAATGGCAACACGGCGCTTGATGACGCCATCTTCTTCCAGTTTCTGAATGCGCCGCCAGCATGGCGTCGTGGAAAGGCCGACCTTCTTGGCAACGTCTGCCACCGCCAGTGTCGCATCTTCCTGCAATAAGCGCAGTATTTTCCTGTCGAGCCTGTCCATGCGTTTCCATTCCCAGTTTTAGAAACCGTTTCCTCAACTTTACGAAAAGCTGAAACGTCATACCTTATGGTTCGCCATTGCTCGAAGTTACAGAAAAATTATTCTGATGAAAATATCGACAGTAAAATTTATTTCTCGTCATCAATGAGATGGCGGACTTTTGCCTGAAGAACAGGCACGACTTCCATGTCGAACCACGGATTTCGCTTCAGCCAGCCGCTATTGCGCCATGAAGGATGCGGCAGGGGCAGGGCGATGCGCCCGGTATGGCTCGGCGTTTCCATGAAATGCCGCCAGTTCTTCACGGTTTCCGTGAGATTGCGCCCGCGATAGTCCGGCAGGTGATAGGCAAGGGCATATTGCCCGACCACCAGAATGAACTCCAGTTGCGGCATGGCCGCAAACACCCGGTCATGCCATGTCTGGCGGCATTCCCTGCGCGGCGGCAGGTCGCCGCCGTTCTTGTCATAACCCGGAAAGCAGAAGCCCATCGGAACGATGGCGAAACGGGAGGCGTCGTAAAACTCCTCGCGCGTAACACCGAGCCATTGCCGCAGGCGGTCGCCCGACGGGTCGTTGAACGGCAGGGAGGTGTTGTGCACCCGAATTCCCGGCGCCTGTCCGCAAATGGCAATGCGCGCCGTATCGGAAATGATACAGACGGGATTGGGTTCATGCGGTAGCGGTGGCGGAAACAGCGGCGTGTCGCGGCAGAGGCGGCAAGCCTGGATCGAGTGCCTGAGCTCGTCCAGTTTTTCCATGAATTCCATTCGACTCCGGAACAGGGGCAGATCGATGAGGGCCTGATTATGCCCTCTTATATAGACAGGCATTCGGCCAATTGCATCCTTTTCGGGCGAAGGGTTTCATGGTTGTTTCCGGTTGGGGTGCGGATGCTCTTTCCGCCAGCGCGAAGGCCGCTCGAACTTCCCCGCCCATATGCCGCGCTTGTCACGGCGGGCGTCTGCTTCATCGCGCTGGTAATTGCCATAGGAAACGGCCCACCCTTCCTGAACCATCCACTGATTGAGGTCGGTTTCACCAAGAAAGCACCGGGCCAGAACCCGGTCATACCGGTCGCGCCCGCTGCTTTCGCAGCGAATCGACGCCCTGCCGATCCGGGCTCGCAACTTATTGCGAGCTTCGCCGCCGCAATCATAGGTTCCGTGCGCGCCCTCGCAGCTCTGCCCGATTTCCGGTGCGTTGATCCCTTTCAGGCGAATATGGGTCTTGCCGAGCACGACTGTATCCCCGTCAATGATATAGGGGCGGCCGCTTGGCTCATTTCGGTCGGGCTGGTTGGCTGGCAGATGGAAAATCAGCATGCCGAGAATGAAAAAAAGAAGTAAAGTCAAGAGGATGCTTAAAAACCCTCCAATTTTTCTTCTGCGAGGTGCGGGGGAAGTATGCCTGTATGGGCGCATAAATTGACGCATTTCCCCCTTCCTTCGGGTGAATCATTTTATCATCTCTTCTCTCGTTCTAGCGATCTTGCCCCGGCATTTGCATCCCCCGGATGCTGGTGCCGAGTAAATGTCGCAGTCTGCAAGAATGATAGTAAATATTTGAATTCATTGTATTTTTTAATCTGGTGTTTGATGCGGAATTTATTTCGGGCGGCGGTTGAACGTCAAATTCAGTCCGCTGGCGGAAACAGCCCCCCTTTAACAGCCCTTGCCGGGTAGCACGGGCCGCAACAACAATCCGTTTGTGTTCAATTAGCAACAGTCTCAACAGATGCTTCAGGCTACAAAGATATGTGGTCTATTTTGCCCATTTCCCGCCACAAAGGGACGGCACCCGTTAGAGAGCGGCAAATGTCGTAAAAAATTATTCTGGAGCCTTATGCTCCCACAGGACAGACAGAAATGACGAAAGGTGCGTCTATACAAAGCGGACCGCTGACGAGCAGAAAGAATTCTGCCCGTTTGCCTGTCGCCTCCGCCGAAGCGAGCTGAGCTTTTTTCCGTCAAGATCGGGTCTCACTGTTGACGAAAAGCAGGCGCAACCTGCCTTTCATGATCTTTTCCGTTCCATATGAAAGACCGGCGTTGTGATGCGTAGTCGCAGTTTTTCATGTTCCGCTATAGCGATGGCTCTAGGCTTGGTCCTTACCTTGGCACTTGCCTGCCATAGTACTTTTGCTTTCGATCTGAACGACGATTCAGAAAAATCGCGAAGCCCCTTCGAGCTTTTCAAATTCGGCTTCTCTGCCTACAAGAACGGGCATAAGGACGAAGCCATCAAGGCTTTGCGTTATGCGGCGGAGCGTGGCCATCAGGGCGCGAAGTGGAAGCTGGCGCGTATGTATGCCGAGGGCGACGGCGTGGCCGAGGATGATTATGAAGCCTATAAGATTTTTGAGAAGATCGTTCGTGAAGGCTCCGAACCCGGCTCCGAAAACGCTCCCTACGTCGCAGATGCGCTTGTCGCGCTTGCAGGCTATGTGAAAAACGGCATTCCCGGCTCGCCGGTTCAGGCCAACCCCAACATGGCGCGTGAACTTTATGTGCAGGCAGCGGCCAATTTCGGCGACTCTATTGCTCAGTTTGAGCTTGGCAAGATGCTGCTCGACGGCGAAGGTGGTGAGCGCAACGCTGTTCAGGCTGCACGCTGGTTCCAGCTTGCGGCCCGGAAGGGCAATACCGGTGCGCAGGCCATGCTCGGCAATATGCTGTTTCAGGCCGGCAAGACCGTGCGTGGCCTTGCCATGCTCACGGCTGCCTTCGAGCGATGCCCGGCCGAAGACTGCACCTGGATACGCGACATGCAGGAACAGGCCTTTTCCATTGCAGGCGAGGCCGACCGCCGCAACGCCATCGCGCTTGCAAGTGATTACGCTGTAAAAGGCAGTTACTGAAAACAGCCCGATGTCTCAATCTGATGTCTCTGGCGCTTCCGGTTAAAACGGAATCGTTCTAAACCGCCAACGTGACTGTTACCGGCACATGATCGGATGGCTTTTCCCAGGCACGAACGTGCTTTTCGATATTGGCTGAAATGAAACGGTTTGTCGCTTCCGGCGACAGCATCAGGTGGTCGATGCGAATGCCGTTATTCTTCTGCCAGGCCCCGGCCTGATAATCCCAGAAAGAATAGACGCCGCTTTCATCGGTCGATGCCCGGATTGCATCGGTGAACCCCAGATTTTCCAGCCTGCGGAATGCCTGCCGGGATTGCGGCTGAAACAGCGCATCGCCCAGCCATGCCTGCGGGTTGCGGGCGTCCACGGGTTCGGGAATGACGTTATAGTCACCCGCCAGAACCAATGGTTCTTCCAGTGTCAGGCGCTTCTTTGCCCAATTTTCAAGCCGCTGCATCCATGAAAGCTTGTAGGGGAACTTTTCGGTGTCGATCGGATTGCCGTTGGGCAAATAGAGCGACACGACCCGCACGACACCAGTATCGGTCGAATAAATGCCTTCGATGAAACGGGCCTGTTCGTCGCTATCGTCACCGGGAAGGCCTTTATTGATCTCATCCGGTGATTTTTTTGAGAGCAGCGCCACCCCATTGAAACCCTTCTGGCCGTGGGTTTCGACATGATAGCCGAGTGCTTCGATCTCAAGGCGGGGAAATTGCTCATCCACCGACTTGATTTCCTGCAGGCAGACGATGTCGGGCGACGACTCCCTCAGCCAATGCTGGAGATTGTCGATGCGCGCCTTGACGCCGTTGATGTTCCATGTAGCGATTTTCATTCCATAATGATTATGCGCTCGTGCGGGGCAGGGCAAGCACGGCCCTTTGGACCACACAGCTTTTCCTCCCACATTCCTGTCACAGCTCGTATTTCGGCGGCGGAGCATTTGTATTGCCGCTTTTGCGTTCCTATGTGCGAAAGGACAAAACCAGACAGGAGATTTCGGATGTTCGATGCCAAAAAATTTCTCGATCAGTTTCTCGGATCACAGGTGCCGGGTATGTCGGGAAGTGTCCGCGACAAGGCTGGACAGGTAACAGATATGGCGAAGAAGAACCCGCTTGCGACGGGTGCCATAGCCGCAGCCATTTTTGGCACGAAAACGGGCCGCAAACTTGCTGGCAATGTAGCAACTGTCGGCGGCATCGCCGCCATAGCCGGATTGGGCTATCTTGCCTACAAGAATTATAAGTCCGGTCAGGCCCCGCAGGAGGCGGAACAGCCGGTGGCAAAAGAGCCGGAGCTTCTTCCGGCGCCACCGGCCGATTCACCCTTCCATCCGCATTCTCCCGCGATGAGCAATAGTTTCGCGCTGACGCTGGTTCAGGCCATGATCGCCGCCGCCAGGGCTGATGGTTATATTGATGATGCCGAACGTGCCCGCATCATGGAAAAGGTGAAGATTTCCGGTCTGGACGACGAGGCTGAGGCCTTCCTTGCAAGGGAACTGGCCGAACCCGTCGATCTCGATGTGCTGGTTGCCGCAGCGCAGACGGAAGAGCAGAAAGTTGAACTTTATACGGCATCGCGGCTGGCTATCGATCCAGATAACCGCGCCGAACGCGGCTATCTGGATATGCTTGCCGGGCGGCTTGGCCTGCAAGATGCGCTGGTGGACCACATCGAAGCGACCGTTGCTTCAGTGAAAGTCTGAAACTGTCCGCTTGTTGCCATGGTTAAAAAAACGGCGGCCATCTGGCCGCCGGTTTTGCATCACGGGTTTTGTTGCGCCGCTCAGATCGCGAAGCTGGTGCCGCAGCCGCAGGAAGCGGTCGCATTGGGGTTGCGGATCTGGAATGATTGCCCCATCAGATCATCGACGAAATCAATTTCAGAGCCGTCCATATAAGGCACGGAGATGGAATCAATCAGCACTCTGGCGCCGAGTTTTTCGATGACGATGTCATCCTCGGTCTGTGCGTCGACGAGGTCATATTTATAGGAAAAGCCGGAGCAGCCGCCACCTTCGACAGAAACGCGAAGCGCGGTCTTTCCCGGCTCCGAATCGAGAATTTTGGCGATCCGCCTGGCAGCGGAATCTGAAACGGTAATGCCTGTCATTTGCCTTGTTCCGTTTGCAGGGACGGGGATCGGGTTATGCGTTCTTGAGATTTTCCGATAGCCGCGTACTTGCCTTCATGTTTAGCTGATAGCTATGAACGCAGGTTGCGGAAGTCAATGACGCACCAATTTGACGTAATCATATTACAGTGAGGAAAACATCGCAATGTCGCTGGAAGGAATAGGCTTCGGTTATCGCGAACGTGCGCCTTATGCCAGCAATCCTGCTTTCAGCCGTGGCCGGCTGGTGCCGGAACCGGAAAGCCCGACCCGCACGCCGTTCCAGCGGGACCGTGACCGTATTATCCACTCCACGGCTTTCCGGCGTTTAAAGCACAAGACGCAGGTTTTCATCGCGCATGAGGGCGATCATTACCGCACGAGGCTGACGCACACCATCGAGGTGGCGCAGATTGCGCGGGCGCTGGCGCGCGCGCTGCGCCTGGATGAAGACCTCGCTGAAGCTGTCGCTCTCGTTCATGATTTCGGCCACACGCCCTTCGGCCATACCGGCGAGGACGCACTCAACGAGCGCATGAAGAATTTCGGCGGTTTCGACCATAATGCCCAGTCGCTCAGGATCGTCACGAAGCTTGAGCATCGCTACGCTGATTTCGATGGCCTCAACCTTTCGTGGGAAACGCTGGAAGGTCTGGTGAAGCATAATGGCCCGTTGCTGGGGCCATATGCAGCCCATCCCGATATCCCGGTTCCGCAACCCATTCTGGATTTTAACGCGCGCTATGATCTGGAGCTTTCACGCTTTGCGAGCCTTGAGGCGCAATGCGCGGCCATTGCCGACGACATTGCCTACAATGCGCATGACATTGATGATGGCTTGCGGGCAGGGCTCTTGACCCTCGAATCGCTGGACGAAGTACCGCTCGCCAAACGGCTGCTTGATATTGTGCGGACACGTTATCCCAATCTCGACCCCGTCCGCACTGGACACGAACTGGTGCGCCGCCAGATCACGATCATGGTGGAAGACGTGATCGAGGAGGCGCAGCGCCGCCTTGCATCCGCCAGGCCCGGAACGATGGAAGACGTGCACAACCAGCCGCGCGCGCTGGTTGGCTTTTCCGACGCCATGCGGGCCGAGGAAAAGGTGCTGAAGCGCTTTTTGTTCAAGAATCTCTATTTTCACGAAAGCGTGGTGGTGCGCAGGCACGCAGCCGACAGGATCGTGCAGGATCTCTTCGATGCCTGTTTCACCGATCCCTCATTGATGCCTGATGAATGGCGTTTGGGCTGTGAGGCACTGGATAAGGCAGCACTCGCACGCCGCGTAGCCGATTATCTGGCCGGGATGACTGATAATTATGCCGTGCGCGAACACCGACGATTGTTTGACCGAACCCCCGATTTAGCTTAATCGGGGCCGGACGAAGCGGCTTCGATACGCAAATGCATCGAATATCCGCGTTTTTTGGATGAACCCGCGCCGGGAAAACTGGAAAAAAATCCAGGCGTTAGAGTATTTTCGAGCCAAAAGTGTGAAACGGTTTTGCGTTGGAAAATGCGACAAAACAATAGTTAGAGTGGTTCCGGCGATTCTGTTAAAACAGGAACCGCGCTAGCCTGACAGGACAGACCATGAATATCTTTGCAGATTTCGATGCACGTATTAAAAAAACGTTGCAAGATATTGATCTGAAACCAAAAGATGGTGGTGAACTTGACCTTTCACGCATAGGTGTCGAGCCCCCGCGCGATGCTTCGCATGGCGATATCGCGACCAATGCCGCAATGGTGCTTTCCAAGGCGGTCGGCCAGAACCCGCGCGAGCTTGCTGCCCGCATTGCCGAGGCGCTGAAGGCCGATGAGGATGTCGAATCCGTCGATGTCGCCGGTCCGGGCTTCATCAATCTGCGCCTCAAGGCCAGCTATTGGCAGCGCGAGCTTTTGGTGATGCTGAACGAGGGAACGGATTTTGGCCGCTCCAGGCTTGGCGCGGGCAAGAAGGTCAATGTCGAATATGTATCGGCCAACCCTACGGGCCCGATGCATGTCGGCCATTGCCGGGGCGCGGTTGTGGGTGATGTGCTGGCGAACCTGCTGAAATTCGCGGGCTATGACGTCGTCAAGGAATATTACATCAACGATGCGGGCGCGCAGATCGATGTTCTCGCGCGTTCTGTGATGCTGCGCTATCGTGAGGCACTGGGCGAAAGCATCGGCGAGATTCCGGCGGGGCTTTACCCCGGTGATTATCTCGTGCGGGTCGGGCAGGAGCTTGCCGGTGAGTTTGGCACAAAACTTCTGGAAATGCCTGAAGCCGAAGCACTGGCCATCGTGAAGGACCGCACGATCGACGCCATGATGGCAATGATCCGCGCTGATCTCGACGCGCTGAACGTGCATCATGATGTCTTCTATTCCGAGCGCAAGCTACATGTCGACCATGCGCGCGCGATCCGTAACGCGATCAATGATCTGACGCTCAAGGGCCATGTTTATAAGGGCAAGCTGCCGCCTCCGAAGGGGCAGTTGCCGGAAGATTGGGAAGACCGTGAGCAGACGCTGTTCCGTTCTACGGAAGTGGGCGATGATATTGACCGTCCGCTGATGAAGTCCGATGGCTCGTTCACCTATTTTGCGGGTGACGTGGCCTATTTCAAGGACAAGTACGACCACGGCTTCAATGAGATGATCTATGTGCTCGGCGCGGATCATGGCGGTTATGTCAAGCGTCTGGAAGCCGTTGCGCGTGCCGTTTCCGATGGCAAGGCCAAATTGACCGTGCTCCTGTGCCAGCTCGTGAAGCTGTTCCGCAATGGCGAGCCGGTGCGCATGTCCAAGCGGGCAGGCGAGTTCATTACGCTGCGCGATGTGGTGGACGAGGTCGGTCGCGATCCGGTCCGCTTCATGATGCTTTACCGGAAGAACGATGCGCCATTGGACTTCGACTTCGCCAAGGTGACGGAGCAGTCCAAGGACAATCCGGTTTTCTATGTGCAATATGCTTCCGCGCGCTGCCATTCGGTTTTCCGTCAGGCTGCGGACCAGCTTGGGCTTGTCGATCTTGACCGCGTGGCCATGGGGTCGCATTTTGAAAAGCTGACCGACGAGAGCGAAATTGCGCTCGTTCGCAAGCTTGCGGAATACCCGCGCCTGATCGAATCGGCAGCCATTCATCAGGAGCCGCATCGCCTGGCTTTCTACCTCTACGACCTCGCCAGTTCGTTCCATTCGCAATGGAACAGAGGCGCGGAAAATCCGGACTTACGTTTTATTAAGGTTAACGATCCAGACTTGTCGCTGGCCAGGCTAGGGCTGGTGCAGGTTGTTTCCGATGTGCTGACGTCAGGATTGACGATTATCGGCGCGGATGCTCCTACGGAGATGCGCTAGGATTACACGGTCGTCCGAAGTACTGAAAGTCGAAAGACGCCTTTGGATGAGTGACAGTAAGACTAATGTGAAGGAAGATCAGTATGATTGAAAGTCATGGATCTTCCTTCCTGTGCAGGAAACTTCCGTCAACTTTTGCCCACATTGCCTCGCTAATATGCAATGTATGGAGACGTCTTGCGGCGTCCAGGGTTTGAGTTAGGAACACGCCATGACGGACAGCAGTGCAAATCCCCGTAATTACGGCGAGCGTCCGGTGCACGAAGATGATCCGCTGATGGAACTTTCGCGGATTATGGACTTCGACACGCCTGCTGATGATAACGTCGCTCGGAATGAGCGCCGCCATGACAGTCAATTCGAGGATCAGGGCCGAGCAGAGCCGCGCTTTGATTCGGCGCAGGATGACCCCTCTTTTGATCCCGTTCTCGATCTTGAGCGCGAGCTTATGGGGCATTTCGACGATTATACGCAGCCTACAGCTCATAGCGAAACCGTTTCGACCGCAACCTTTGGCGTGCACGGGGAGCGGGCCTATGGCGAGCAGTCTCCGTTGGAGGAGGATGCGTTCGCTGCCGCGCTGGAAGAAGAATTCGATCTCGACCTTGGCTCGGCAGAAGCAGCACCGTCACCGGAAATTTTCGAGTTCGAGGACGTGGATCGCTCCGAGCCCGTTCCGCAATTCGACTATAACGATTATTCGCAGGCTCGTGATTCGAGCGAACACGCCCATATGGCATCACCTGCGGCTTATGGTGATCGCCAGCAGCCGATAGAGGCAGATGCGGGCGAATATGATCCGACCGTCTATCAGCCTGCCATTGAGCCGGGTGAGCAAGCTTGGCGTGAAGATACCGGCGTGCAGGACAATTGGCAGGCACAGGATGAGTGGCCTGCACAGAATGACAGGCTGGAACAGAATGACTGGCCAGCACAGAATAATTGGAATGCGCAGCAGCCTGTAGATGCTCCCGCTACGCATTTCGCGGCTGAGCCTGCACAGCAACCGCTTTCGCTTGAAGACGAGCTGGAAAACCTTCTGTTTGGCGATGAGCCGCAGCCTGTGGCATCCCGGAACAGCTATTCGGATCACGTCGAGCCTGTTTCCTACGCGCCGGAACAACCGCATCAGGGCGAACCGGAAGCGCCGGTCAGCGAACCGCATCTGGATGCTCCGTCCCATGCCGGGCAGGGCTATGCGTCACGCACTGGCGAGGCGCCGGCCTATCCCTATTATCCGCGCAGCAATTTTGCGCCGGGTGTAGCCGCCCCCGGTGTGCTCTCCTCGGGGCCGCAACTGAAAACGCCCCAGGCGCCTATTGTGCAGGATTTTGTTGCCCAGGATCCGTTCCGGCCAATCGAGGATGAGTTTTCGCTTGAGGACGATTTTACCTTTGAAGCAGAGCCGGAAACGGCTGCCGCCGCCGAATCGACGGATGATGACCTGTCGGGGCTCGACGAAATCAGCCTGACCGAAGATGATTTCGGTTTCGAGCCGTCTGGAGACACATTCGACGCAGACGTCGCCGATACTGCGGATGAAGATTTTTTCAACGATGAAGATTTCTTCACCGATGTTGAACTTGATCTCCATGAGGAGGAGCAAGAAGCTTCTCCCGCGCCAGCCTATGCGCACGCAATCCATTCCGGCGAGGATTATCGCCCTGCTGTCTCCTTTGCCGCTTATACCGACATGCAGGCTCCGGCGCGTATGCCCGCACCGGAGCCTGCACCGGAGGTTGAGACCCTCACGGTCACGGAAAACAAGGTCGAACAGACGCATTCGCTCGATCTGCCGGAAGTGAATTACGGCGAAGAGGAAGCGGGCACCAATCTCAGTGAGCTGGAAGCGGAGTTCGCGGAAGTTTTCAGCACGATTGGTGTTGATGAGAATGTGCAGATCACGGAAGGCCAGAGCGAAGCCGACAGGGCTTTTGAGGACATCTTCCGTGAAAGCGCATCGACCTATATGCCGAATAGCGGCATGGCCGCGGCCG
The DNA here is from genome assembly GCF_000007125.1 of Brucella melitensis bv. 1 str. 16M. Lineage (NCBI taxonomy): Bacteria > Pseudomonadati > Pseudomonadota > Alphaproteobacteria > Hyphomicrobiales > Brucellaceae > Brucella > Brucella melitensis. Next base: position 1,133,928 of record NC_003317.1, on the reverse strand, counting down.
GCTTGGGTGCTGCGGCGGCAGCGGCTGCTGCTTCCTACCGACGCGCCGGGTCTGAAGCTGCACCTGCCGCTGCAACGACTGCCAGCCAGGATGATTTCTACAATCACTGGGCCGCGCAGGGTGCGCAGACCATGGAAGGCGGCGATTATGGCGAGCGCGCCGCAATGCCGACGGAAGACGATCTGGGCGGCGCGGCGGAAGCTTACCGCAATCGCCCGGTTCGTGGTCGCCGTGGCTTGATTTTGGCAAGTGTTGCCGGTGTGGCGGTTCTGCTCGGCGGAATCGGCTATCATTTCCTCGGCGGCGGAGGCTCCGGTGAGCCGGTTGTGATTCGCGCCGATAACCAGCCCATCAAGATGCAGCCGGAAAATCCGGGCGGAACCACGGTTCCGAACCAGGATAAGGCGGTCTATGACCGTGTGGCCGGAACGCTTCCGAACAACCCGGAACAGAAAGCCCTGATTACATCCGGTGAAGAACCGGTCGATATTTCCGGTACCGATGACAGCGAATATAATGCCACAGAAGAACCGGGTGGCAATGTACCGCAGAACGATGCGCAACAGGCTCATTCCGGCACGCATGAACCGCTGATCCAGCCGCGTGAGGTCGAAACGATGATCGTTCGCCCGGATGGCACGATCATTCAGCCTTCGTTCGGACATGCAGCACAGCCGTCGGTAGCCGACAATATGGCGCCGCCTGCCGCACCGGCAGCACGGGATGAAATCGGCGCACTCGCGGCAGGAAATGAACCGCCAGCGCCACAGGCACAGCAATCCGCGACGCCGGAGACCCCACGCCTTCCGACCCGCGCTCCGATCGTGCCGTCGCGCCCCGCTGAACAGCCCGTCAATATCGTCGGTAACGTGCCGCAGCGCGCGCAGGCATCGGCTGCACCGCAGGTCGCATCGGCAGCCGGGGCGGGTGGTTATTTCATCCAGATTGCCTCGCAGCCTTCTGCTGAGCTGGCGCAGAAGTCCTATGCCAACATAGCCCAGAAATATGCCAGTGTGATTGGCGGTCATAGCGTCGATATCAAGCGCGCCGACATTCAGGGCAAGGGCACCTATTACCGTGTTCGCGTACAGGCTGGCTCGAAGGAAGATGCATTGGCGCTTTGCAGCCGTCTCAAGTCGGCTGGCGGAAGCTGTTTCGTGACGCAGTAAAAACAACCAGCAAGGTTCCAGCCATTTGAGGGCGGCGTCAGCCGCCCTTTTCGCATCTGCCGGGCTATTGAGCATTTTCGTTCATACCGAACCATAAGTTAATTCGTCACCACAGCCTACAGCCTACCAAGCGGCCGTTTTTTCGGCTAAACCCGGCGGAGGCGAGTTTGATTCAGCAAGACAATTCGAGGAAAAGCCGCATGAAAGAGTGCAAGGCATGGATTGCCGGTATATCCGGCACGAAGCTCACCCCGGACGAGATTGCCTTCTTCCGGGATGAAACCCCGTGGGGCTTCATTCTTTTTGCTCGCAATGTGGAAAGCCTCGAACAGGTGAGCGAGCTCACCGCCCATCTGCGTGACCTGACGGGGCTGGACCAGACGCCGGTTTTCATCGATCAGGAGGGCGGGCGCGTGCAGCGCCTTCGCCCGCCGCTGGTACCGAACTATCCGTCCGCGTCCGAAATTGGCGCGATCTATGCACGCGACAAGGAAAAGGGGTTGCGTGCCGCCTGGCTCCATGCCCGGCTCCATGCTTTCGATCTGTTGAAGGTCGGCGTCAATGCGGATTGCCTGCCGGTTCTGGATGTGCCGGTGGAGGGCGCGCATGATGTGATCGGAATGCGGGCCTATTCCAAAAACCCCCATGCGGTTGCGGAAATGGGACGCGCTGCCGCCGAAGGTCTTCTGGCTGGCGGCGTTCTTCCCGTCGTGAAGCATATGCCGGGCCATGGCCGCGCCTTTTCCGATACGCATAAGGAACTGGCGCGGGTCAGCGTTGCGCTCAACGAACTGGTTGCGCATGATTTCGTGCCGTTCAAGGCGCTCAATGATCTGCCGATGGCCATGACCGCCCATGTGGTGTTCGATTGCATCGACCCGGAAAGACCGTCCACGCTTTCGCCGACGGTTATTAATACGATCATTCGCGATGTGATCGGGTTCGACGGCCTTGTCATCAGTGACGACATTTCCATGAAGGCATTGTCCGGCGATCTTGGCGATATAACCGACGGCATCGTTACGGCGGGCTGCGATATCGTGCTCTATTGCTCAGGCGTTATGGAGGAACTGGTAAAGGTTGCCGCCCGTGTGCCGGTTCTGGATGGCAAAGCAAAGCGCCGGGCCGAACTGGCGGAAGTCTATGCGGGCGACCCCGATCTTTCCGACGAGGACGAGGTGCGCGCCGAATTCAATGCCATGTTTGAACCGATAGCGTAATCGGCAAAACTTGATAAACTTGTTCCTGCTGGCAGAATCTGTGCCGGCAGGGGCAACAGCAGGACGACAGGCTTGGCAGCATCGGATGCACATACAGGTGGAAACGACGGCACACGCGTGCCGATGGATACCCTGTGGCAAAATGAGGCCGGGCGAGGCGCAGGCGAGCCGTCACTGCTGATCGATGTGCAGGGCTTTGAAGGTCCGCTCGACCTTCTTCTGCATCTTGCGCGTAACCAGCGCGTCGATCTTGCGCGCATTTCCGTGCTGGCGCTTGCCGAACAATATCTCGGTTTCGTGGAGCAGGCGCGCGCGCTGCGTCTGGAGCTTGCCGCCGATTATCTCGTTATGGCGGCATGGCTTGCCTATCTGAAATCCAAGCTGCTGATCCCGAAGCAGCAGGGCGACGATGGCGCCACGGGCGAGGAACTCGTTGCCTCCCTGCAATTCCGGTTGAAACGGCTTGAAGCCATGCGCGATGCGGCGGCGGCACTCGTCAATCGTCATCGGCTCGGCCGCGATGTTTTCCCGCGCGGCATGCCGGAAATGGTGGTGGTGGACCGCGCCAGCCGTTTTTCCGCAACGCTTTACGATCTGCTTAGCGCTTATGCGTCGCAGCGCCAGCGCCAGGCGGTTTCCCAGGTACAGATAGAAAAACGCAGCGTCTGGTCCCTCAAGGAGGCACGCACGGCGCTTGTGCGCCTGATGGGCGCGGTGGGCGACTGGGTTTCGCTGGACCGTTTTTTGATCGATTATGCACTTTCTCCGCAGGAGAGGGCGTCGGCGCTTGCCAGTTCTTTCGCCGCATGCCTCGAGCTGGTGCGCGAAGGCAAGCTTGAAGTACGCCAGAACGCTCCGTTCGAGCCGATCTATATGCGCGCGACCCGCGAACTCGATGAATTCGATGAGGACGAAAATGCCTGAAGCAGAGCGCCGCGATTTGATGGATATGGAAGGCGTTGGGGAAGAAGAGCAGGCGGGGCCTGCCTCGCCGGTGACGCTTGCCGAGCTTGCCCGCATTGTGGAGGCGATTGTTTTTGCGTCTTCGCAGCCTGTTTGCGAGCGCGCACTTGCCGAGCGGCTTCCCGCCAATGTGGATATTGCTCCGGTTTTGAACCATCTCCAGAAGGTTTACGAGGGCAGGGGCGTGCATTTTGTGAAGGTGGGCAGTGGCTGGGCGTTTCGCACCGCGCCAGATCTCGCCTTCATCATGAACCGCGAGACTGTTCAGCAGCGCAAGCTTTCGCGCGCGACCATGGAGGTGCTTGCCATCATTGCCTATCACCAGCCGGTGACACGCGCCGAACTTGAGGATATTCGCGGCGTGGAAACATCCAAGGGGACGCTTGATGTCTTGATGGAAACCGGCTGGATCAAGCTGCGCGGGCGCAGGCGCACGCCAGGGCGCCCGGTAACATATGGCACCACCGACGCTTTCCTCGACCATTTTGGCCTGCCGGAAATCCGCGATCTGCCCGGTCTTGAGGAATTGCGCGGCGCAGGGCTTCTCTCGGCGCGCATTCCTTCCAGTTTTGCCGTACCGATCCCCAATATCGACCCGGACGAGCTGACCGAAGGGGAGGACCCGCTGGAGGATATTGATCTGGAGGGACTGGGTTTGCTTGCACCCAGGGGAGAATAGAACAAAATTTCTGCCTGCGACGAATTAATCCGGTTTGAAGCCGTTCATCATCACACTTCTGTTTGAAAGATTTGTTGAAAGCGCTTAAATCGTATCGGAGATAGCAGGCATATGCCGCGCCTTGGGCGGCACTGAGAGGAATAATATGGGTAGCTTTTCCATCTGGCACTGGCTGATCGTTCTGGCGGTTGTGCTTCTTCTGTTCGGCCGCGGCAAGATCCCCGAGCTGATGGGCGATGTCGCCAAGGGTATCAAGAATTTTAAGCAGGGCATGGCTGACGAAGACGCCAAGGAAGATCCGCGTACGATCGACGCCAAAGCGGAAGAACCCGTCAAGGACGTCAAGAAGACCACCAAGTCCTGATCCTTCCGGGATGAACTGCCATGGGCTGAAAACGCGCATGGCAGGTTTGTGGGCAGTGCGGCTTTTCGCCAAGAGACAGGATGTGCGCGCAGAGCGCAAGGTATCAAATTATGTTCGATATCGCTTGGTCTGAACTGCTGATTATCGCAATTGTCATGATTGTGGTGGTCGGTCCCAAGGATTTGCCGAAAATGCTTCGCGCGTTCGGCAAGGCGACTGCACGCATGCGCACCACCGCCAACGAGTTTCGCCATCAATTCAACGAGGCCTTGAAAGAGGCGGAACTTGAAGACGTCAAGACCATCATCGATGAAGCCAGAAGCCTTGATCCGCGCACAAGGCTGACACAGGTTTTTGACCCGATTCGCAGTGCTGGCGAGGATTTGCGGTCTGGTCTCCAGTCCGCAACATCAATGTCGCCAGTCACCGAGAACAAGGTGGGTGAGGTTACGACGCCGGTTGAGCCGGGCGGAACGCCAGTTCCCGCGCCGCCAGTTCCCGTACCAATGATCACCGCGCCCGAAGAACCCGCCAAGCCTAGGAAAACATCACCGCGTCCGGCTGCAAAAGCCGGGCCGAAACCGACGACGACAAAGACTGCCAAAAAAACCGGAGCTACCCCCAAGCCGACGGCAGACAAGACCGCAACGCCGGTTAAAAAGACCACAAAGAAGACAGGAACCAAAGCGTGAACCGGGACGAGGATGAAATCGAACAGAGCGCAGCGCCTCTGCTTGAACACCTGATCGAACTGCGCCGCCGCCTTATTTGGGCTATCCTGGCTTTTTTCGTGGCATTCATTTTCTGCTTTGCTTTCGCAAAACAGCTCTTCAACCTGCTTGTGGTGCCGTATCAATGGGCCATCGACTGGGCCGGCATGGACCGCTCCAAGGCGGAATTGATCTATACCGCACCTCAGGAATTCTTCTTCACGCAGGTGAAGGTGGCCATGTTCGGCGGCATTGTGCTGGCCCTCCCGGTCATCGCCGCACAGATTTATAAATTCGTGGCTCCCGGTCTCTACAAGCACGAACGCACTGCATTTCTGCCGTTCCTGATCGCGTCGCCCATTCTGTTCCTGATCGGCGGCGCGCTCGTCTATTTCTTTTTCACGCCCATGGTGATGTGGTTCTTCCTCGCCATGCAGCAGACCGGCGGCAGCGGCGAGGTCCAGATTTCGCTTCTGCCGAAAGTGTCGGAATATCTGAGCCTCATCATGACGCTCATCTTTGCTTTTGGCCTGGTCTTCCAGTTGCCGGTGGTGACGAGCCTCATGGCGCGTGTGGGGCTGGTGACTTCGGCGGGGCTGAAGGACAAGCGCAAATATGCGATCGTCATTGCCTTCGTCGCGGCTGCGGTGCTGACCCCGCCGGACCCGGCGAGCCAGATCGGTCTTGCCTTGCCGACGATCCTTCTTTACGAGATTTCGATCTTTCTGGCGCGCATGATCGAGAAGAAGCGGGATGAGGCGCAGGCATCTGCCGACGCTGATAACAACGCTTCCTCCACCTGATCTGACGTCAGGCATCTTTGGGGCTGAAGATCGTTTAGCCTCGCTTCTGTTCAATTTCACGAAATGGCTTTTTTCCATGCTCGACATCAAATGGATTCGCGAAAACCCGGAAACCCTCGACAAGGCGCTCGCAAAGCGTGGGGCTGCTCCGCTTTCGTCCGAACTGATTGCGCTGGATGAAAAGCGCCGCGAGCATGTCGGCAAGGTGCAGGCAGCGCAGGAGCGCCGCAATGCCGCCTCGAAGGAAATCGGCAAGGCCATGGCCGCAAAGGACATGGGCACGGCTGAAAAGCTGAAGGCCGAAGTGGGCGAACTGAAAGATTTTCTCGCCCATGCGGAAGAAGACGAGCGCCGCCTCAGCAAGGAACTGAGCGACGCATTGTCCACCATTCCCAATATTCCGCTTGATGATGTGCCGCTCGGCAAGGATGAAAGCGACAATGTTGAGCTGCGCCGCATTGGCAACCCGCACAATTTCTCCTTCCAGCCGAAAGAGCATTTTGAGCTTGGCGAGGCGCTTGGATACATGGATTTCGAGCGCGCGGCCAAGCTTGCCGGTGCGCGCTTTACGGTGCTGAAAGGCCCGCTCGCCCGTCTTGAGCGCGCGCTTGGCCAGTTCATGCTCGATCTTCACACGACAGAACACGGTTATACCGAAGTCATGCCGCCGCTGATGGTGCGCGACGAAGCGGTCTATGGCACGGGGCAATTGCCGAAGTTTTCAGAAGATCTTTTCCGCACGACGGATGGCCGCTGGCTGATCCCGACGGCGGAGGTGCCGCTCACCAATCTGGTTGCCGAAGAAATTGTCGATATGAAGGGGCTGCCGCTGCGCTTCACGGCGCTGACCCCATGTTTTCGCTCGGAAGCGGGGTCGGCCGGGCGCGATACGCGCGGCATGTTGCGCCAGCATCAGTTCCTGAAAGTGGAGATGGTATCGATCACCGATGCGGAAAGCTCCGTTGCCGAGCATGAGCGCATGACGGCTTGCGCGGAAGAAGTGCTGAAGCGGCTGGGCCTGCCGTTCCGTACCGTTGTGCTTTGCACGGGCGACATGGGCTTTGGCGCACAGCGGACCTATGATATCGAGGTCTGGTTGCCGGGGCAGAACACCTATCGCGAAATTTCAAGCTGTTCGACCTGCGGTGATTTCCAGGGCCGCCGCATGAATGCCCGCTATCGCCCGGAAGGCGAAAAATCCACGCGCTTCGTGCACACCCTCAACGGGTCGGGCGCTGCTGTCGGGCGCGCGCTGATTGCGGTTATGGAAAATTACCAGCAGGAAGACGGCAGCATTCATATTCCTGAAGCATTACAGCCATATATGGGCGGCCTCACGCGGATCGAAAAAGCCGCTTGATCTGGAATTATAGCATGCCCCCAAAAGTGGGAACCGGTTTTGGGGACATGCGAAAGAACAAAGAGAGAGCAGTTTCAACGATCCCATTTCAACTGGAACCGCTGTAGTGTCTTAAGTGTCTTATCCATTTCGGCGAAGGAGTGACAAATTGCGTATTCTGCTGACGAACGATGACGGTATCCACGCTGAAGGCCTCGCTGTTCTGGAGCGAATTGCACGCAAGCTCTCCGACGATGTGTGGGTGGTGGCCCCTGAAACGGACCAGAGCGGGCTTGCCCACTCACTGACACTGTCGGAGCCGCTTCGCCTTCGCCAGATCGATGCCCGTCATTTTGCCCTGCGCGGCACTCCGACCGATTGCGTCATCATGGGGGTGCGCCATGTATTGCCGGGCGCGCCCGATCTCGTCCTCTCCGGCGTCAATTCCGGGGCGAACATGGCCGACGATGTGACCTATTCGGGCACGGTTGCCGGTGCGATGGAGGGGACATTGCTTGGTGTGCGAGCCATCGCTTTGTCGCAGGAATATGAATATGCGGGCGATCGCCGGATCGTGCCGTGGGAAACGGCGGAAGCTCATGCGCCTGAGCTTATCGGGAGGCTGATGGAGGCGGGCTGGCCGGAAGGCGTGCTGTTGAACCTCAATTTCCCGAATTGCGCTCCGGAAGAAGTGAAGGGCGTGCGCGTCACGGCACAAGGCAAGCTTAGCCATGATGCGCGCCTTGACGAGCGCCGCGATGGACGTGGTTTCCCTTATTTCTGGCTGCATTTCGGTCGCGGCAAGGCTCCGGTTGCCGACGACAGCGATATTGCTGCCATCCGTTCGGGTTGCATTTCAGTGACCCCACTCCACCTTGATCTGACCGCTCATAAGGTTCGTGCAGAACTGGGCGCGGCGCTTGGAGTGGAAGCATGAGGCAGGCAACGTCTGAACGCCCGCGGCTTTCGGACCGGGAGGGATTTGCATCCTTTGTTCTGCGGATGCGTGGGCACAGCATTGATGATCCGCAACTTTTTGCGGCAATTGAAGCAACGCCGCGCCAGAGCTTTCTGGCGGCGGCATGGTCGCATCTTGCCTATAGCCCGCGAACCGCGCCGCTTGATTGCGGTGAATATATGGAAGGCATAGACGATCAGGCGCGCGTCATTTCCGCCCTGAAGCTTGAGCCCGGCCATCGGGTTCTGGAAATCGGCACCGGCTCCGGCTTTACCGCCGCCGTTATGTCCTTGCTGTCCGGCCGTGTAACGACGGTGGAACGGTATCGAAAACTCTGCGACCACGCTCTCCAGCAGTTCGTTTCGCTGAAGCGCGAGAATATCATGGTGAAACATACAGACGGGCGCCACGGTATGCCGGGCGGGCCGTTTGACCGCATTGTCATCTGGCTCGCATGCGATGAGGTGCCGCGCCATTTCGTTGAACTGCTCGCCACCCATGGCGTCCTGATAGCCCCGATCGGCCCTGGCGATGGACGCCAGATCATGACGCGGATTTCAAAGGTTGGAAGCCGTTTTGAACAGGAAGACCTCATGCCGGTTCGATATCAGCCGTTCATCGAAGGCACGTCTTCCGTTCTTTAGAGCGCATCCCGAAAAGTGTGAAACGGTTTTCGGAAAAGATGCGCGTCAAAACAAAGGATTAGAGCGCCGATCTGATTCAATCAGATCGAAACGCGCTCTAAAACGGGTTGAATTTAAGTCCAACCATCATCCCGCTCCAAGATTTTGTTTGAGGATGATTCCAAAAAACCGCTTCGCGCTTTTGTCGGAACGGCTTCAGTTGCATTGATTTTGAGCAATGGCAGCCTCGCCAGCTTGGCATTTGCGGGCCGGAAGTGGCTGTTTGCGCGTCATTCTTGCGCTTATGGTGTTTATTTGGTGAATCTTTTTTTAGTTTCGGGGCATTCTTAACCAGAGAGTAACATTAACGCGTTTTAATCGTCTTAGTGAGTTTCGAGTATGGACGAGTTGAACATGCGTTTACCAATTTTGCAGCATACGTCCGAACGTCTCCTGCGGAATGTTGCAATCGTTCTGATTGCCGGTTTTGGAGCCGGGTGCAGTGCTGATACGATGCGCTTCACAGACGGCATTTTTACTGGTTCTACGTCCAGTCAGCCCGTCGCGCAGCAACCCGCAGGCAATGTTTATGCGTCTGCCCCCGTGGCTTCGGCCCCGCCGGTTTCAAGCGGAACGGTCCAGCGCAATTCCTTGCCGCCGGTATCGTCAGCGCCTCTGGGTGCGCCTGTCGCTGCGGCATCGACGCAGATGCGCAATCAGGTCGATCAAGCCCAGGATATGGCGGCGTCCCGCGTCAATAATACCGTTAATGCCGCTGAAACCAGGGTCGCAAGTGCCGCCACCGTTACGCATAATACGGTGAATGGCGCGAAGGAAAAGGTTCTTGGCCAGCTTCCGGCGACGGGGCAGGGCGCGCCGCGCCCGATGGACAACAATATCGCTGGCGTTCCGCAAGCACCTGCTGTCAACGGCAAGAAATCCTCGCCGACCAATATGGCATCGGCTGGCGGCGCTATCGCAACCCCGCCATCAGTGGGCGGTGCCTACGTCGTGAAGAGCGGGGATTCGCTGTTCTCCATCGCAAAGAAGCACAATGTCCCTGTCGACCAGTTGAAGGCGGCAAACGGCCTGACCAGTGGCGCCATTCGCGTCGGGCAGTCGCTCGTTATTCCGTCTGCTGCCGCAGGTGCGCCGACACAGGTGGCCGCAATCACGCCGCAGCCGGCAAACCCGGCCAAAGCAGCCAGTGCGCCGGCCAATGGAGGTGCAGAGGTAAAGCCTTATACGCCGCCGCAGGCCAGCAACAAGGTAATCGAGGATGCGGAAAAGGATCAGGCCGCAGCGCCATCCTCAACCGGCATCTCGCAGATGCGTTGGCCGGTTCGTGGGCGCATTCTGGCAAGCTTCGGCCAGCGTGAGGGCACCTCGGTCAGCGACGGTATCGATATCATGGTGCCGGAAGGCACGCCGGTCAAAGCCGCCGAAAACGGTGTTGTGATCTATGCGGGCGATGGTTTGAAGGAATTTGGCCAGACCGTTCTGATCCGCCACGACAATGGCCTTGTGACCGTCTATGGCCATAACAGCCAGATAATGGTGCAGCGCGGCCAGAAGGTTCGCCGTGGCGAGGAAATCGCCAAGTCGGGCATGAGCGGCAACGCCAAGTCGCCGAAGCTGCACTTCGAGGTGCGCAAGAACTCGGCGCCGGTCAATCCGACCAAATATCTGGAATCATAACAGTTTCAGCAGGAAAAAATGAAAAAGGCGGGCAGGGGCCCGCCTTTTTCATTGCATGGTTTTTCCAAGCCTGCCTGCCAGATCCTGAATATATTGCCACGCAACACGGCCCGAACGGTTGCCGCGTGTGGTGGACCATTCCAGGGCTTCCCTGTGCATCTGGTCGCGGGCATAGTCGAGTTTGAAATGCGCCGCATAGCCGTCGATCATGGCAAGATAATCGTCCTGGCTGCATTTATGAAAGCCGAGCCACAGGCCGAAGCGGTCCGACAGTGAAACCTTTTCCTCGATGGCTTCTGAGGGGTTGATCGCCGTCGAGCGTTCATTGTCGATCATGTCGCGCGGCATCAGGTGGCGACGATTCGATGTTGCGTAGAAAATCACATTGTCGGGGCGTCCTTCCACGCCGCCTTCAAGTGCTGCTTTCAGCGATTTATACGATGTATCGTCATGATCGAAGGATAGGTCGTCGCAGAACAGGATGAAACGATGGCGCGTTTCCTTGATGAGATTCATCAAAACCGGCAGGCTATCGATATCCTCACGATGAATTTCGACAAGCTTCAGCGGTGTTATATCCGGAAATTCGGCGTTCACGCTCGCCTGCGCGGCCTTTACGAGCGATGATTTACCCATGCCGCGCGCGCCCCAAAGCAGAACATTATTAGCGGGAAAACCTTTTGCGAAGCGGCGGGTATTGTCCACAAGCTGGTCACGTACCAAATCTACGCCACGGATCAACGCGATATCCACGCGGTTCACACGGCTGACGGGATCGAGAACAAGCCGCTCCGGGGCCCAGACGAAACAGTCTGCGGCGTCGAGATCGGGTGTTTTTGCTTCCGGCGGTGCAATGCGTTCCAGCGCGGCTATCAAACGGTCCAGTTTCTGGCTGAGTATATCTTCGGTCGTCATTTTAGGCCCCTGATGGTAGGGGTAACGACTTAACATGCTAACGCGGAAGCGAAAAGTGTGCGACCTTGGCGCAGGCGGGTTCATCGCCGGTTGCAATTGAAGCACCAACCATTGTAATGCCGTTAATAATTTGTCTTCGTGACTTCAGAGGAGTTCCTAATGTTCGTAACACCGGCTTTCGCTCAAGCATCCGGCAGCGTTGTTGGACCAGATATGCTCATGAGCATCCTGCCGTTCATCCTGATCTTCGTCATCATGTACTTTCTCATCATCCGCCCGCAGCGGACCCAGATGAAGAAGCGTCAGGAAATGCTGAACTCCGTGCGTCGTGGCGATACGGTCGTGACGGGTGGCGGCATCGTCGGCAAGGTTCTCAAGGTTGTCGATGACAACGAACTCGAACTCGAAATTGCCGATGGCGTTCGTATTCGCGTTGTGCGTGCCACCTTGATGGATGTGCGCGTGAAGGGCGAACCTGTCGCCGACAACAAGAACAAATAATCTCTTTTTTTTTGAAAGAGCAGGCGGGCTCCGGTAAGGTTTAAATAACCTGAGCCCGTTCATTATGCAGCACGCGCGCAAAATCGCGTTTGCGTGCAAATAGCCGGAAGATTTTCCCTTTGGGTGAACTCCGGCAATGCTTCATCCAAGCTGAAACGGACTTGCATTCCATGCTCTATTTTTCACGCTGGAAATCTGCACTGATATGGCTGGCAGTCCTTGTCAGCCTCATCATCGCATCTCCAAATTTTCTCTCGCGTGAAACGCTGGCAAATCTGCCGGATTTTCTGCCCAAGAAGCAGGTATCGCTGGGGCTCGACCTTTCGGGCGGCTCGCGGCTTATTCTTCAGGTGCAGAATGCAGGCAAGACCGATCTGGAGACGACTGCCAATATCATGCGGCAGCGTCTGGAAGAGCTTGGCTATGGCAATCCCGTTGTCGAGGGAGAGGGGCGCAATCAGATTCGCGTGGAGGTTCCGGGCCTTTACGATGCGCAGCTTCTCAAAGATATTCTCACCATTCGCGGAAATCTTTCCTTCCGCGCCATGGACGACACCATGTCGCCGGATGACGCCATTCGCGGCACACCGCTTGCCGATAGCGAAATCGTCTATTCCTTTGATGATCCTCCGGTTGGTTATCTTCTGAAAAAAACACCCATTCTCACCGGGCATGACATCACGGATGCCAAGGCGAGTATTTCCGCCGACGATGGCCAGCCGGTCATCACGCTGACACTGGACGACAACGGACGCCGGCGTCTGGCCGATCTGACGGCGCAGGGCAATGAGAATTCCTTCGCCATCGTCGTTGATAATCAGGTGGTTTCCGCGCCCACGGTTTCCGGCCCGCTCGACACCAGTGAATTGCAGATCGAAGGCGCATTCGATTTACAGGCCGCCAATAATATGGCCGTGGTTCTGCGCTCTGGCGCCTTGCCGCAAGCGGTGACTGTGCTTGAAGAGCGCACCATCGCCTCCGCGCTCGGTGAGGATTATGCGAGTGCGGCAGTGCTTGCGGCCCTTCTGGCGGCACTGGTGGTCGGCCTCTTCATGGTGCTTTCCTATGGCATTCTGGGTGTCATCGCCCTGGTTGCGCTTGTGGTCAATATCATCATCCTGACGGCTGTTCTGTCGCTCATTGGCGCTTCGATAAGCCTTGCGAGCATTGCAGGTCTCGTCTTGACCATCGGCCTTGCGGTCGATGCGCATATTCTGATCTATGAGCGTGTACGCGAGGATCGCCGCAAGGGCTATTCCGTCGTGCAGGCGATGGAATCGGGCTTTTATCGCGCCCTTTCCACCATTGTGGATGCCAATCTTACCACGCTTATCGCCGCACTCGTTCTGTTCCTTCTGGGGTCGGGTACGGTGCATGGTTTTGCGCTCACGGTCGCAATCGGCATCGGCACGACGCTTTTCACCACGCTCACTTTCACGCGCCTGCTGATCGCCCAATGGGTGCGCACCGCCAAGCCGAAGGAAGTGCCCAAGCGTCGCCTGAAACTGGTGCCAACCGTCACTCATATTCCCTTCATGCGCCTCCAGTTCGTAACGCTCGGCATTTCGGTGCTGGCCTGCGCAATCGTGGTCGCGCTTTTCGTCAATATCGGCTTCAACTACGGCATCGACTTTCGTGGCGGTTCGATGGTCGAGCTGCAGGCGCGCAATGGCGATGCCAATCTGGAAGATATCAACGAGCGGCTCGCGGAGCTGAATATCGATAGCGCCCGCGTTCTGCCTGCGAAATCGCCGCGCTCGGCCCTTGTCATTATCGGCAGTCAGGAAGTGGGCGACGATGCGGAGCAGACCGTTGCCGTCAAGCTTCGCGGTGAATTCGAGCAGGATTATTCCTTCCAGCGGGTCGATGTGGTCGGGCCGACCGTATCGGAACAATTGTCGCGCGCAGGCGTGCTCGCTGTCATCCTGTCGCTGATTGGCATCTTCATCTATGTCTGGTTCCGCTTCCGCTGGCAGCTCGCACTGGGCGCGGTGCTTTCCACATTGCATGATGTCGTCATTCTTTCAGGCATGTTCATCGTTTTCCGCATGGAATTCAATTTGTGGAGCGTGGCGGCAATCCTCACGATCATTGGCTATTCGCTGAACGATACGGTGGTGATCTATGACCGGGTGCGCGAGAACCTTCGCCGTTACAAGAGTGCGCCATTGCCCGCGATCATCGATGCCTCGATCAACCAGACCCTGTCGCGAACGCTGTTGACCTCTTTCGTCACCTTCCTGGCACATGTTCCGCTTTATGCTTTTGGCGGCTCGGAAATTCGCATGTTTGCGCTGGCGCTCAGTGTCGGTATCATTGTGGCGAGTTATTCTTCAATCTTCATCGCAGCACCGCTGCTTGTTCAGTTCGGTCTCAAGCCGCGCGAAACCGATGCCGGTGACGCGGTGGATGCGGAGCTTGCGCAATCGCTCAATCTGGAAAGCTGAAAATGGCGAAGGGAATAGAAATACGCGAAGCCCATTTTCCGGGCCGCGCGCCCATCGATGCCTATGGCAATGGTGGGTTCCGCTTTGCCGAAATGTCGCATCGCGGCTCCATTCTCTGTCTCCCGTCGGGTATTCATGGCTGGGAGCCGAAAAACCCGCCGCTTCTTTCCCGTGCCGATCTCGGTGCGATACTGGAGGAGGCGTCCGACATCGAGATTCTGCTGGTGGGTACGGGCATGGACCTGCGCCGTATTCCAGAAGATGTGCGCGCGCTGCTGCGCCAACACCACATTTCCTCCGACCCTATGAGCACCGGCGCCGCCGTGCGCACCTATAATGTGCTTCTGGCGGAAGATCGCGCGGTTGCGGCAGCGCTGATTGCTGTAGATTGAAAATCATGAACCAGAATGAAACCCATTGTCTGGCGCTTTTGCGCGAAGCAGACCGGGATCGCTATCTTTCGGTGCTCTACGCCCCGCAGGAAAAGCGCGGCGCATTGGCTGCACTATATGCGTTCAACGCCGAGATTGCGCGCATCCGCGATCTCGTCCACGAACCGCTTCCGGGCGAAGTGCGGTTGCAATGGTGGCGTGATCTCATCAATGGCGAGGCAAGAGGCAGTGCTGAAGCGCATCCAGTTGCCGCGGCCTTGATCGAGACGATCGAAAAATACGAGCTTCCCCGCATTGCCTTCGACAATTATTGCGAAGCGCGCGTGTTCGATCTTTATGACGATCCCATGCCGAGCCGTAACGACTTGGAAGGCTATTGCGGTGAAACGGCATCGGCTTTGATCCAGCTGGCCGGTTTCATACTGGATCGCGATGCCGCGCAGGCCCATGCTGAAACCGCTGGCCATGCCGGCGTTGCGCAGGCGGTGGCGGGTTTACTGCGGCTCTTGCCAATCCACCGGCGACGCGGGCAGGTTTATGTTCCGGCGGACATGCTCAAAGCCATCGGTGTAACCCGCGATATGCTTCTCTCCAGCGAAGACAAATCCGCCACCGAGCGTGCCGTCACCATCATGCTGGCGCTGGCGCGGGAGCATCTGGCAATTTTCGACAAGGCCAAAGCCGGGTTGCCTCAAACGCTTCATCCGGCCTTTTTGCCGATGGCGCTTGTTCCGGCCTATCTGAACGCGGTTGAACGTCTGGGTGCGCAGGCAGCGCAGAAGGTTGCCGATATTTCTGCCATCCGTAAACAATGGCTGATGTTCCGCGCAAACTTTTGAAACCGCGCATCATGAAGCGGCTCCGGCAAAGGCGCCGAAGCCCCATTTTCTTCAGTACAAGCTGAGCCAGTTTCGGCAATCGGCAAGGGCGCGTGCGGAAAGCGCGCGCTTTTTGGCAATGGTCTTTTCCTTGCCGCGCAGGCGCTTGCCTTCGGGTTTGGGTACGTCAACGGGCGGAAACAGGCCGAAATTCACGTTCATCGGCTGGAAGGAACGCTTGCCGGGTTCGTCATCGGTAACGATATGGCCACCGGTAATATGGCCAAGCAGCGCGCCGAAAGCCGTCGTGGGCGGGGGCGGCACGGCAGCCTGACTAAGCTTTTCCGCAGCCGTAAAGCGACCGGCCAGCAGGCCGATGGCCGACGATTCGACATAGCCCTCACAACCCGTTACCTGACCTGCAAAACGCAATGTCTGACGGGATTTGAGACGCAGAACATTGTCGAGCAATACGGGAGAGTTAAGGTAGGTGTTGCGGTGCAGGCCGCCAAGGCGTGCAAATTCCGCGTTCTCCAGGCCGGGTATCATTTTAAAAATGCCCGTCTGCGAGCCATATTTCAGCTTCGTCTGGAAACCCACCATGTTGTAGAGCGTGCCAAGCGCATTGTCCTGTCGCAACTGCACGACCGCATAGGGCTTCACAGTCGGGTTATGCGCATTGGTAAGGCCCATCGGTTTCATCGGGCCGTGACGCAGCGTTTCCGGTCCGCGCTCAGCCATCACCTCGATCGGCAGGCAACCATCGAAATAGGGCGTGCCTTCCCATTCCTTGAAGTCCGTCTTGTCGCCTTCGATGAGGGCGGCGACGAAGGCTTCGTACTGCTCCTTGTCCATCGGGCAGTTGATATAATCTTTCCCAGTACCGCCGGGACCAACCTTGTCATAGCGCGACTGGAACCAGCACACATCCATATTGATTGAATCGAAATGAATGATGGGCGCAATTGCATCGAAAAAGGCAAGCGCATCCGCATCGGTTTCAGCGGCGATGGCTTCGGCCAGCGACGGTGCGGTCAGCGGGCCGGTGGCGATGATCGTCGTTCCCCATTCGGTCGGCGGCAGGCCGGTGATCTCCTCGCGCTCGATGGTGATGAGCGGATGGGCTTCCAGTCTGGCGGTTACGGCCTGCGAAAAGCCTTCACGGTCAACGGCCAGCGCACCGCCAGCGGGAACCTGATGGGCATCCGCGCAAGCCATGATGAGCGATCCGGCAAGGCGCATCTCGGCATGGAGAACACCGACGGCGTTGGTTTCTGCGTCGTCGGAGCGGAAGGAGTTGGAGCAGACGAGCTCTGCAAGCTGTTCGGTCTTGTGCGCATCGGTGCCGCGAACCGGGCGCATTTCGTGCAGCACGACCGGTACGCCGGCCTGTGCGATCTGCCAGGCGGCTTCGCTGCCGGCAAGGCCGCCGCCAATGACGTGAACGGGGGAGAGATCGGTATTGTTTGACATGGCAATTCCCTTATCGCCTTTGATCAGCGCCTTCAATGGGAGAAGGGACCAGAAACCGGGAAGGGAGATGCAAAAAGAAATGGCATCCGTCGCGGGAGGAGGGCGACGGATGCCATTAGGGGAAGACCGGCATTGGGAGGAGAACCGGTCTTGTTATCGCAAAGTCTGGGAGGAGGTGGAGAGCTTTGCGACGAACCGGGCCTGAATTGGGAGGAGGAACCAGGCCCGGAGAAACTTGTGATTAGCGCGCTTTGGCCTGACGGGCGACGAACGGGATGTCCGCGCGGGAGATGCCAAGGTCGTTCAGCTCGCGGGTAGAGAGCTGGTTCAGTTCGTTGACGGTTTCGCGGTAGCGGCGCCAGTTGTTGTAAGAGCGAAAGAGGTTCATCGTGCTATTCCTTCATCGTTGAGGAACTGAGTGCTGTTCAATTCATCTTGTTTGTTGCCCATGATATAAGCTATTGTTTTCGCAGGTTGCAGAGCCGAGTTTGCATAGCTGCATTGCGAGTTATGCAGGGCGGGATAAATCGATTAGATCGTGCAGCCGGAATTTGCCGCGAAGCGATTTGACCGGGTACTTCGCCGGAAACCCGGTTTCCTGTATGTTCTCAGCCGTTTACAGTTGCGATAATGCGAACGGATAGATTGGGCAGGAGCGAATTTGTCATTTTCCATCTCTGTTGAACGCCTGATCGAGCGATGGCAGAACGAAGGCCTGATTGGTGCGCAAACGGCATCACGGCTGAATCTCGATCTTGAAAAGCGCAGGTCTGTTTTCAGCCTCGGTTCTGTATTGGCAACCCTTGGCGGGCTTCTGCTGGGCGCGGCGGTTATCATGCTCGTCGCCGCCAACTGGCAGGAAATGCCCCGGCTGATGCGCATAGGCGTCATCTTCGTTCTGATCTGGGCGAGCTATCTGGGAGGCGCATGGCGTCAGGCGCGGGGCGACAAGGTTTTTCCCGCCGCGCTTTACGTTCTGGGTGCTGCGTCCTTTGGCGCGGGGATTGCGCTCGTCGGCCAGATGTATCACATATCGGGCGATGTTTATTCCGCAGCCCTCTACTGGACCCTTGGTGTTCTGGCTTCGGCATTTCTCCTGCGCGCACAGGCGCTGGCGGCTTTTGGCGCGGGCGTAGCCTGCTTTTATCTTTCGACCTTCGTTTTCGCCGATAGCAACCTTTCAGGTGCCGATATTTCTTATCGCTGGGTCGGGCCGCTTTTGCTGCTTGCAGGCGTTGCCGCCGCACTTTTCACGCGCTCGCGCCATGCGGCGCATTTTCTGGCCCTGTTCTCGATCGGCTGGTGCCTGCTTCTTTATGCCGGACAGGAAAACAAAACGGTTCTGTTGCTCATGATCGTGATTGGCATAGGGCTGATACTGGCTGACGGCCTGCGCCACGAACAATTGCAGAAGCTTACGCGCTTTGCCCATCCGCTCGCCGCTTACGGATTGCTGCTTGTGCTTCTTTCATTTGCAATTTTGCAACTCGACAGCGTTATCACCTATGGCGGTGTTTCGGCGGGCATCGACCGTGACATTCTTTATAGTATGCTGATATTGGCCCTTTCGATTGGTGCGATCGCCATCTGCGGGCGCGATAATGGTGGATTGCGCTCCATAGCTTATGCGGCATTCTCCATTGAGGTTCTTTATCTGGCGTTTGAAACCGTGGGCACCATGATCGGAACCTCGGGCTTCTTTCTTACGGCGGGCATTCTGGTGCTGCTGCTTGCCGCCTTTGTGCGGCGCATGGAAAGCCGCTTTGGCCGAAAGCAAGGTCTGGAGGCGCATCCATGACCACAAACCGCAAATGGCTCTATGCAGGCGCCGTTCTCGCCGCGCTCCTTCAAACCGGCATTCTTTATGCCGGTATTGAAAAGCGTGCCGCTATATTGC
Source organism: Brucella melitensis bv. 1 str. 16M (assembly GCF_000007125.1). Taxonomy (NCBI): domain Bacteria; kingdom Pseudomonadati; phylum Pseudomonadota; class Alphaproteobacteria; order Hyphomicrobiales; family Brucellaceae; genus Brucella; species Brucella melitensis. The sequence continues at coordinate 1,114,959 of NC_003317.1, read as the reverse complement.
GTTCCGGTCAGGATATCGTTTTCCAGACGGAGCCGGTCGATCCGCGCGATCTTATGCGGGGTGATTATGTCGTTCTGGGATATGAAATATCAAATATCGCCCGGAGCGCCATTCAGGGCGTCCGCCCGGCCGGTTCACGCACCGTTTATGTTGCCGTGAAGCCGGATGCCAAGGGCATTTCACGTTTCTCGCGGGCGTCTTTCGTGCCGTTCAAGGACCTCGCTACCGGCGAAACCCAGATTCGCGGCGAAGCGGGCTATGAGATCAGTGATGATCCGGAGGCGAATATTCGCCTCAGTTTTGGCATTGAGCGATATTATGTGCCGGAAGGTGAAGGCCACCCCATTGAGGGTAGCCAGCGCGAGCACGATATTACGGTGCTTGTAGCGGTTGATGCGTCCGGATCGCCGGTCATTAAGGCGCTCATGGATGAAGGCCAGCCACTTTATGAGGGGCCGCTTTATTGATCCAGCAGCACGTGCATTTTGAAAGGGGTTGGCTGGGCCGATAGGATCGCTATATAGAGAGTTGAAGGGTAGGAAGAGCCTCGTCTTGCCGAACCTGATAAATCTATGCAGGAAAGGCGGCTTTTTTCCTTTGAACCGGCAAAATTGGATGATATAGAGACGCGCGCTTTCGAGGGGCGGTTCATATCTGAGGCGAATTTGGTGCGTTCTGAGGAATGTGCTTCGGTTCAGAAGCGGATGTGGCGAAATTGGTAGACGCACCAGATTTAGGTTCTGGCGGGAGACCGTGGGGGTTCGAGTCCCTCCATCCGCACCAACGCCATAAGGCAAAAGAATTTCTCTCCCGCGACAAGGCAGATAAACCGGTGACGGCGGGACAATGACAAGAAGTGAAGGTTTGAACATGCAGGTTACCGAAACGCTCAATGAAGGGCTGAAGCGCGAGATCAAAGTCGTGGTTCCGGCCGGGGATCTTGAAGCCAAGCTCGCTGAGCGGCTCGAAACCGCGCGCGGCCGCGCCCGCATCAACGGCTTCCGTCCGGGCAAGGTGCCGACGGCTCACCTGCGCAAGATGTACGGCAAGTCCTTCATGGCCGAGATCGTCAACGAAATCCTCAACGATTCGTCGCGTTCCATCCTTGCCGAACGCAACGAAAAGTCGGCGACCCAGCCTGAAGTCATCATGTCGGAAGACGAAAAAGAAGCCGAGAAGGTTCTCGACGGCAAGGCCGATTTCGTTTTCTCGCTGAACTATGAAGTGCTGCCGGCAATCGAGGTCAAGGACTTCTCCAAGATCGCCGTGACCCGTGAAGTCGTCGACATTTCCGATGAGGAAGTCGATGAACAGGTCAAGCGCATTGCGTCGTCGACCCGCACCTTTGAAACCAAGAAGGGCAAGGCCGAAAACGAAGATCGCGTCACGATCGACTATCTGGGCAAGCTCGACGGCGAGCCGTTTGAAGGCGGTGCAGACAATGACGCACAGCTCGTTCTCGGTTCCGGCCAGTTCATTCCGGGCTTTGAAGAACAGCTCATTGGCTTGAAGGCTGGCGACGAGAAGGTCATCACCGTAACGTTCCCGGCTGAATACGGCGCTGCGCATCTGGCTGGCAAGGAAGCAACCTTCGACATCAAGGTGAAGGAAGTTGCCAAGCCGAACGAACTCGTTCTCGATGACGAAACCGCAAAGAAGCTCGGCATTGAGTCGCTTGAGCGTCTGCGTCAGGTTGTGCGCGAACAGATCGAAAGCCAGTACGGCCAGATCACCCGCCAGAAAGTGAAGCGTCAGATTCTCGACGCCCTTGATGGTGATTATCAGTTTGAAACCCCGCAGAAGCTGGTTGACGCCGAGTTCAACAACATCTGGCAGCAGATCAACTTCGACCTGCAGCAGGCTGGCCGCACCTTTGAAGACGAGGAAACGACGGAAGAAGCTGCTCGCGAAGAATATCGCAAGCTTGCAGAACGCCGCGTTCGTCTTGGCCTCGTTCTCTCCGAAATCGGCGAGAAGGCAGGCGTGGAAGTGACCGAAGAAGAACTGCAGCGCGCTGTTTACGATCAGGTTCGCCGCTATCCGGGTCAGGAAAAGGAAATCTACGACTTCCTGCGCCGTACGCCGGATGCCGTCGCCAATCTGCGCGCGCCGATCTTTGAAGAAAAGGTCGTCGATCATCTGCTGGCCAACATCAATGTGACCGACAAGAAGGTCTCGAAGGAAGAGCTGACGGCTGAAGACGAAGATGCAGCTTCGGAAGCAAAGCCTGCCAAGAAGGCGGCTGCGAAGAAGAAGGCTGCGCCGAAGAAGAAGGCCGAAGAAGGCAAGTCCGAAGAGGCTTGATTGGCTTCCTGACGATCAATATGGATGGGCCGCGCGTTGCGCGGCCTTTTCGTTTGCGGACGGACGGCTGAAAAGCTTGCATCCACAAGGGCTTTGCTCTAGCCAGTAACCAACCAGTTTCAGCCAATCACAGTATTGACGAGCGAGTAATGTCCATTATCGATACGCGTACACCTGAACCCAAACGCTTCATCTCTGGTGCGACCGGCGATTGGGAAGTCGTCATCGGCATGGAAGTCCATGCGCAGGTCACGTCAGAATCGAAGCTGTTTTCCGGCGCTTCCACCGCATTCGGTGCCGAGCCGAACTCCAATGTCTCTCTCGTGGATGCGGCCATGCCGGGCATGTTGCCGGTCATCAATCTGGAATGCGTGAGGCAGGCTGTGCGCACCGGCATCGGCTTGAATGCGCAGATCAATCTGAAGTCGGTCTTCGACCGCAAAAATTATTTCTATCCCGATTTGCCGCAGGGCTACCAGATTTCGCAGTTCAAGCAGCCGATCGTCGGTGAGGGCAAGATCATGATTTCGGTCGGCCCGGACAACAAGGGCCAGTTCGAGGACGTGGAGATCGGCATTGAGCGCCTGCATCTTGAGCAGGATGCGGGTAAATCCATGCACGACCAGCACCCGACCATGTCCTATGTGGACCTGAACCGTTCGGGCGTGGCGCTGATGGAGATCGTATCCAAGCCGGATCTGCGCTCGTCGGATGAAGCGCGCGCTTACCTCACCAAGCTGCGCACGATTGTCCGCTATCTTGGCACCTGCGACGGCAATATGGATGAAGGTTCCATGCGTGCTGACGTCAATGTTTCGGTGCGCCGTCCAGGCGGCGAATTCGGCACGCGTTGCGAGATCAAGAACGTCAACTCGATCCGCTTTGTCGGCCAGGCCATCGAATATGAAGCGCGCCGCCAGATTGCCATTCTGGAAGATGGCGGCGTGATTGATCAGGAAACGCGCCTGTTCGATCCGGTGAAAGGCGAAACCCGTTCCATGCGCTCCAAGGAAGAGGCGCATGACTATCGTTATTTCCCCGATCCGGACCTGTTGCCGCTTGAATTCGATCAGGCCTTCGTGGATGCGCTGGCGGCCAAATTGCCGGAACTGCCGGATGTGAAAAAGCAGCGCCTTGTCGAAACGCTTGGCATTTCCGTTTATGACGCCTCGATCCTTGTGACGGAGAAGGCCATAGCCGATTATTATGAGGCGGTTGCCGAGGGGCGCGACGGCAAGGCTGCCGCAAACTGGGTCATCAACGATCTTCTGGGCGCGCTGAACAAGGCGGGCAAGGATATCGAGGAATCGCCGATTAGCCCCGCCCAGCTTGGCGCCATCATCGATCTCATCAAGGAAGGTACGATTTCCGGTAAGATCGCAAAGGATCTTTTCGAGATCGTCTGGAATGAGGGTGGCGATCCGAAGAAGCTCGTTGAAGAGCGCGGCATGAAGCAGGTTACAGATACCGGCGCGATTGAAAAGGCTGTCGATGACGTCATTGCCGCCAACCCGGACAAGGTTGAGCAGGCCAAGGCGAAGCCGACGCTGGCTGGCTGGTTTGTCGGTCAGGTCATGAAGGCGACGGGCGGCAAGGCCAACCCGCAGGCCGTCAATGAACTGGTGAAATCCAAGCTGGGGATTGAGGAATAATGTGGGTTCGCAGTGCCAGCGAGGCCGATCTTGAGGCTGTGCATGAATTGCTGGTCTCAACCTGGCACGCGACTTTCGATGATCTTTTGGGCCGGGAAACGGTGAATGCCGTTACCGGCAGGTGGCATTCTCCTGCTGCCTTGAAAGCCAACCTGAAGAAGCCCTATTCGGAATTTATCGTTGCCGATAATGGTGAGGGCGGTATCAACGGAATGGCATTCGCCAGCCAGACCGAGGACGGCAAGGCCTCGCTGCATCAGCTCTATGTGCGCCCGCAAATACAGTTTACCGGCATTGGCACCATGCTGCTGTCAGAAATCGAGATGGCCTTTCCCGATGTCAGGACAATGCGGCTTGAAGTGATCGAGCGGAATGAAAAATCTGTCCGTTTTTATGAGCGTAAAGGTTATGTCCGCGTGGGGCGCAAGGAGGATTGGGGCGATCCCAACTGCAAGGAGCCCGTGCTTGTCATGGAAAAGTCGCTTGAAAACTGGAATATGTAAAGCATGTCTCTCAAGGCATGAAGTGTGCAGCCGGTTTAGGCCCTTCATACTCTTGTGACAGCGGCAACTTGGCCCTTGCCATGACGGCGCGATAGGCCCATAAGCAAGAAAACCCGGCGGTTTCGATCGCCTGTGGCAATGATGGATCTGGAATAGGTCATGAAGAAATTTCTTACGCAAGTCTTCACCTGGTGGAATGGTCAGACGCTCGGCACGCGCTTTCATACCTGGCGCAAGGGTGAACGCGTCGGTGAAGACGAATTCGGCAATGTCTATTATCAGGGCGGCAAGGATTCCGAAGGCCGCACGCGCCGTTGGGTCATCTTCAATGGTTATTCGGAAGCCAGCACCATTCCTCCCGGCTGGCATGGCTGGATGCATCATCGCGTAGACACGCCGCCAAGCAAGGAAGACTATCGCCCGCGTGAATGGCAGAAGCCGCATTTGCAGAACCTGACCGGTTCTCCCCTGGCTTATCGCCCCAAGGGATCGATTGCGCTTCCCGGCGCTCAGCCTGCGGAACGCCCGCGCGTCACCGGCGAATACGACGCCTGGACCCCCGGAAACTGAGATTTCTTGACTGAATTCGATCCGGCGCAGATATCGCGCCGGATTTTTTCTGGCCGCTTTTGGGTTTTTTCCTGAAAAGCCTTGAGGATAGAGCGGATGCTTTGGGCCTGCTGCCGCTTTGTGGCTTGCAGCAGGGCAACGAATCGTCACATTTCATGCTTAGGAATTATTCCGGCTTTATTTAACACCTTTGATGCGGATCTCCGTTTTGACGAAGCATTCTTCCGGCGTAGCTGGCAGCGGAAAAGACAGGATCAAGAGGGCAGCGCAGATTGCCCTGATCACGGTATTGGCGGGCATGGGCAGCCTGCACGCCGCCAGGGCGGAGCGTATAAGCAATCCTGTCGCTCAATTTTCGGGTCTGGACAAGATCACGGGGCGTATCACCACGTTTGATGTCTATATCAACGAGACGGTGCAGTTTGGCGCGTTGCAGGTGACGCCAAAGGTCTGCTATTCACGCACGGAAGATGAAGCGCCGCGCACCGATGCCTTCGTGACTGTGGATGAGATCACGCTCGACCGCAAGATCCGCCGTATTTTCACCGGCTGGATGTTTGCCGACAGCCCCGGTCTCAATGCCGTGGAGCATCCGATCTATGACGTCTGGTTGAAGGACTGCAAGCAGAAGTCCGACGTGCCGCCGCCCAATCAGCGCAACTAGAGCATTTCCAGCAAAACCGCTTTCCACTTTGGGGAGACATGCTCTAAAACCGGGCGATCCCTTCAAGGGCCCGTTCCAGCATTTCTTCATATTCCTTGCGTGGTACCTCGAGCGCGCCGAACCGTTCAAGATGCGGTGTGGTGAATTGCGTGTCGAGAAGTACGAAGCCCTGTCTGGACAGGTGCTGTACCAGATAGGCGAGGCAGACCTTCGAGGCGTCGCGCTTGCGCGTGAACATGCTTTCCCCGAAAAATGCGCGCCCCAGTGTCACGCCATAGAGGCCACCGGCCAGTTTGCCCTCATACCAGGCTTCGACGGTGTGACAATGACCGATCTCGAACAGCTTCGCATAGGCCCGCCGGATCGGCTCGTTGATCCATGTGCGTGCGCGTTCGCCGGTTCCGCTGGCGCATCCCTCGATGACGCCCGCAAAATTGCTGTCGAGCCGGATTTCAAAAATACCCTGACGGATGGTTTTCTGGAGGCTTCGCGGAATGTGGAAGCCGTCGAGCGGTATGACACCGCGCTTTTCAGGACGAACCCAGAAAACCTCGGGATCGTCCGCTTCCTCGGCCATCGGAAATATGCCCGTGGCATAGGCCCGCAGAAGCATCTCCGGCTCGATTATGTCGTCGTCCGGGGGTGCTTCTGCGGTCACTTTCTTCAGGCGCTTTCGTTCTTGCTCTTGTTGGCCAGGTACTTTTCCAACCAGTGGATGTCATAATCGCCATTGGCGATATCCTGATTGGAAATCAGATCCTGAAACAGGGGCAGGGTGGTCTTTACCCCATCCACCACGAACTCATCCAGCGCGCGGCGCAGACGCATCATGCATTCGACGCGGTTACGTCCATGCACGATGAGCTTGCCGGTCAGGCTGTCATAGTAGGGTGGAATGCGATAGCCGGAATAAACGCCGGAATCGACGCGTACGCCAAGCCCGCCCGGCGTATGATAATGCGTGATGAGGCCCGGTGACGGTGCGAAGGTCAGCGGATCTTCCGCATTGATACGGCACTCGATGGCATGGCCGGAAAAGCGGATATCCTTCTGCTTCACCGAAAGACCAAGGCCTGCGGCAACGCGAATCTGCTCATGCACAAGATCGATGCCGGTGATCGCTTCCGTAACCGGATGTTCCACCTGAAGGCGCGTATTCATTTCGATGAAATAGAATTCTCCATCTTCATAGAGAAATTCGATCGTGCCTGCGCCGCGATAGCCAAGCTCTGCGCAGGCATTGGCGCAGATCATGCCGATCTTTTCGCGCGCTTCCGCATTGAGGGCGGGGGAGTTGCCCTCTTCCCAGACCTTCTGGTGACGGCGTTGCAGCGAGCAGTCGCGTTCGCCCAGATGGACGGCATTGCCCGCACCGTCCCCCATGACCTGAACTTCGATATGGCGCGGTTTTTCGAGATATTTTTCGATGTAGACCGCATCGTCGCCAAAGGCCGCGCCAGCTTCAGAACGTGCCGTCGCAAGTGCGATCGGAAGCTCTTCCGCGCTGCGGGCGACCTTCATGCCACGACCACCGCCGCCGGCCGAAGCCTTGATGATGACCGGATAGCCGATTTCCTTGGCGATACGGGCTGCTTCGACTTCATCCGTCACGCCGCCGTCCGAACCCGGAACGACCGGGATGCCGAGGCGCTTTGCGGTGCGCTTGGCTTCGATCTTGTCGCCCATGATGCGGATATGCGAAGCAGTGGGGCCGATGAAGGTAATGTCATGGGCTTCAAGGATTTCGGCGAATTTTGCATTTTCCGAAAGGAAGCCGTAGCCGGGGTGAATTGCATCCGCGCCGGTGATTTCGCAGGCGGCCACGATCTGATGGATGTTCAGATAGCTGTCGCGTGAGGGCGGCGGTCCGATGCATACGCTCTCATCTGCCAGGCGCACATGCATTGCGTCGGCATCTGCCGTGGAATGAACGGCGACCGTCTTTATGCCCAGCTCCTTGCAAGCCCTGAGCACGCGAAGAGCGATTTCGCCACGATTGGCTATGAGTATCTTTTGAAACATTGCGCTTTGCTGCCCGTCCATTGAATAAGCCGAATTTCGCGTGACTGTCTTATTCGATCACGACGAGCGGCTCGCCGAATTCGACCGGCTGAGCATCTTCGACCAGAATAGCCTTGACCGTACCGGCGCGCGGGGCGGGGATCTGGTTCATGGTCTTCATGGCTTCGATGATGAGAAGTGTCTGGCCTTCCTTCACCTGCGTGCCGACTTCGATGAAGTTGCGTGCGCCGGGGGCGGGGGCGAGATAGGCAGTGCCGACCATAGGCGAAGGCACGGCATTCTTGGCCAGATCGGCCTTGCTCGGTTCGCTGGCCGAAGCCGTGGCTGCTGCGGGTGCGGCAACCGCAGCGGGTGCGACGGCAGGCATAACGGTGGCAGCGGCCTGAACCGTCACCTTGCGCGAAACGCGGATGCGCAGATCGCCATGCTCGACCTCGATGTCGGTGAGGTCGGTTTCATTGAGGATATCCGCCAGATCGCGAATCGTTTCCTTGTCGATGACAGAATTTTTGCTGGACATATCAGGCCCCTTTAATGCTTTGCCCGTTGTTTTCTTCTTCTTTGGCAATTGCCGCAAGCGCGCGCAGGCCGAGCAGGTATCCTTCCGCGCCAAAGCCGCAAATAACACCTTTGGTGACTGCGGACACATGGGAGTGATGCCGGAAAGCCTCACGCGCATGAATGTTCGACAGATGCACTTCCACGACAGTCACCCTGGCCGAGCGGATCGCATCGTGGATCGCAACCGAAGTGTGGCTGTAGGCAGCAGGATTGATGAGGACATAGGCATTTTTCTCGCCCGCTTCCTGAATCCAGCTTACCAGATCGCCTTCATGGTTCGACTGGCGGAAATCGATTTGCAGCTCCAGTTGTCCGGCCTCACGCTTGCAGCTTGCTTCGATATCATCGAGCGTCGCCACACCGTATATCCCCGGCTCTCGCTTTCCGAGAAGGTTGAGATTGGGGCCGTTCAGAACGAAAACTGTTTTTGTCATATCCGTCCGCGACTGATAACGCGTTACCACGAAATTTCGGTACACTTCGCATTTCATATAGAGGGCTTGGACGCAAGCCGAAACCCTCTAATTCGTTGCAGATGTTCCACCAAGGCGATTTTTCCTGCTATTCTTTGTGAAATGAAGAAGCAATACGGCTATTTTTCTTTGTTCACCGTATTTTGATAGGATCGCACCCAAAATTGTTTTCTGAAAGGAAACAGCCGGGCGCGACCGATATCTTTACTTCTTTGCAGCGTCCCGGGCGGCCGCGATTCTCTGCCGCAATCCATCGATACCAATAGCGCCGGGCACCAGTTCGTCGCCGATGACATAGGACGGAGTGCCGGTGATGTTGAGCTGTTGCGCAAGCTGGTAGGTCCGCTGGAAAGCGCCGGTGATGGCCGGGTCCTTCATTTTTTCACGAAGCTTAGCTTCATCGGCGCCGAGCTTTACGGCGTCGGCAATCGCGGATTCCTCCGTTGCGCGCCCATGCCCGCCAAGCAGCATTTCATGAAATTCCGGGTACTTCTCCGGCATCAGCGCCTTGAAAGCCTGGGAGACCACATGCGCACGCATGGAATCCGGCCCCAGGATCGGGAACTCCTTGAGGACATAACGAACATTCGGATCTTTTTTCAGGATCGCTTCCATATCGGGAAGCGCGCGCTTGCAATAGCCGCAATTGTAATCGAAGAATTCATAGACCGTCACGTCGCCATTCGGGTTGCCAAAGACAGCATCATGCTTGGGGTCGAAAAGAACGCTCTGATTGGCGGCCAGTACCTGCTTCACCTGTTCCTGTGCCGCATGAGCCTGTTTGGTTTCAAGCGCGGTCTGCACTTCCAGCATCAGTTCCGGGTTCTGAAGCAGATAATTGCGCACGATGTTTTCGACGGCCTTCGGGTTAAAGGCAACGGTGGAGGTTGCAGCCTGTACAGGCTTGGAGGCCTGTCGCGCCGTACCGGCACAATATCCGATACCAAGCGCAACCAAGCCGATAATACCGCTCGCTATCGTAATGGAAGCCGCATTTTTCATCCGAAAATCCTAATTCTGTCTCAAGGTCGTGATGGGCTGTGCCGATCCTACTTGGACTTCTTTGCGTTGATGATGTCCTGCGCGCGAAGCCAGTCGGGAGTTCCCGGCTTCATCTGTTTTTGCGCACGGATTGCGAATATCTGGGCCTGTTGTAACTTACCCGCATAATAGTTCATATCGGCTGTCGCAAGGTCTGCACGGGCCATGTCGCCCTGCTGGCCATAAGCTTGTGCAAGATAGCTATAGCCATCCGGGAATTCAGGATCCGAGGCGATTCCCGCCTTGATCTCCCTGATGGCGGCAGGCATGTTCGCCTTCGTGCCTGTCAGCATCAGCGCGCGACCGTAGCTCATGCGCAGAAGCGGCGATTTGTGCGGATCAAGCGAAACCGCCTTCTGGAAGGCTTTTGCTGCGCCTGCCGCATCATTGGCCTTGATCAGAACTTCTCCCCGCATTTCCTGGAAATAGGGGTTCTTCGGCTGTTCTTTGATAAGGGCGTCGAATTTCGGCAGGGCTGCGCGCGCCGATCCGTTCAGATAGGTCGTGATGGCACTGCCGTAGCGCGCGGCCAATCCGCCCGGATTGTTGCGGAACATGCGCTGGAGCGCGCCCATATTGCCGGAATAGGCCGCGATCTTTGCGCGAGCCATGTCGTGGCGAAGCTGGAAGGCGGGGGAATCGGTCTTGTTGTAATAGGGGCTCTTCTTCGCAAGTTCTTCCAGATTGGCGATACGTTCGCGCGGAAGCGGGTGGCTGATCCTGTACTGATCGATCTGCGTCCCCGAAAGTGACAGCGCGGACGCAAAACGCTGGAATGTTTCCAGCATGCCCTTGGTCGATTGGCCCGTGGCATTGAGATAATTGACCGCAAGACGGTCGGCGGTCATTTCTTCGGTGCGCTGATAATTGAGCAGGCTGCGCATTGCCATTTCATTGCTGCCAAGTGCAATGCCCGCACCTGCACCAGCCGCGTTGCCGCTGCCGCCGGCTGCACCCGCAACACCAGCCCCGACCCCCAGAAGCATTCCGATGATCGCCATGGTGCGCGCACGGCTTAACTGTTCGCGCAGCCTGTCCTGATGCCCTCCGGCGAGATGGCCCGATTCATGTGCAATGACGCCGATGATCTCATTTGGCGTTTCGGCTTGCATGATGGCGCCCGTATTAACGAAAATGCGGCGGCCATCGACAAAGGCGTTGAAGCTTGGCGAGTTCACCAGAATGACCCGCACCCCGCGCTTGCCAAGGCCTGCGACCTTCAGGATAGGTGCGGCATAATCGGCAACGAGCGCCTCGATTTCGGCATCGCGGATAATGGGCACACCGCCCCCGCGCGCTTGAGCCGAGGCAGGAAAAGCGCCTGTCACGGCAATGGCGATGGCTCCGGAAGCGGCCACAAAACGGCGTATAAGGTTAAGAAAAGAAAGCGTTTTTGCAGGGAAAGGTGCAGTCGTCGTTCCCATATTTCGCGTTGTCCTTCTTGAAACGGTGACGAATCTTATAGCCTGTGCATTCAATCACCGATAGGCCGGTGTCGCGGATACGCTTCTCCAGGTGAGGTCGCATTTTCTTGCAGCATCTCTGTTGCTTTCCCAATCTGGCGATTATACGGCGAGTTGCAAAGCTATGCGCACGCAAGTTTCTGGAGGCAAAGTTGACTACTCTTTCCAACCGCAGCGCGGTCGAGCCGTTTCACGCCATGGACGTTCTGGCTGAGGCGAACCGTCGGCGCGCGGCGGGCCATCCGATCATTTCCATGGCGGTTGGCCAACCGGCTGATTCCACACCTGTGGTCGTTCGTCAGGCCGCAGAGCGCGCGTTGAAAGATGGCCGCATCGGCTATACCGACGCTTTGGGCCTGATTGAACTGTGCGAGGCTATCGCCGCGCATTATGCGGATCATTACGGCGTCAGCGTGTCGCCGGAGCGGATTGCGGTCACGACCGGCTCTTCCGCCGCTTTCAATCTTGCATTTATTGTCTATTTCGATCCCGGCGACCGGGTGGCGATAACGCGCCCCGGCTATCCGGCCTACCGCAACATCTTGACGGCGCTTGATCTCGAAGTGGTGGAAATTCCCACCGGCCATGGAACATCCTCGTCGCTGACGGCGCAAGCACTTGCCGCCGCCCATGCTGAAAAACCCTTGAAGGGCGTTCTCTTTGCAAGCCCCGCCAACCCAACCGGAGCGGTTATCGACAAACCGGAACTGACGGCGATCATCGAGACGGCACGTAACCTCGGAATCCGGGTCATATCGGATGAAATCTATCATCGCCTGTCCTATGAAGCCGACGATGTAACCGCACTTGAAGTTGCCGACGACGTCACCATCATCAATTCCTTCTCCAAATATTACTGCATGACGGGCTGGCGCATCGGCTGGATGGTTCTGCCGGACAACGATATCCGGGCGATTGAGCGCCTCAGCCAGAGCCTCTATATTTCCGCGCCCGAACTGTCGCAGCGCGGCGCCATTGAGGCCTTCCGCGCCACTGCGGAACTGGAACGGATCAAGGATCGCTATCGCCGAAACAGGCTTATCCTGCTCAATCATCTGCCGCGCATGGGGCTTGATCTGGCTGCACCGATGGACGGCGCATTTCTACGCCTATTGCGATGTGTCGCGTTTCACCAATGACAGCATGGAGTTTGTGCGCGGGATGATCTCCGAGATCAATATCGCCGCCACCCCCGGCCGTGATTTCGATCCGCTGGACGGGCATCGCACCGTGCGTTTCTCCTACGCAGGCAAGGTCGAGGAAATGGAAGAGGCTGTTCGGCGGCTTGACGACTGGTTGCCGCAGCAGAAAGCGTGAAGCAGCTCTGCCATACTTTGAAAGGGAGCCGTTCTGCGGCAAAAACATAAAGAAAAACCGGCGTTTCCGCCGGTTTTTTGTCATCCGTAACAGGGCAGCGGAAAGGCGGCCCGGCTTCTTAGAAAAAGCCCTTCTTCTGCCACCAGCCCGAACGCTTCGGCTTCCGGTCTTCGCTCTCGCTGGAGGTTACGACCGGCTCTGTGCTTTTCGGTTCCGCGATGGTTTCCACCTGCGTTTCTGCCGCAACCGTTTCCTTCACCTCGGCAACGTCTTCGGCTTCCACAACCGGCTTGGCGGCAGCTTTGCGTGTACGGCGCTTCGGCTTTTCAGGTACCACTTCCTCGGCGGGCGCTGCGGCTTCATCTGCAGGCGCTTCGTCGACAGCCTTCTTGCGCGTGCGCGTTTTGCGGGCGGGCTTTTCAGGCTTTTCTTCCGGCGCGGCCTCAACGACAGGTGCTTCCACGGTTTCAACCGTTTCCACTACTTCGCCGATGCTTTCTTCGGCCTTTACCGGCAGAACAGGTGTGTAACCGACGAATTCCGGATCAGGAATTCTGCGCGCACGGTTGTCGTCTTCACGCCGGTTCTTCCGTCCGCCACGGCGGCCGCGACGACGCTTCTTGCGGCGATCTTCCTCGCTCATGGAAGCGGATGACACGGCCTCATTGGCCTGATCGGTTTCATTATCCTCTTCGGATGCTTCCTCCGAAACGGCTTCTTCCTGCGCGGACAGATCACGACCGTCACGTTCGCGGCCACCGCGACGACGGCGACGACGGCGGCGCTTGCGGTCGTTTTCTTCGCTGCGCTCTTCGCCAGCCTGAACATCGGTCCTTGCTTCTTCTTCGGTCTCGTCTTCTTCGACCGGGATTTCAGGGTCTTCGATATCGTCCTCATAGACCATCGGCTGTACTGCCGACGGGGTGACGGGGCGGGTAGAAGGCGCACCCTTATCAATGACAAAGTGCTGGTTTCCTACACTTTCGTCGGCATCAATGCTGATCTCGACGCCAAAGCGCCCCTCCAGATCGGCCAGAATCTGGCGCTTGTGATTGAGCACATAAAGTGCGGACGCTGCCGGGGTGCGGACATGAATATCAAAGCCCGAATGGCGCAGCAGATAGTCTTCGATACCACGGATGATATGGAGCGCCATGGAGGAATCCGAACGGATATGTCCGGTGCCGCCGCAATGCGGGCAGACCTGCATGGTGCTTTCCAGAACCGATGCGCGGATGCGCTGGCGCGACATTTCCAGAAGGCCGAAATGCGAGATGCGGCCCACCTGGATGCGGGCGCGGTCATCCTTCAGGCATTCCTTCATCTTCTTTTCGACAGCGCGATTGTTGCGCTTTTCTTCCATGTCGATGAAGTCAACGACGATCAGGCCCGCAAGGTCGCGAAGGCGCAACTGGCGCGCAACTTCTTCGGCTGCTTCCAGATTGGTCTGAAGCGCGGTGTCCTCAATCGAATGTTCGCGGGTCGAGCGGCCCGAATTGACGTCGATGGCAACCAGGGCTTCCGTCTGGTTGATGATGAGGTAGCCGCCCGATTTGAGCGTCACCTGCGGCACAAGCATACGGTCAAGCTGCGCTTCCACGCCGTTGCGCGTGAAGATCGGAATATGATCGCGGTAAGGCTGGACGACCTTCGCATGGCTCGGCATGAGCATACGCATGAAATCCTTGGCCTCGCGATAGCCGTTCTCGCCGGAAACGAGTATTTCCGTGATGTCCTTGTTGTAAATATCACGGATAGAGCGCTTGATGAGGCTGCCTTCTTCATAGACGAGCGCGGGCGCTGTCGATTGCAGCGTCAGCGTGCGCACGTTTTCCCACAGGCGCATCAGATATTCATAGTCGCGCTTGACTTCCGCCTTGGTGCGGTTTGCGCCTGCCGTGCGCAGGATCACACCCATGCCCTGCGGCACTTCGAGTTCCTTCACGATCTCTTTCAGGCGCTTGCGGTCCTGCGGATTGGTGATCTTGCGCGAAATGCCGCCACCGCGCGCGGTGTTGGGCATCAGTACCGAATAACGTCCGGCAAGCGAAAGATAGGTGGTGAGAGCAGCGCCCTTGTTGCCGCGCTCTTCCTTGACCACCTGCACCAGAAGAATCTGGCGGCGCTTGATGACTTCCTGAATATTATACTGGCGGCGATGGGTGCGGGTGTGGGTCGGAAGCTCTTCCAGAGCATCTTCCGAGCCGACCGATTCGACCATGTCCTCTTCGTTCTCGACATCATCGTCATCGCCATTGTCGAGGGCTTCGGAAATTATATCGCCTTTCTGCGTGAGAGCAGCGGCGGGCGTTCCCGCAACGTAATCCGCAAAGCCCGGACCGACCGGCTCTGCCGCCGGCAGGTCCTTGTCAGCACCGTTTGCCTGCGCTTCGCCATTCTGGCCATCGCGGCGGCCGCCACGACGGCGATTGCGGCGCGCGCGGTCGTTGCGTTCACTGCGGTCGCTTTTGGCGCGCGGTTCGTCCTCGTCGTCTTCAGCGCGTGCGGCCTTGGCTTCCGCTTCAAGCAGGGCAAGGCGGTCGGCGACCGGAATCTGGTAATAGTCGGGATGAATTTCGGAAAATGCCAGGAAGCCATGGCGATTGCCGCCATATTCCACGAATGCAGCCTGAAGCGACGGTTCGACACGGGTGACGCGTGCGAGGTAGATATTGCCTTTCAGCTGTTTCTTATGTTCCGATTCGAAATCGAATTCTTCAATCTTGTTGCCGCGCGTGACGATAACGCGGGTCTCCTCCGGGTGGGAGGCATCTATAAGCATTTTGTTGGACATTATTGTCTTTCCTGCCGGCGCGAAGACGCAAGCCGCGTGCGCCGGACGAAGCCCTGAAGGCTTTTGTCCTGACTGCGATGCATCTGCCGGATGATTCTGGGTTCGCCGGAATAAAAGCCGCTGCCTCCGCGCGTGATGGCCTCGTGGCGATCACGGTCTTCAGGCTCGCAATGGTCAGTCTTGCTTGACCCATAGCTGTTCCGAACGAAACGACCTCATATATGACCCGGAAAAGCCGGGCCGACCTCTTTGCCCTCTGCGAGCAGTGGCGACAGCGCGTATCCATGCGCCGTCGGCCGATTTAAAACGGAGGGCAGGGAAGCCATCTCCGCTGAATTCTGTGCCGGCTACCGGAGCGGCAAATTATATATGCCGCTGTTCTCTCTGCCATTCCTTGTGGTCCATTGAGGGAACCGGCAAACGATTCTGACAGGAGTTCCGTTACCTGTCTAAGCTTTTATGGCCTCGTTCAAGCGATGACAAGCACGAATATCAATTGACAGCCGCATCGCAATTTTGCCGAAAGCGGGGTATAGGCCTCATTCGCGGTGGAAATGCGGCTGGAAATCCTTCGTTAACGGTAGTTTTGTACGACGGATCAGGAGCCGCGCGAGGCAAGCGATCTCGGTATCGCGCCACAACCCACCTGTTCGATAATGTTTTCGATTGTGACGGTGTATGGATTTACAAAGCCATTATAAAGTGGGAGCCAGCTTTCAGGCCATACGGGTTTTGTTCGTGCTTCTTGCATTGTTCTGCCTGTCACTCGCTAATGTGCCTTCCACTTTTGCTGCCGATAGCCCGGCTCCGCCACTTTCGGCCCTCACATTTCGTATGGCTGGCGATGATCTGCGCACGCGCGTCGTTGTAATGTTCGATCGGGAACCGAAGCTTTCAACACGGCTGTTTGGCAATCCGCATCGTCTGGTGATCGATCTGCCGGAAACCCGTTTCGGCTTCGATGAAAAAAGCCTTGAGGCGAGGGGGCTTGTTTCGCACGTGCGTTATGGCCTGGCGGGGAAGGGGTGTTCGCGGCTGATTCTCACCTTGCGGGGGGCTTTCGATGTCGAAAACCTTCGTGTTCTCAAAAATGAGAACGCCTCCGGCTATCGCTTGGTGGCGGATATTGTCGCAACCTCTGACAGGAAGTTCGCCGAAAAGCTCAAGGAGCAGAAAGGTAAAACCGGCTCGACCGAGCGGGCCCGGCAACAGGTGGCTGGTTCAGCCCTGCCGGGGAATGGCAAGCCGCGACCCTTTACGGTGATGATCGATCCCGGCCATGGCGGCATAGACAGCGGTGCGGAAAGCCTGAGTGGAAACAAGGAAAAGAACCTGACGCTCGCCTTCGGCAAGGAGTTGCGTGACAGGCTCTCCCATGAACGGAACATCAAGGTTTTGATGACGCGCGAGGACGACACGTTCCTGCGCCTGGCTGAGCGGGTGCGTCTGGCGCGCCAGCATGAAGCAGACCTTTTTATCTCCATTCACGCCGATACCATCAACCAGCACGATATTCGCGGGGCGACCGTCTATACGATTTCCGACAAGGCGTCGGACGCTGTTGCGCGCGCCATGGCGGAGCGTGAAAACAAGTCCGACAGTCTGGCCGGCGCGCTGCCGGAAGAACAGCCCGAAGTCACCGATATCCTGCTCGACCTCACGCGGCGCGAAACGCACACCTTCTCCTTAAGCTTTGCCGAAAAGGTGATTGGCGAATTGCAGGGGCAGGTGAACCTCATTAATAATCCGCATCGCTTCGCCGGCTTTCAGGTTCTGCGGGCACCCGATGTTCCTTCCGTGCTGATTGAGATTGGCTATCTTTCCAACCCGGAGGATGAAAAACTCATCAGCAACCCGGAATGGCGTAAAAAACTGGCAGACAGGATCGCACTTGCGGTGAAGGCCTTTGCCGCGCGCAAGAGACCCTCAAATCTCAGCGGCGGATAGTTTTTCGCGGATAGTTTTTCAAAGTGCGGTTTTGCATTAGCATTCGATGGAATTAACATGCGCTCATAAGATGCAGGCTTGCAACAGCCCCTCTTATTTTCGCCGCGTTTTTCGGTGCAAATGTTTTAAATTGATAAAAATATGTAAACCATCTTGCCTTTGACGCATTTGCTGGTCACTAAGCCAATTAGTTGCCATGCGGCACAATAGGTTCGAGGGTTGGCAGTTTATGTTTCGACCCTTATCATGTGAATAATCTGAAGGCAGGATTCCGGGTTTATGGTAAGGCTTATCGGATATTTCTTCGGGATAGGCACCGTTTTGATGCTGTTGGTGGCAGGCGGTGCGGCGCTTTATATTGGAAGCCTTGCGAAGGATTTGCCGGATTATGAGGTGCTCGCCAAGTACGAGCCACCGGTGATGACGCGAGTTCATGCTTCCGATGGCAGCCTGATGGCCGAGTTTGCCCGTGAGCGACGCCTTTATCTGCCGATTCAGGCCGTGCCGAACCGCGTGAAGGCGGCTTTCGTTTCCGCCGAAGACAAGACCTTTTATGAGCATCATGGCCTCGATTTCGGTGGCCTTGCGCGTGCGGTGGTCACGAATCTGAAGAATATAGGTTCTGGCCGCCGTCCGGTCGGCGCCTCCACCATCACGCAACAGGTGGCGAAGAACTTCCTGCTGAGCTCCAAGCAGACCTATGATCGCAAGATCAAGGAAGCCATCCTTGCGATGCGCATTGAGCAGGCATATTCCAAGGATCGCATTCTTGAGCTTTACCTGAACGAGATTTTCTTTGGTCTCGGTTCCTATGGCATTGCCAGTGCGGCACTGACCTATTTCGACAAGTCGGTGGGCGAACTGACCATTGCGGAAAGTGCCTATCTTGCGGCCCTGCCCAAGGGGCCGAACAATTACCATCCCTTCCGCCAGCCCGAGCGCGCCATCGAGCGCCGCAACTGGGTGATCGACCGCATGGCCGAGAATGGCTATATCACGACTGCCGAAGCGGAAGACGCAAAGAAGCAGCCCCTTGGCGTCACCCCCCGCACGGCTACCCATTATCTCTTTGCTTCCGAATATTTCACCGAAGAAGTGCGCCGCCAGATCATTCAGAAATACGGTGTCGATGCGCTTTACGAAGGCGGCTTGTCGGTTCGCACGACCCTCAATCCCAAATTGCAGCTTGAAGCGCGCAAATCCTTGCAGGCGGCATTGATACGCTATGACGAGGCGCGCGGCTGGCGCGGCCCGTTGAAAAATGTCGAGCTTGGCGGCGATTGGGGTACGGCTTTCGGCAATATGGAGCCCTATTCGGATGTGCCGGAATGGCAGCTTGCCGTCGTCCTGAATGTTACGCCTGCCGGTGCTGATATCGGCCTCCAGCCGCAGTTTGACGCGTCCGGTTCACGCAGCAAGGAGCGCAAGCGCGCTTTCATCGCTGCCGACGATATGAAATGGGCAATGCGCATCGTCAATATCGGCGGAAAGCGCACCAGTGCCAAGTCGCCGGAAGGCGTGCTGAAGCCGGGCGATATTATCTATGTGTCAAAGACGGGCGATTCCCGGTATAGTCTCCAGCAGCCGCCGAAGCTTGAAGGAGCACTGGTTGCCATGGACCCCCATACGGGCCGTGTGCTGGCCATGGTTGGCGGTTTTTCCTTTGGCGAATCGGAGTTTAATCGCGCCACGCAGGCCTATCGCCAGCCGGGTTCGTCCTTCAAGCCGTTTGTCTATGCGGCTGCACTGGATAATGGCTATACGCCTGCTTCCGTGGTGCTGGACGGGCCGCTGGAAATTGACCAGGGCGGGTCGCTCGGTATCTGGGCTCCGAAAAACTTTTCGGGCAAGTTCGCCGGCCCCTCTACGCTGCGCTACGGCATCGAGCAGTCCCGTAACGTCATGACCGTGCGTCTGGCGCAGGATATGGGCATGAAGCTCGTGGTCGAATATGCCGAGCGTTTCGGTATCTACGACAAGATGTTGCCTGTTCTCTCCATGGTGCTTGGCGCGGGCGAAACCACGGTGCTTCGTATGGTGACGGCTTATTCGATTATAGCCAATGGCGGGCAGAGCATCACGCCATCGATGATCGACCGCATTCAGGACCGCTACGGCAAGACCGTGTTCAAGCATGACAACCGCCAGTGCGAAGGTTGCAATGCGCAGGAATGGGCCAATCAGGACGAGCCGACACTGATCGACAATCGCGATCAGGTTCTCGATCCCATGACGGCCTATCAGATCACGTCGATGATGGAAGGTGTCGTGCAGCGCGGAACGGCACAGATATTGAAGAGCCTGGACCGCCCGCTGGCGGGCAAGACCGGAACGACCAACGAGGAAAAGGATGCCTGGTTCGTGGGCTTCACACCTGATCTCGTGGTTGGCGTTTTCATGGGATATGATACGCCTACTCCGCTTGGCCGCGGCAATACGGGCGGTGGCCTTGCCGCGCCGGTGTTCAAGTCCTTCATGGAGCAGGCTTTGGCTCGAACGCCGAAGGTTGATTTCCGTGTGCCGGAAGGCATGACCGTCATCGCGATCGACCGCAAGACGGGCATGCGCGCCAATCCGGGCGATCCGAATGTCATTATGGAAGCTTTCAAGCCGGGCACCGGCCCGTCCGACAGCTATTCGGTCATCGGCATGGACACGTTCCGCGAAGGCTCCCCGGTTGCGCCGCAGTCCCCGCAGGCAACCCGCGCGATCAATTCCGGTTCCGGCGGACTTTACTGACCCGTCAAGCTTTACACGGCGCCGCGTACTCACTATGGTCCGCGGCGCTTGCGGTTCATTCGCAAGTCAAAGCCTGAACCCTGAATATTCCGGTTCGGCTTCTCATGAAAATATACTGATATTGAAGGAACGATTTACCCATGCGCGCGGAAATCGAGACGCTGGTTGACGAAATCCAGCAGGCCATAAGCCTGCTGAGGAGGCATCTTTGACTGGGATCAGGCTGTAAAACGTCTGGGCTATCTCAATCAGAGGGCCGAAGATCCCACGCTATGGAATGATGCTCAGGAAGCTCAGAAGCTGATGCGTGAGCGCCAGCAACTGGAAGACAGTATCAATGGCATCAATCACCTCAAGCAGACGCTGAACGATAGTGTCGAACTCATCGCCATGGGCGAGGAGGAAGGCGACAAGTCGATCGTCGAGGATGCGGAAAAAACCATCCGTGACCTCAAGGATGAGATCGACCGCCGCCAGATCGACATGCTCCTCTCCGGCGAAGCCGATGCGAACGACACCTATCTGGAAGTCCATGCGGGCGCAGGCGGCACGGAAAGCCAGGACTGGGCGTCCATGCTTTTGCGCATGTATACCCGCTGGGCCGAGCGCAACGGGCGCAAGGTGGAGGTCATGGAAGTACATGAAGGCGAAGAAGCGGGCATCAAGTCCGCGACCATTCTCGTCAAGGGGCACAATTCCTATGGCATGTTGAAAACCGAATCCGGCGTGCATCGTCTGGTGCGCATTTCGCCTTATGATTCTAACGCGCGCCGTCATACCTCCTTCGCGAGCATCTGGGTCTATCCTGTCATCGATGACAATATCGAGGTTCAGGTGACGGAGGCGGATGTCCGTATCGACACTTATCGCGCTTCTGGCGCGGGCGGGCAGCACGTCAACACGACCGATTCGGCGGTGCGTATCACGCATATTGCAACCGGCATCGTGGTGCAGTGTCAGGCGGAACGTTCGCAGCACAAGAACCGTGAAAAGGCCTGGTCCATGCTTCGCGCGCGCCTCTATGAAGAGGAGCTGAAAAAGCGCGAAGAGGCTACGGATGCGGCGAATGCCACCAAGACCGATATCGGCTGGGGGCACCAGATTCGCTCCTACGTTCTCCAGCCTTATCAGCTTGTGAAAGATTTGCGCACAGGTGTTGAAAGCACCAACCCGCAGGAAGTGCTGGACGGCGCCGTCACGCCTTTCATGGAGGCCGCTCTTGCCCATCGCATTCAGGGTGGCGGCGAAATGATCGAGGATATCGATTGATCCGGCTGAAAGGCTTCAGACAATTAGAGCGCCGATCTGATTGAATCAGATCGGCGCTCTAATCCTTTGTTTTGACACGCATCTTTTCCGAAAACCGTTTCACACTTTTCAGGATGCGCTCTAGGGCCTGTCTGCATACAAGGATTCCCTTTTGCATGAAATTCTGATTCAAGGTTGTTGAAGGAGAACAGCCTTGAGCAGACGAAGCCTTACAGATGAGCAATGGAACCGGATCGAAGCATATCTTCCGGGGCGAGTTGGTACGCCCGGCCGCAGTGGCGTTGATAACCGATTATTTGTCGACGCCATCTTGTGGATGGCTGCCAATGCAGCGCACTGGCGCGATCTGCCTGCGACCTTCGGCAAATGGACAGCGGTTCATGCCCGCTTTCGGCGCTGGTCGCACGCCGGTGTATGGGAAAGGCTTTTCCATGCCCTGGCTGATACGCCGGACTTTGAATATGTCCTCATTGACAGCACCATATCGAAAGTCCACGCAGATGCGGCGGGCGCAAAAGGGGGGCTGAAGCTGCCTGCATCGGTCGCTCGCGCGGGGGATTGACGACCAAGCTGCATGCTGTTGTCGATGCTATCGGCCTACCGCTGCGAATAAAGCCAACACCCGGCCATTATGGTGACTGTCCGCAAGCTTCAAGCCTTCTATCCGGCTTAGAGGGTGTGGGGCATGTCATTGCTGATGCGGCCTATGATGCCGATCACTTAAGGGCCTTCATTGCCAGCGATCTCAAGGCAACGGCTCAGATCCAAGGCCAATCCAACACGTTCCAGTGCCCCAACAATCGACTGGAGGCTGTACAAGGAACGCCATCAGATTGAATGCTTTTTTAACAAGTTGAAACGCTATCGTCGCATTGCGCTGCGATGCGAGAAAACATTGACCGCATTCGTGGGTTTCGTCCATCTCGCATGCGCTATGATCTGGTTACGTTGAATGCAGACACGCCCTAAAACCCGGCCTCGCGCCGGGTTTTTTATGCTGCATTATCAGAACGGATCAATCTGCTTTCCCGCCTTGAGAAGGCTCACGGGATTTGTCGCGTGCCGGAAATTTCCATGGTGGTCTGAGGCTTCAAAGAGCGTGCTCAATGCGCTCCCCTTGCACGCTTGCCCGGCACGGGGCCGGTTATGATCGGATCGATGCCAGGAAAATCATGGCCCGCGAGCGCCTCATCGGGGATGGCTAGGCTGTGTTGCTCCGGTGCAGGCTTCAAAGGCATGTCGGGCATGGGCTGCAATCGAAAGGCGCGCTCCACCAAGGGGGCGAGGCGGTTTGTGGTCGGGGCGACTTCCGCCGTGCTTGGATGGACGATGCAAAGAACAAGCAAGGCGGTTCCGCCTGCCGCGACCATCCATGGCCGCAGCGCAAAATGGCTGATTTTCCTGCCCCGCGCGATGATAACGGCAGGTGGCTTTTTGCGCTTCATCTCCGCCTGTTTTTCAGCCATGTTGGCTTTTGCCTCTCCCGGATGGTCCAGCCCGATTACACATCATCAGGGTTCGCCGAACTGATTCAATCAGATCGAAACCTATCCTAACAGACTTTTCCATATGAGGCTTGTGCGGGGCAGGAGCCCGGAGCATTTTCAAATCATTGGAAGGCTCTATCCGCCTGTCTTTATATAGAAACCGGCGACAAGGAACGATAGAAGGAGGGCGTAAGGCCTGCTTCGGCGCGAGCCAGTTCATTGAAGGGTGGTTTCAATTCACCACGAAAATTCGCCCGCACGAGTTCGCGGAACCGGGCGGCGGGGTCGATCCGATTGCGGGCGCAGAAGAAACGGAACCATTTTGCGCCCACGGCCACATGCGTTTTTTCATCATTGTAGATGATGTTGAGAATCGCCGCTGTTTCGTGGTCTCCGGTTTCGATCATTTTTTCCAGAAGAGAAGGCGTCACATCAAGGCCACGCGCTTCGAGAATGAGCGGCACGACTGCAAGCCGCGCTTCGAGATCGTTTCGGGTCTGATGCGCCGATTGCCAAAGGCCATCATGCGCAGGCATGTCACCATAGTCGGCACCCAATGATTTCAATCGGTTGCGCAACAGTGTGAAATGCCGGGCTTCGTCATCGGCAACTTTCATCCAGCCGTCGAAGAAGCTGCGTGGAATGGGCTTTACGGCAAATCTGGCCACGATATCGAGCGCAAGATCAATGGCGTTCAGTTCAATATGGGCAAGTGCATGCATCAGCGCGATGCGGCCATGTTCTGTGTTGAGCGAACGCTTCTTCAACATGCGTGGCGGCACGAGTTCCGGCTTTTCGGGGCGTCCGGGGCGTTCGGGCAAGGGCGGATCGAGGGGGCTGCGAACCGAAAGTGCGCGGGCGAACCAGCGGCTTGCCGTTTCCCGCGCCAGGCGAACCTTTTCGTCCAGATCGCAGGCGGATATGGCGCGAATAGCGTTGCCGCGCAATGTCTGTTCATAGGTAGGCTTGTCGGTCATAGGGTGCAAAGCGTATGGGGATCAGAGTCTGCGGGCGGCTTCAAGAACGGCTTGGGCGTGTCCATCGACTTTGACCTTGTTCCAGACCTGAGCGATGCGTCCATCGGCGCCAATCAGAAAGGTCGTGCGCTCCACGCCCATATATTTGCGTCCATACATGCTTTTTTCCACCCACACGCCATAGGCTTCAAGCGCCACGCGATCTTCATCGGCCACCAGATCCACCGTCAGCGCATGTTTGGTGCGGAACCTGGCATGTTTCGTTGCGCTATCGGGTGAAAGACCGATCACGCGCACGCCGATCCTGTCGAATTCGGCCGTCAACTGCGAAAAGGCGATGGCTTCCCTGGTGCAGCCCGATGTGTCGTCCTTTGGATAGAAATAGACGACGACAGGGTGGCCTTTCAGCGATGACAGGGTAATTTCGCCATGGTCGGATGGTAGGGTAAAATCCGGTGCCATATCGCCAACTTGGGGATGAGCCATATCTACGCCTTTCTTTTATGGATTAGCAGGGAAAGCAACTGTTACTATTCCGAGCTATCGCATTCAAACAAGGCTTGCGCAACCGCTCATCCGGGCAACCGCCAAGAGGAGACAGAGACCGGCAAACTTGATATGAAATGATGCCATATTACGGAAGTAGCAAGTTAATTCAATCAATTACAGTATTCTTATAAACTAGATTATAAGGTGCTGATAGACGCAGAAGATCAGTCCGGCTGGATTATTGGCAGAGAAACCACAAAAAATTCGCTTCACCAAGCGGCAGATGAAAAGGATCGAGCGCCTCGTGGCTGAAAGCGGCGAGGGTATCGTATCAGGTTCGGTGCGTTCTGCGCGATCGATTGTTTCGCGTTGTTCTCATGCCCTTCTATCGATCTGCATTCTGCTTGTTCTGCTGGGTGGCGTGGGGTTTGTCATCCTGCGTGGCGGGGTCAACAGCGATCTTCTGCGAGATGAAGCCCAGAAAAGCCTCTCCCATATTCTTGGTGAAGGAGCATCCGCTTCCATTGGCAGTGCTGCGCTTTCACGTGATCGCAACGGCCATGTCGCCATGGAAGCGCGCGATGTGTCGATTGTTGATCCGAAACAGGGGGTTGCGATCAATGGTATAAAGTCTGTTCGTCTGGGGCTTGCACCGCTGCCGCTTTTAACGGGAAAACTGCGCGTGGCGCAGCTTGAGGTGGAGGGGGTCGCCTTTGATTTGCCGGAAGCGCGCGGCGGCGGTTTCTGGAAATCCTTGCCTTATGATGAAAAGGGCTATGTCGATTTCGATGCCGCTTCCGGTGAGATATTTGCCGCCATGCGCCGCAGCCTGGAGCTTTTGAGCGCGCAGGACACGCGCGTTATCCGTATCGCCAACAGTTCGGTGTCCTTCAAGGTGGGCGAAGAAGAGCAGGTACTCGATATTGAACGCGCCCGCCTGACCGAAGATCGCGGAAAGATCGCCATCACCGGCACCGTCGTCTGGAAGGGCAGAAAGATTGCCCTCGACGGCGATATCGAACGCAGGGCGAGCGACAAGGCGCTTAGCGCATTTCGCCTGAATGTGAAGGATATTCCGGTTGTTATGGGCTCCCCGCCACAAGTCGCCCCCGTCATCAACGGCAATCGGGTGAACCCGGCTCATTTCGAGCTTGATGCTTATGCACAATTGACGCTTTCAGGATTTGCGGCGGATGGCGATAAGCCGGAACGGCTGGCCGCTGACCTGACGGTGGATGGCATCGACATGCAGTTGGGCAAGGTGGATAATGTTCGCGGCAATGTGCGCCTCAGCCTCGAACACCGGGTTGGGAGCCACAAGATCGAGATCAAACCGTCCCGCCTTGTGCTCGGCGGCTTGCAGGCGCAGTTCAACGGCGCCTTCGGCCCGGAACAGGAGGCAGAGAGCAATACAGATGGCCCCTCCTATCGCTTTGAGGTGCTTACCACTTCGGCGACCAGTATGCCCCCCGAATCCAGTGATCCGCCGCTCTCTTTTGCAACCCGCATCGCAGGCCGCTATATGCCCGCTCAGCAACGCATCCAGTTTGTCAATCTGGACGTACAGACGGAAGGCGGGCAGCTTTACGGTCAGGGCAGCATGGGTTTTGGTGATGGTTCGCCGGAAATGATCTTTATGCTGCGCATTCCCAAGATGCCGGTTGCCGATGCCAAGCATCTATGGCCGATCGACGTTGCAGATGGCGCGCGCGAATGGGTGTTGAAGAATCTTTTTGGCGGAACACTGCAAGATAGCCGCATCGATATTTCGCTGGCTGGCGGGCGCTTCAATGGTCCCGGCCTGCCGCCGCCTCTCACGGAAGAGGAGATCAATGCCGATTTCAATGTCGTGGACACGCGCTTCGATGTGGTTGGGGAACTGCCTGCCGTGCGCGATGCCGATGGCACGGTTTCCGTGCGGGGTGCCTATACCACGATCAAGCTTCTCAAGGGTACCGCCTATACCCCGAACAACCGGAAGGCGACCGTTTCCAACGGCACGCTCGTTATTCCATGGGGGCCGCAGCGGCCCGTTATGGCCGATCTTGATCTCCATGTGTCGGGCGAGGCTGCGGCCATCGCGGAAATCGCGGGAAACAAACCCATCGATGTGCTGAAAAATGTTCCCTTCCTGCCGCAAGATGTGACGGGGGATATCAATGCACAGGTGAAGGTGAGCTTTGCCGTGTCGAAGGATCCGCCGCCTGGCACACTGAAATGGAATGCGGATATCGGATTTTCGGAGCTTGATATTGCCAAGCCGGTTGGCGGCTCCAAAATTACGGATGCTACAGGCAATATCAAGGTAGACCAGTCTGCCGCTATCATTA